>UROC01000001.1 GCA_900549345.1 uncultured Collinsella sp.
CCAGCCATAAAAAAGCCTCCCATTTCTTGTGTCCAAGAAATGGGAGGCAGTTCAAATTGACTACATGGGACGGGGCGTGAAAAACATTTAGCCCAGGACACGGGCCATACGCGCCTTGAACTCGGACAGGAAGCGCGGGGCGTCGACGGTCAGCGCCACGAGTGCGCTCTTGTCGGGGTCGGTCACACGGCGCTCATCGCAGATGGTGCGGCCGCGATACTCGCCCAGCAGGTCGACGCGCAGGTTACAGCCGAGCGCGCCCACGAGCGTGGGGTCGATCGCCACGGCGACGGCAAGCGGATCGTGCAGCGCGCAGCCACCCAGGTAGGGGGCGTTCATCTCGTACGAGCCAATGTAGTGCTCCACCATGCTCGCAAACGCGCAACCGGCCATGGTGCCCGAGCCCGTCCAGCCGGCAATGTCGCGACGCGTGAGCACCACGCGATGCGTCACATCCAGCCCCACCATAGTGAGCTTGCGGCCCGAACGCAGCACGGCATCGGCCGCCTCGGGATCACTTGCCATGTTGGCCTCGGCGCCCGCGCTCACGTTTCCGGGCACGGTGAGCGCACCGCCCATCACGACCACGCGGCCGATAGACATTATCGCCGCCGCATCGCGCTCCAGGGCAAGTGCCAGGTTGGAGAGCGGACCGGTCGCCACGTAGATCAGATCGGGGCCATAAGTGCGCGCAGCATCAATCAGGTAATCGACCGCCGCGTTACCGTCGGCCGACGTCGCCCCCACCGGCTCGTATGGCGACGCGGGCACGCTCGCCCCGCCAATGCCGTTCTTGCCGTGAATGAGCGTGGTGGACGCCGGCGGTGTATAGGGCTCAGTCGCCTTAATGGGACGATCGGCGCCCAGGTACACCGGCACCTCGGGACGACCCAACAGGTCGAGCACCGCCAGGCAGTTGTGCGCCGATTGCTCGACGCGCACGTTGCCAAAGCACGTGGTGATGCCCACGAGCTCAACCTCGGGGCTCGCGATGGCATAGGCCAGCGCCATCGCATCGTCCACACCCATATCCAGATCAAGGATCAGCTTCTTGGTTGCCATTGTTCTACTCCGCTTCTCCGTCTTTATCGTTTAACCAAACCAATGTTCAACTTCGGCACGCGTGGGAATCGATTGCTGAGCGCCCAGGCGCGACACCGTCACCGCCGAGGCGCGAGCACCCGCGGCCATGCACTCAAAGAGCGGCAAGCCCTCTAGGCGAGCCGCCGCCAACGCGCCGATAAACGTATCGCCGGCCGCCGTGGTGTCGACCACCGAGCTCGAAAGCGCCGGCATGCGCAGCAGCTCGCCGTCATCACCGAGCGTAACCGAGCCGGCACCGCCCAGCGTAATGACCGCGGCGCCAGCGCCTTTGCCGAGCAGGGCATTAAGCGCTTCGACACAACTCGCGTCATCTGCGGGCAGAATGCCCGTCAACGCCTGGCATTCGGTCTCGTTGGGGCAGACCAGGTCGACTGCGGGCCACGCACCCGCCGGCAGGGCGCAGGCCGGTGCGGGGTTAAAGACCGTATAGAACCCCAGCCTGTGGGCGCAAGAGAGCGCTGCGGCCGTCGCCGCAAGGTCACATTCGCCCTGGGCGATAAAGACGCTTCCGGCAGCCGGGGCAATCTCTCTGGCGCCTCCGTCGAGCCCATCGGCCACCAGGCGCCTCAGCGCACGGGCCACATCATCGCCTGCAAGCGCATGGTTGGCACCCGGCGACAGCACGATGCGGTTGTCGCTCTCACAGCGAATGATGGTCGCCGTGCCCGTCTCCACGTCGTCGCGCCGCGCCACGAACTCAACGCCCACGCCGGCATCCTGAAGCCCCGCCACCAGCGCATCGCCAAACGCATCGCGCCCGACCGCGCCGATCATGCACGTGCGCGCACCCATGCGCGCGGCGGCGACGGCCTGGTTAGCGCCCTTGCCACCAGCATTGGTGATAAAACCGCTGCCACCGACTGTCTCGCCCGCGCGCGGCATGCGCTCGCACGCCACCGAAAGGTCCATGTTCATACTGCCGAACACCGCAACAATGCCGTTGTCTGCCATGGAAACCTCCTCGTCTGCAGGCCTTACGCCCACCGTCGGCGTCGATCGCGCGCTCTCGCACCCCTATAACTTTAGTTCACTTTGATGTGAACGCACCCTTGAGGTTGCGCCAGCAGCAAGCATTCACAGGAGCAGGCAGCTACAATGAATATGTGCCGATTATTCTCGTCATTGGATGATGTTTTATGGAGCAATTCCCACAATCGAGCCCACGCGGCCCGCGCCGCGCGCCTGATAACCAGGCGCCGCACGAACGCCCGCACGCCGACCGCCGCACCGGCGAGTCGCGACGCGGCCCGAGCCCGCATCGAACGCCCACCAACAAGGGTGCCCATGCAGCCAAGACCAACACCGGCGCCACACGCTCGTCCGCTACCGACCAGCAGGCGACCGCTCGCCCCAAATCTCGCTACATTCCTGCGCTCGACGGTCTGCGTACGCTCGCCGTCGTCGCGGTGGTGCTCTATCACCTCAACCTCACGTGGGCTCAGGGCGGCCTGCTCGGCGTCACGATCTTCTTTGTGCTTTCGGGCTATCTGATCACGCGCTTGCTGCTCAACGAAGTCGCTAGGACCGGCCGCATCGACCTTAAGAGCTTCTGGATTCGCCGCATCCGTCGCCTGGTCCCTGCCGTGGTAACGGTAGTGTTCGTGACCTGCGCGCTGTGCACCATCTTTAACCACGTGATGCTCACCAAGATGCGCCCCGACATCCTACCGTCGCTGCTGTTCTTCAACAACTGGTGGCAGATTGCCCAAAACGTCTCGTACTTCAATGCCCTGGGCGACCCCTCGCCGCTCACGCACTTTTGGTCGCTTGCCATCGAGGAACAGTTCTACCTGATTTGGCCGCCACTGCTGTTTGCCATGGTATCCATGCATGTGAGCAAGCCCAACACGCGCCGCGTGGTTCTGGGCCTTGCCGCGGCATCTGCCCTCGCCATGATGGTGCTTTACAACCCTGCCGCCGACCCCAGCCGCGTGTACTACGGCACCGACACCCGCGTGTTCTCGCTGCTGCTGGGCGCCTGGATGGCCTTTATCCCCGATCGCGACCTGGCGCCGGTGCGTCTCGCACATCGTTTGGGGCTCAATCGCCTGGCTGGCGCCGCCAAGCACGGCAAGAACGCCGAGGGCAAGTCTGGCGAGAAGGCCGACGAAGCAGCCGAGACCGCTCCGGCACAGCCGAGCGCCCTCGTGCGCTTTTGGTCCTCGCCCGCATCCATCGATGTGTTGGGCGTCGTGGGTCTGGTTGGCCTTGCCGCCATGGTCGCGCTCACCAACGGCTACACCGCGTTCCAGTATCGCGGCGGCACGCTGTTATGTTCCATCCTCACGCTCATGGTCATCGCGGCCTGCGTGCAGCCCCAGGGAATGGTTGCCCGCGCGCTGTCCGCCGAGCCGCTCGTGTGGGTCGGCAAGCGCTCGTACAGCATCTACCTGTGGCACTATCCGCTGCTGTTGCTCATGAACCCGGTCGCCAACATCAACGATACGCCCTGGTGGCAGTACATTTTGCAGGTGCTGCTGGTGGTCGCCGTAGCCGAGTGCTCCTATCGCTTTATCGAAACGCCGTTTAGGAAGGGCGCCTTCGGCCGCACCGTCGCCGAGTTCCGCAATGGCACCACCACGCCCGCCAACTGGACACGCGCGCACGTCCCTGTCTGCGCAGCCTGCGCCGTCGTGTTGGTCGTCGCACTGGGCGGCCTGGTCTTTGTGCCCGAGACGTCTGCGCTGAGCGGCGAGGGCGCCGAAGTTCTGAACAAGGAAGCCAAAAACACCGCGCCCACCGACCAGCAGGCGGCCGACGACACCGACAAGGACAACGACGGCTTCCCCGATGGCTCCTACGACCTGTTGATGATCGGTGACTCCGTGTCGCTGCGCGCCGTTGATTCCTTTGACGGCGTGTTCCCGCACAGCCATATCGATGCCGAAAAGGGCCGCCAGTTTGATGCTGGCCGCGCGACATTTGAGGGCTATATCCAGCAGAACCTTGCCGGCAAGATCGTGGTCTTTGCCCTGGGCACCAACGGTTTGGTAACGGACGCCCAGGTCGACGCGATCATGGCCGACGCCGGCGAGCAGCGCATTGTCGTGTTTGTAAACACGCGTAGCCCGCAGCCGTGGGTCGGGTCCACGAACCAGGCCATCGCCAACGCCGCCACGCGCTACAAGAATGTACGCGTTGTCGACTGGTACGGGTACAGCGCCAACCGCAACGACCTGTTCGACGGCGACGGCACGCACCTGTCGACCACCGGCGTGACCGAATACCTCAACCTGATCCACGATGCGGTCAAGAAAGACCTGCCCGTGCACCCCGAGGACCACGTCAACGATCCGCAGCCGGCAACCGTCAAATCCGCCGCCGACGCACTCGTCAATGCCCTCGCCTACAAACCACACAAGCTGGGCACCGACAAGTAACACGCGGCCAAATCTGCTTCCACCCGCAGGGGGCGTCGGCCGTGGCCGACGCCCCCTGCGGCAGTTAGGGACGCTTCTTTTGCACCGGCACCTTGAGGCACTTCTGGCGCAGCCAATGAAGACCTCTAGAGATGAATTTCAAGCCGCTCCGCCGCTCCAGGCATCGTTTCCGCGCCTCGCGCCTGCCCCAAACAATCAAAACAAGCCCTTTTCGCCGCAACCTCAAAGGTCTGTGGGCAAAAAAGGGCAAATATGAGTACTGTTACCATTTTAGTAGCAGGCAAAACCACCCAAAATGACGTCCGAGCAACCCCTACAACCCCCTAAAGCAGCCAACCTGACTTGTTTAAGGTGTATTGGAGCCAATTTTAATGAACATACTATAGGTTATGTTCATTATCTTCTTGGCCGTAAATGTCATCAGTCTAGCAACAGTACTCATATTTGGCATTTTTTGCCCATCGTTATATAACTGACCCCCTGTAGCGGGCAAAAAAGAGGCCGCAGCCCATGGCCGCGGCCCGCTCGAAACCCAAAAGAGGCGCTACGCGCTGTAGCCCATCGCTTGCAGCACAAACATGACGACCGTCAGCACCGTAATCACGCCGATAGTCGCCCACGTGAGCACGTTCCACACGCGACCGTTGCGGTTGGTCCCCATAATGTGGCGATCCGCCGCGATAACCACCTGGAATACCAAAACTACGGGCAGCAGCACGCCGTTGATGACCTGCGAGGTCATCATAATCTGGAACAAATCGACGCCGGGCATGAGCACCAATACGGCAGAAATGCCGATGATGGCCGTAATGATGCCGCGATAGACCGGGGCCTCGTCCCAGCTGCGATCGGCGCCTCGTTCCCAACCAAATGCCTCGCAGATGGCACTCGACGTAACGCCCGGCAGCACGCAGGCAGCCAAAAAGCTCGCTGCGACCAGGCCCGAGGCAAACAACACCGTGGACCACTGGCCCGCGATGGGCTCCAGCGCGCGGGCGGCATCGGCGGCATCGCTAATCTGAATACCCGCCGGGAACAGCACCGTACCGGTCGTGATGATAATGAAGCCCGCAATGATATCAGCAGCAATCGAGCCGCTCACGGTATCAATACGCTGCAGCACGATGTCGTCCTCGCCCGCATTCTTATCGACCACGTTGTTCTGAGCCAAGAAGATCATCCACGGTGCGATGGTGGTACCGATCGTTGCGACCACGAGCGACACGTAGCTGGGGTCGTTTTGAATATTGGGGACGACCAAGTCGACCGCGACCTCGCCCCAGTTGGGGCCGGCCATAAACGCGGCGACGATGTAGGTCACGAACACGCAGCTTACCAGCAGCAAAATCTTCTCGATGCGCTGGAAACTGCCCGACATGGTAAGCATCCACACCAGCAGCGCCACGAGCGGCACCGAAATGCTCGCCGGCACGCCAAACAGGGCAAGGCCACTCGCGATACCCGCAAACTCCGAGATGGTCACCGCCGTGTTGGCGATCAACAGCGCCGCCATGGCCAGCACGCTCTTGCGCACGCCAAAGCGCTCGCGAATGAGCGACGCCAGGCCCTTACCCGTGACGCATCCGCAGCGCGCCGCGGTCTCCTGCGTCACGATGAGCAGCACGGTCATGACGGGAAGCATCCAGAGCATCTTGTAACCATAGCTGGCGCCCGCGCTGGAATACGTGGCGATGCCGCCGGCGTCATTACCCGAAAGCGCCGCCAACAGACCGGGGCCCATAGCGCCAAAGATGGCGGCGATGGTCAGCTTTTGCTTGGCGCTCGCCTTTTGCTTCGTGTTTTGCACGCGACCACCTATCCCATGACCGACATGGTGAGCAGCACCGCGGCGATGCAGTACGCCACACACGAGATCATGACGGCGATAACGTTCATGGCGGTACCCGACGTGTTAAGGTCGTGCTCGTCGCGCCAGAACAGCACCATCAGGTAAATCACGGCGCTCATGTTGCCCACCAGGCAGATGATGGCGGCAATGTTAAAGCAGCCGGTAAAGAGCTGCTCCTCAAACATAGAGGCATCGGGGAACGCAGCGGTGCGCACCAGCTGCGCGCACAGGTAAGTAACAAGCGAAAGGATCAGACCCATGCCCGTGCTCTGGAAGAAGAATCCCAGGTACGGTTTGGGCTCGTCGTCGTGACCGTCGTACTCGAGGAAGTAGTTCTTGACGAACGACACCATGCGCGAGGCAGCCAGCAGCACGAGCGGCATGGCGCACATGGGGAACACCACCAGATGCGCGGAGCCCAGCGCCGTCCCCAGCACCGTCGCCATAATGCACGAGGCGATGCCCCACACGACAACCCAGTACTGACGATGCACGAACCAGCTGAGCACGTTCGTCGAGTCGTCCGACGCGCTATCGCCCGAGCCGACACCGGCGATCTGCAGGTCCTCCTGATGCTCCTCGGCGATAACGTCCATGGCGTCGTCGAAGGTCACGATACCCAGGATATGACGGTTCTCGTCGCAGACGGGGATGGCAACCAGGTCGTACTTGGTCATCTCGTCCGTCACGTCTTCCTGGTCCTCGTCGGGCGACACGTAGACCAGATCGCGATAGGCGAGCTGGCCCAGCGTGGCGTCGCGGTCGGCCACGATCAGCGTGCGCAGCGAAAGCACGCCCGTCAGCATACCGCTCGGATCCTCGGTATAGACGTAATAGACACTCTCAAAGTCCTCGTCGAGTTTGCGAATCGCCTCGATGGCATCGCCGACCGTCGCTGTGGCGGGCAGCGAGACAAGCTCCGAGGTCATGATGCGGCCGGCGGTGTTGTCCTCGTAGCCCAGCAGATTACGAATCGCCTTCTCCTCCTTGACGCCCATCAGGCGCAGGAGCTTCTCGGCCTTCTCATAATCGAGCTCGTCGATCAGGTCGGCAGCGTCGTCCGGGTCCATCATGGCCAGCATCGACGATGCGTCGGTATCGGACAGGCCCTCGAGCATCTCGGTCATGAGTTCGTCGTCATCGAACTCCGAGATGGCCTCGGCGGCCTGTGCCGTATCGAGCTGGGCGAACACCTGCGCGCGCAGGCGCGGATCGAGCTGCTCGATGATGTCAGCGATGTCGGCAGGATGCAGCTCGCCAAGCGTCTTGTGCGACACCGAGAGCTGGATGTTTTTAGTCGAGCGATCGAGCAGGTCCATATAAGACCAGGCGATAATGTCCTCGCTGAGCGGCTTGCCCAGGTGCTTCATAAAGCCCTCGACGACGTGCTCGAGCGCGGGGCTGATTGCACGCAGCAGACCGCGGGCACCGACCTCGGCACCCAGCAGGCGCAGCTGATTTTCGCCCGACATGGAGAACTTGATGTCGTTGACGCGCACGACCTTCATGCCCTGTGTGTCGACAATCTGCTTGTTGAGAACATCGCGCGCCAGCAACAGCTCGGTCGGCTGCAGGTACGAAAAACGGATTTCGGTGGCCGACGTCTTAAGGTGTACACCCGTCTCGTCGATACGGTCGACCCATTTGCGCCAGCTGATCATAAACGGCGTCTTGCCGGGACCACGGAACGCGAGCGACGTCACGTGCGGAAAAACTTCGCCGGTTGCAATGCCAAAATCGTTCACAACGCCGAGCTTTTCGCCGTCGACGTCCAAGACCGGCAATTTGAGCATCTCACTCAGATAATTCAATGGTGCTCCCCATCATTATTCCTGCGGACCGCGTGACCATGCCGGCACGCAATTCGTGGACTTTTAGACATATATACGCATGCGCAGGCGGCACGCCGCTCGGCGCTCACACCCCGTGCACGCGCAGAAAGCACCTGCATGGGGTCATCGACTGTATGGTCGAGGTTTGGATTTCACCTGTAACCTTTCTCTTGACCCTCATTAACCGCAGTAACTATAGCATCAGCATCGCGCTGCGGCACCGAATTTATGCGCTGCACATTGCAGGCATACCAAACACTGACGTATCCGTGACATAGTCATTGGGGACGTTCTTCAATGACTAGTCCGTGGTGTCATCGTCCTCGGGAAGTTGGGGGAACACGGCGTTTTTGGGCATGGAAACCTTGGTGAGCGAGGTGAGCTTTTTGCTCAATGCCGTGTCCGTCTTGACCAGGTCGCTGAGCGTCACGATCTTGTAGCCGTCGGCGACAAGGCCGTCGATAATCTGCGGCAGTGCCTCGAGCGTCTGCTCGGCGCACTCATCGCTATCGGTGAGCAGCACAATATTGCCCGGCGTCACCGAGTCGAGCACGGTCGATACTTGCTCGTCAGCGCCGTTGAGCAGCCAGTCGCCCGAATCGATATTCCACGAAACCACGGCGGACACCAGGTCCATCGAATCGATCCAGTTTTGCTCGTCAAACGCGGCGTAGGGGGCACGCAGCAACATCGTCTCGACACCGGTCGCCGACTTAATCGCCTCGGTGCCCTTCGTGATCTGCTTGCGCACCGTCTCGCGATCCTCGCCCTTGAGCGAATCATCGCTGTAGCTGTTGGAGCCGATCTCGCACCCGGCATCGACAATCGCTTTGGCAGTAGCGGGCGAGGCTTCTGCGGCATCGCCCGAAAGGAAGAACGTCGCCGTGACGCCCTTTTCCTTGAGCACCTGCAAGATCTGCTTGGTCGCGCCGCTCGGACCCTCGTCAAATGTCAGGGCCACGTACTTTTCGTTGCCCTTGGGCGCTACGCTTGCGCACTCGACTACGCAGTCGGTGGCGGGCACGACCTCGCCGCGGTCCTGCGTCTTGCCCGACTGCTCGCCGACCCATACCTCGGAGCGGCCCTGAACACCCCAGGTTTTGACATACTCAATGGCACCCGTGCCCTCGACCTTAAGCTTTGACTCGATAGTCGTGGCCTGGACCTCGTGCTTTTCGTAGGTGTTACGGCCATCCTTGACCGTCACCTTCTCGCCGCCCGTGAGCTCACGACTATCCCATTTGCCTTGCTTCACGCGCTTGCCGTCGACCTTCACCGACAGCTTTTCGCCGCCATGGCGCTTGAGCACGCTGTCGTCGACGGCCAGCAGATCGCCGGCGTCGTACGTTTCGGTCAGGCTTTGATCGTCGATAAGATTCTGCAACGTAGAACCCACGCGCACCGCGGTCTTTTGCCCGTTGAGTTCCACGTCCACGCTGCGGTTGACGTAGCCCACGACGGCAGCGATAAACAGCACGAGCGCGCAACCCACGGCGATGAGCGCATAGGGCAGGCGAGACGGACGACGCGGCGAGCGCCCGTTGCCGATACGCGCGCTGCGATCGCTAAACCCACGGCTATGGTTGAGGTACATCGCGCCGGGCTTACGGCGACGTCGACGCTGACCACTGGGCAGCTGCCCCAGGTCGCGGTGCGCCGTCGGACGCGCACCCGAGCGCCCGTTTAAGTTAGATCCGTTTTGGCGCATGTGCCCTCCCCCATAAACACAGCGAGCCGGAGCAACATGTCTCCGGCTCGCCTCCCATCATTTGGTACGTCTCTATTTGCTAGCTTTTGACGAGCCCCCGCTCGCCTTTTGATATTCGTCCTTAAAGGCCTTGAACATACCGCGCGTCTTGCCGAGCTGCTTGCCCAGTGCACGACTGCCCTTGTCCACGGCGACCGATCCCTTGTCATCGAGCACCTTGGCGCCCTTCTTGACCTTATCGCCTACCACGACACTGACCTCGGCAGCCTTGGCGGCCGCGCCGCCCGAATACCCGAGCGCCTTGACCTCGTCCGAGACAATCATCGCACCGTTCTCGTAGCCGCGCAGCATCGTCGGCGGCACCTGCGTGTCGCCCACCAGCACGCTCGAAGCGGCACCGGCGGTCACGTAGAACATCTGCACAATACCCGAGCGCGGCTTGAACTCAACGTCCGAGCAGTAGCCCACGACATCGCCCGATTCCGTGCGCACGTCCATGCCGACCCAGATGATGCAATCGTCCAGGTTGATATCGAGGCGCTTGGCTGCGGCGGCATCATAGGTGCCCTTGACGTCGTCGACCGCGACAGCACCCTCATAGACGCCGATGGCATCGAGCGCCACAAAGCGGTCGGGACGCTCGATCATACCCGCGATATCGGACTGCCGGACCATAAAGCCCACCACGCGCGTGCCGCCCGGGGTAAAGACGGGAAAGTGAATCTTGCCGAGCTTTTTAGGGCTGCGCGGCGTGCCGTCCTTTTTGGTGCGCTTGTCTTCGGCAGGTTTGCGGTAAACCTTGACGCCGACAAAATCCCCTGCGCGCATTATGCCTCGGTCGAGGGCTCCGTGGCCTCGGTGTCGGCCTCAGCGACGTTCTCGACCACGACGTCGGCAGCGGGCGTCACGTTGCCGCCCGAGATGGCATCGTTGAGCTGCTCGCGAAGCTGGTCCATGCGCTCGCGGGCCAGGTCGACCTTGGCGCGCAGGTCATCGGTCTTGGCGTCGACCATCGGACCAAAGTCGTTGACCGCGGCACGAGCCTCCTCGGCACCGTGCTCGTAGGTGTCACGCATGTTGTCCCAGGCATCGTTGGCGATATCGGCGGCCATGGCGCGGGTCTCGGCACCCGAGCGCGGGGCCAGAGCAACGCCGATGATAGCGCCGGCAGCAGCACCAAAGAGCGCACCGGAGACAAAGCTGAAAGTCTTTCCCATGATCATTCCTCTCCTGCGGGCACCTCGATGCCCACCGTTTGAATGCTGTCCATTATACCCGCAGCGCAACACTTGCCGTCGCGCTCATCTGCGTACGGTAAAAGCGCAGGTACATGATGGTGATAAGCGAGTGAGCCTACTCCTGAGGCGCAGCCGGCATGGCGACCGTGGCGGCCGGATCCTCGCCGGCGCCATCGACGAGCGGCAGGTTGCCCTCGTGCGCCGAGCCGGACGGAGCCGTTGCCGCACCGCCAAAGACGGCCGCGGGGGCCTCGTGGTTCTCGGCGACCGCACCCTCGGTATCGATTGGCATCTGCGGCTCGTCGTCAAAGCTCGGAACGCCTTGGGGCTCCGCAGACTCGGGCCCAGCAGGCGCCTCGGCAACGGGCTTAGCGCCGGCGTCGGCAGGAGCGTCGTGCTCGGGCGCATCCTCGGCCACGTCCTCGCCGTTCGCAGCGGCAACGGCCTCGTGCGGGTCCTTGCCCTCGGCCTCGGCGCGCATGCCCAGCACCAGGTTGCGCAGGCCAGCGACCGTGCCTTCCACGTCGGGGGCCGGCTGGTCAGCGTGCAGGTACGCCCAGTCCATCATAAAGGTCGCCGATGACAGCGCGCCAATGGCCAACGCGTCGTCGGGACACGAAAGCTCAACCTCAAAGACACGTTCATCATGCTCGCTCACGCGGGTGCGACCGCACGAGATGCTGCCGGCAAGACCGGTCTCGTTCATGAGCTCGACCGTCACGTGCTCCAGCAGGTGGCAAAGCTCGGTCTGGCCCATGCAGTCCTGGAACTCGCGACCCGAATCGCCCAGGCACAGATGCTTGGCAATCGCCGGCACCAGGTAGTACACGCGCGCCGTGGCCTCGATATCCTCCGAGGTCATGAGCGGCATGCCGGGGTTCACCAGCACGTGCGCGCAAATCTTGTCCTCGCTGACGGTGACCTTAAGGATGTTGAACAGGCCTGCCATAACTCTCTCCTACTCGTCCTTGCCCTACTCGTCGCCGTCGTGCGGGTCCGCAGAGCCCGCACCCGACGCCGTCGGCTTCTCTGCCGAGGACTCGGAATCCTTCTTATCGGTTTCGGCCGGAGCGATCACGCGAATGAGCGAGATGCGCTGGCCGCGCATCGACTGTACCTTGAACTTGTACCCTGCGACCTCAAACACTTCTCCGATGTCGGGCACTGAGTCGCAAAGCTCCAAAATCCAGCCGGCAATGGTTTCATAATCATCGCTTTCCTCGAGCGGCCAACCAAGCTCAATCGCGTCATCGCACGAAAAACGCCCATCGACGAGCCACTCACGGCGCGAGAGGCGCGTGAGGTACTTGTTGTCGGGGTCGAACTCGTCCTCGATCTCGCCGACGATCTCCTCGACGATATCTTCGATGGTGATGATGCCGGCCGTGCCGCCGTACTCGTCCACGACGACCACGATCTGGTCGTGCGAGGTCTGCATCTCGGACAGCAGCGGCAGGATGTCCTTGGTATCGGGCACAAAGGTGGCGTCGCGCAAAAAGTCGGCAATGGGCTGGTCGCCCTTGCCGTCGAGCGCGGGCTGAATCAGGTCCTTGATGTGCGCGATGCCCGCGACGTTGTCGGGGTCCTCGTGATA
This sequence comes from uncultured Collinsella sp., assembly GCA_900549345.1. Taxonomy (GTDB): domain Bacteria; phylum Actinomycetota; class Coriobacteriia; order Coriobacteriales; family Coriobacteriaceae; genus Collinsella. The sequence goes on from UROC01000001.1 coordinate 12,706, forward strand.
GACAGGGATGCGGCTGAAGCCGGTCTGGCGCATGGTGGACAGCACGTCGGCGACCGTCTCGTCGTCCTCGCACATGGTGGTGTCCACGCGCGGCACCATGACCTCGCGGGAAACGGTGTCGCCCAGGTCGAAGATCTCGTGGATCATGCGCTTTTCCTCGTCGAGCAGGTCGTCCTGCTCCGAGACCATGTACTTGATTTCTTCCTCCGAGACGTTCTGGCGGTCATCGGCACTCTTGATACGCAGGATGCGGGCCAGGCCGTCGGAGCAGGCACCGGTCAGCCACACGAGCGGGCGGGCGATCTTTTGGAACACGGAGAGCGGTCCCACGACCTGCTTGGATACGCCCTCGGCGTTAGCAAGGCCGATGCGCTTGGGCACAAGCTCGCCAATCACGATGGACACAAAGGCGACGGCGACGGTGATGATGACCGGCGCCAGGCCGCGCGCGATGGCGGAAAGCGGCGCGATGCCAAGGCTCATGAGCCACGTGGCGAGCGGGTCGGACAGGCTCGTCGAGGCGACGGCGGACGAGGCGAAGCCCACGAGCGTGATGGCGACCTGGATGGTGGCGAGCAGTTGGTCGGAATCGGCGGCAAGCTGAACGGCGCGCTCGGCGCGCTTATCGCCCTCCTCGGCATCGTGTTCCAACACGGCGCGCTTAGCCGTGGTGAGAGCCATCTCGGACATAGAGAAGTAGCCGTTGATAAGCGTCAGAACGAGCGTGGTAATAAGGGAGATGGTTATGTCCATCGGGAGTTTCTCGAACCTCCAAGATTCGGGACGTTGGCAGGAGACGTACGTAGCGGATAGGGCAGTTGCGCCGGTCGCCCGTGCGAGCGGGGCCGTGGGCGCGGTCGCTAGATTACGAAGAGGATCACCGCCATGAACTGGAAGATGCTGCCGGCGAGCACCCACAAGTGGAAAACACTGTGCAGATAGCGCACGTTTTTGGCGATATAGAACGGCACGCCCACGGTATAGCACACGCCGCCAACGGCGAGCAGGGCAAGCGCCACGGGGTTGAGCAGCGACACGAGCTCGGGCAGCTTAAAGACGACGAGCCAGCCCATCAGCAGGTAGACCAGGCCGCTTACCCAGTGCGGCTGACGCTCGCGCAAAAAGCACTCGAGTGCGATGCCGATGATGGCGATGGCCCACACGGCAAAGAACAGCGCAGGGCCGCCGTCGTTTGCGAGCGTGATGAGGCAAAACGGGGTATAGCTGCCGGCTATGAGCAGGTAAATGCAGCTGTGGTCGATGATGCGAAACACGCGCTTGGCGCGAGCGGGCTGAATCGCGTGATAGAGCGTGGAGGCCAAGTATTCGAGGATGATACTGACACCATAGACAATCGCCGCGGCCATGTGGGCCGGGCCTCCGCCGCGCAGGGCAGCGAATACGATCAGGAGCACCAGGCCCGCGATACCCAGCAGGCAGCCGACACCATGGGTGACGGAGTTCATGATCTCCTCGCCCACCGTGTAGTGTGGAACGGCCGCGGTCTTGGGTCGCGGCTTGGAACTGTCGCTCGAATCGGACATGCCGGTTACATCCTCCAACGTAAAGAGTTCTCAACACTATATCAAAGCGTCTGGGTACGTGCGAAATTTGCACCATACGTGACCCTTTGTTTACCCATTCTTTGCCTGTTGACGCATCAACGGCGAACATCCATAATGCGCTTGGTTTAAATGTTGATGTATTAACATCTTATAGGAGAATACCGCATGGCTCAAAACGCACATTCCCATCGAAAGCTCAAGATAGCCGGCATCGTTGCACTGGTGGCTGTCGTTGCGCTGCTCGGATTTGCCGGCAACTTTCTGTTTGACTTCGCGCTGAATCCCCGCGCTCCATACACCATGAAGATGATGCAGGACGGCAAGGACGGCAAGGAAAGTGAGCAGCCGGATGCCGAGGGAACCGAGGCACGGGCATGGTTTAAAGAGAACCGCGAGAGCAGTAGCCTCACCGCAGATGACGGAACCGAACTTGCCGCTTGGTATTTTGCCGCCCCAGAGAGCACGCACAATTACGCTATCTGCCTACACGGATACACCGATGAGCCCATCGGTATGGCCCGATACGCCAAACGATTCCATGACCGCGGCATGAACGTGCTCGCGCCTGCCGCCCGTGCCCACGAGCGCTCCGGCGGCGACTATATCGGCATGGGCTGGCCCGAGCGGCTCGATGTCGTTGCATGGATTGGGCGGATCGTTGCGGCCGATCCCAAGGCGCGCATCCTGGTCTTTGGCGAGTCGATGGGTGCAGCGACCGCCATGAATGTAGCGGGGGAATCTCTGCCCGCAAACGTGAAATGCATTATCGAGGACTGCGGCTATACAAGCGTTTGGGACGAGTTTTCCCTGCAGCTCAAGGACGTGTTCGGCCTGCCCAGCTTTCCCTTGCTCGATGTAGCAAACTTAGTGTGCAACGTGCGCGCAGGCTACGACTTTCATAAGGCGAGCAGTGTGGACCAACTCGAACACGCGACGGTTCCCATGCTGTTTATCCACGGCGACCAGGACACCTTTGTGCCGTACGACATGCTCGACCAAAACTACGACGCGTGCGCCAGCAAGGTTAAACAGAAGCTCACTATCCACGGCGCCACCCACGCCAAGAGCGCGCAAGTTGACCCCGAGCTCTACTGGAACACGGTCGACGACTTCCTCGACAAGAATTTTTAAGCAAATAGTACGGTTTACTGGTCTATCTGGCCCCTAGCACTTCCAAAAAGCCGCCCGTGGGCGCTGTGCTCACGGGCGGCTTTTACTAACGTTGCGCTACAAAAGCGCTTGATATGTCCAATAGCTAGGCGCTATTTGACCTCGATGAGCTCGTACTCGCTCGTGCCCAGGCCGATCTTCTCGGCATGCGCGATGCACGCGCGCCAGTCGGTGTCGGGATGCGTGATGCAGAAGGGATCCTTGGCCTGCTCGCCCTCCAGATGCTCGTGATTATGCTCCATCTTGGCCGCGCTGTCGGTAAGCTCGGTGTTAGGCAGCGGCTCGGACGCCAGGACGGCGTCGGCGCAGGCCTGGTCGATGGCGACCGGGTCGAAGCTCGCGAACATGCCGATGTCGTTGACGATGGGCGTGTCATTCTCGGGATGGCAGTCGCAGTTGGGGCTGATGTCCATGGCGAGCGAGATGTGGAAGCTCGGGCGGCCGTCGACGATGGCCTTGGTGTACTCAGCGATCTTGTAGTTGAGTACGTCGGCCGCGGCATCATAGTCGGGCTTGATGCAGTCCTGGTTGCACGCCGCAATGCAGCGTCCGCAGCCCACGCAGCGATCGTGGTCGATGGCAGCCACGTGAACCGTGCGAGTGCTGCCGTTGGCAAGCTCGCGCTCACGCGTACCGTCAAACGTGATGGCGCTGTGCGCGCATATCTTCTCGCAGGCACGGCAGCCAACGCAGTTGGTGGTATCGACGCTCGGCTTGCCAGCGGCGTGCTGCTCCATCTTGCCGGCACGGCTACCGCCGCCCATACCCAGGTTCTTCATGGCGCCGCCAAAGCCGGCCTGCTCATGGCCCTTAAAGTGGGTGAGGCTAATCACGATGTCGGCGTCCATGAGTGCCTGGCCGATCTTTGCCTCGCGCACGTACTCGCCGCCCTCGACCGGAACGAGCGCCTCGTCGGTGCCCTTGAGGCCGTCGGCGATGATGATCTGGCAACCCGTGGCATACGGGGTAAAGCCGTTCTGGTAGGCGGTGTCGATGTGCTCGAGCGCGTTTTTGCGGCTGCCCACATAGAGCGTGTTGCAGTCGGTGAGGAAGGGTTTGCCGCCCAGCTCCTTCACGACGTCTGCGACGGCGCGGGCGTAGTTTGGGCGCAGAAAGCTCAGGTTACCCAGCTCGCCAAAGTGAATCTTGATAGCGACGAACTTGTTCTCGAAGTCGATCTGCTCAATGCCGGCGCGGCGAATGAGGCGTTTGAGTTTGTCGAGCTGGCTCTCGCGAGCATGCGTGCGCAGGTTGGTGAAGTACACCTTTGCCGGTGCTGCGGGTGCGGTTGCGGTCATAGATCTATCCCCTCGGTCTATATGGCGTTACAGACATAGAGGATGGTACCCGTTGAAGTGGGGTTGAAGTCAAGCGCAACGCCGAGTCGCTAGGCACTCATTGGGGACAGACTTAAATGAGTGCTTGCCGCCCGGCCAGCGAGCCGGCGATCCGGCAAAGACTGTCCCCAACGACTAGTCGTTTAAGAACGTCCCCAATGACTACTCCTGCACCTTGAGGGCTTCGGCCAGGCTGACGCGCTTGATAGAGCGCGTGTGCAGCAGCGCCACGACCAGGTAAGTTGCAAAGCCGATGCCCACGCACGCCGCCATGGACCAAGCGGGCACGTAGATCTCGATATTGCCGTTGTAGGCGAGCAGCATCGAGCGGAAGATGGCCGTGAGCGAGCCAATAATGACCGGCAGGCTCAGCACGAGCGATGCCGCCACGCACAGCGTGATCGAGCGGATGTACAGATGCGAGATCTCGCCATCGCGATAGCCAAAGACCTTCATGTAACTAATCGACCGGGCGCTATGGTCGATAACGGCCTTGGTCAGCAGGTACATAAACAGCAGGAAGATAAACACCGCGAGCCCGACCATCATGCCGATCATTTTGCTCATCATGCCGATAAACTGGTCGCCCACGGCGCGCATGTCGTCGGGCGTGGTGTCGCCGGCAAAGTAGCGCGCGTCAAGGTCGAGCTTCTCGTTGCTCACATAGCCGTTAAAGTAGGCGGCATCGTTGCCGAACAGCTCATTAAAGTCATCGATGCTCATATAGATATTCATGTCCGACTTGGAGCCCCAGGCACAGTCCTTGCCCGCGTACTCAAGGGAATAATGCTCGCCCTCGTACTTGTCACTGAGCGTGACCTTCTGGCCCTCGCTCCAGCCAAACTTGTCGAGCAGGCCGCCGCCAAAGACAACGCGACCGTCGCCGACGTTGAGGTCTTTCCAATAGCACGAATCGGATGAAATGCCGTAGACAGAAATCGTCTCCTGCCCATTTCCGTCGCCGCGGTCGTATTGCAGCTGGTAAACGGCATATTTCTCGGCCTGCGCGATTGCGCCTGCACCGTTGTCGATCGTGTTGACCGGGTGAATGTCGTCGTTGTCGGTGTCAATCTTAGAGGCCTTGTCGATCAGGTCGATAGCCTCGTCGCGGTTGCAGCCGAGGGCATCGGCAAGGTCATCGAGGCGCGCATAAAGTGCATCCTTCTTGTCCTGGACCTTGGCGAGCGCGTCCTGCGCCGCGGCCAGGCTCTCGGCAGACGGAGCACTGGTCGCGGCATCGGCTGCCGCCTGCGCCGCATCGGCCGCGTCGTCAAGCTCGTCATCGGCATCCTGGGCGGCAGAAAGCAGCGCGCCGTCAACCGACTGCAAGCGCTCGAGTGCCGACCACTGCTCGCGCTCCTCGGCAGTGCCCTCGAGTTCCAGCGGCGCCTTGAGCGTGTACTGGTGCTCGGCGACCAGGCTCGTCTCGAGGTTGTCCGCGTAGTGCGTCATCGTGGGCAGAATCGCCAGGCCAAAGAGCAGTAGCAGCGAGGCAAACGCGATGCCCACGAAGAGCGTGGCGAAGTTGCCCAGGTTGCGCAGGAAGACGCGCAGGCGGAAGCGCGAGACAAAGCCCATGCGCTCCGGCAGCTGCAGGCCACGCTTGGTGCCCGATTTGCCGCTCGCCTCGTGACGAAGGAACTGCAACGGCGTCTTGCCCATCTTGCGAAGCAGGCCCACCAGCGTGATGAGAATGAGCGCGGCGGCGGGAACCACGGCACACTTCACGAAGATCTCCCAGCTCCAGTACACCTGGAAGGGCGGCAGGCTGTACGAGCCGTAGTAGAGACCGCGCATGGGCTCGGTAAAGAACGCAACGCCGAGTGCGGTGCCCAAAAGCGCCGCGACCACGCCCACGATGGCGGGAAGCGCCAGGTAGTGCAGTACGATCTCGCGACGGCGATAGCCGCTGGCGAGCAGCGTGCCGATGATGGCGCTCTCCTCTTCGATGGTGGCGTCGGTGAGCACCACAAAGACAAACGCCATGATCACGATGATGATGTCGAGCAACGTCATCCACATCATGGAGTCGCCGTCCACGTCGTCGCGCGCATAGCCAATGCCCTGGTTGGAATCGGCATCGATCAGGTCGTCCACGCGCGCATCGGCATCGGTCAGCGCCTCGACCATATCCTGCTCCGCATCGATGCGATCCGCGGTGGGGAGGTCGCGATCGGTAAAGGCAAAGGAGTAGGTGTAGGCAGGCGCGCCGCCGGCATCCTCGAGCGCGGCAAAGCCGGCGTCGGTGATCTCGGCCACGCCGTACGTGATGGTGTTCACCGTAAAGTCAGAATTGTTGAGGAACAGCGCCTGGCTATCGGGCTGCGTCATGATGCCGCAGATGGTGTAGGTGCGGCCCTCGAGCTCGACCTTATCGCCCACGACAAGGTCGTTGTTGGTGGCAAAAACGCGGTCGATAGCCACCTCATCGTCCGTCTTGGGCTCCTTGCCCTCACAGTAGGACGCGATATCGACCTTGGTGCGGTGCGCATAGGTGCGCAGCGTGCGCTTGGTGCCGTCGTCGCCGGCGGTCTTTTTGATGATGGCGTCGATGGAGAAATTCTTGTAGAGCGTGACGCCGCCGACGTCGTCGGCTGCATCCTCGGCTGCCTTGAGCTGGTCGTCGGTAGCCTCGAAGGAGGTGGTCACGCGGCCGTCCTCAATCGTGTACGCAGCGCGCATGTCGTCGATAAGGCAACCGATGGAATGCGCCGCGAGCAAAAAGCCCGAGGTGAGAGCGATGCTCCCGCACATAAGCAAAAAGATGCCCAGGTACTTGCCGATATTGCGGCGCAGCTCGCGCGGAAGACGTTTTGCGAGAGGTGTCATGACGCCGCCTACCAATCGAGCTCGGCGGCCGCGACGGGCGACTCGTTGAGCTCGTCCTCGACGATGCACCCGTCGCGCAGGCGCAGCACGCGATTGGCCATGCGCGCGATGGCGGCGTTGTGGGTGACAATGATGATGGTGCAGCCGTAGGTGCGGTTGACGTCCTCCATGAGCTGCAAGATTTCCTTGGATGTCTTGTAGTCAAGCGCGCCGGTGGGCTCGTCGCACAGCAGCAGGCCCGGGTTTTTGACGAGTGCGCGGCCGATGGCGCAACGCTGCTGTTGGCCGCCCGAGACCTGGCGCGGGAACTTGTTGCGGTGCTCGTAGAGGCCCAGCGAACGCAGCAGGTCGTCGATGTTGAGCGGGTTTTTGGACAGGTGCGCCGTGACCTCGATGTTTTCCTTGATGGTGAGGTCGGGCACCAGGTTGTAGAACTGGAAGACAAAACCCAGCTCACGGCGGCGATACTCGCCCAGGTCGGTAGGCTTGAGCACCGTGAGGTCGCAGCCGTCCACCATGATGGAGCCGCCGTCGGCATCCTCCAGGCCGCCAATGAGGTTGAGAAAGGTCGACTTGCCCGAGCCCGAGGGCCCCAGCATGACGCAGATCTCGCCGCGGTTGATGGACGTGTCGATGCCATCGAGTACCGTCAGGCGTGCATCGCCGTCGCCGTAGTGTTTCTTAAGCCCGCTGACCTGGACATAGGCTTGCTTTGTCGACATGCTATCCCCCGTTGTTAGCCTTCTGCTACTTTTCTAGGGTAATAGTAAACCCAAGCGAACTATTTTTAAGCGACAGGCGCACATTTTTCCAAACCAGTCATTGGGTACTCATTGGGGACAGACTTAAATGACTGAAACCACTCATTTAAGTCTGTCCCCAATGAATGCCGGGACTGTCCCCAAGTGCCGGCAGGAAAGGAACGTCCCCAAGTGCCGACATATTGGGACAGTCCTTGCCAGCCCGGCCGGCGAGCCGGCGAATCGGCAAAGACTGTCCCCGATGACTAGTCGTTTAAGAACGTCCCCAATGACTAGGCGGTTAGGCGCGGGATTTGTTGTAGGCGAGGGCTAGGCCTACGGCGGCGATGGCCGCGGCAAAGAGCACCGTGACGCCCAGGTCGCAGGCGATGTCGCCCAACACAGCAGACGTCAGGTCCGAGGCAAGCGCCTTGCTGATCGCGTCGTTCACCCAAAACGTCGGCACAAAATGCGCCACGGTCTGCACGGCCGAGCCCATCATCGAAAGCGGCATCCAGGCGCCGCCCAAAAACGTCATGAGCAAGCCAAGCAGGTTGCCCACACCGTTGAGCAGCTCCTCGCGCGCGCCCAAGCTCGACAGGGTAAAGCCAACGGCCAGCGGCGTGCACGCCAGGGCAAGCGTCGTCGCCAGCGCCAGGCACACGCGACCCACACCGACCTCGGCGACCGCGCCGGCAAAGCCCACGACACCCACCATGCTCGACACGAACCAGATGCAGACGGTGAGCACCGCGGCAGCCGCGAACACAGCAAGCGAACGCTGGCGCTCGGAGACCGGGCCGGCCTCCATGCGGCGCACGCGCTCGGGCTCGTTCATGCCCGAGAACACCAGTCCCACCGACACGATGACCGACGAGATGATCGCGTACGCGCCAAAGTTGAAGTACGACTCGAGCGTGGCGGCGGCAGTCGAGTCGACCTTGACCTGCTCAATCTGGACCTCGACACGCTTGGCGGCAGCATGCTCGGCAGCCTTGGCGACATCGCCGTCGGAAGCAGCGGGTTCAAGCGCCGCCGCAGCGCCCGCGAGCGAGACCCACCGCGAGGCCTCGGCAGACGAGAGCGCCGCCGCCATAGTGCCGGAGCCGTACGTCACGTCGAGTTTGGGCAGGGCCTCCCCCGCGCGGGCGGCTGCAACGAGGTCGTCCTCAAACCCCTCCGGGATAAAGAACACGCAATCGGCGCTGCCCTTGGCGCTGTTGCTCTTGGCGAGCGCATCCGCAAGGTCGTACGTGTCGTCGCCGACGCCCGTGACCAGGTCAAAGCGTGAGCCCAGGTGCTTGGTGAGCGCCCGCGAAAGGTCGCTATTGTCGCGGTCGACCACGATCACGTTGGTGTCGTAGGGCTCGTACTCGGTAAGCTGCGACGAGTTCCAGCTCACCGAGGCCGCGATGAATACGCCCATGAGCGAGATGAACACCGTATAGATGAGCAGGTAGAACGGGTGCGCCAGCGCCATGCGAAGCGCGGTCTTAAAGGTGCTCATAGCGGCTCCTTCCAAAGATCAGCGTAGCGGCGGCGACAAACACCAGGGCCATCAGGACGAGCGCGCCGGCGCGGACGGCGAAGGGCCCCAGGTCCTCAAAGAAATACAGGCGATTGAACATGTCGCAGATGAGCTTGACGGGGTTGAGCCAGCACTCGGCCGGGCAGGCGCGGGCGACATCGTCGGCAAGTGCCATCGCCGGCTCGCCGTAGAGCCCGGCAAACAGGGCACACGTGGTGGCAAAGCCCGTGAGGATGCCCGACTTGGACGCCTTGCCACCCTTAACGGGCAGCGTGCCCACAAAAAGCCCCAGGCCTGTGGCGGCAAGCGCGGATGCAGTACCGCCCAGCAGGCACAGCCCCTCGCGCCCGCCAAAGTCGACGCCAACGACCAGGCGCACGTAGCCAATCGCGACCGCCATCGAGGCAAAGGAAACCAGCCACGAGCCGGCAAAGATGCCGGCCAGCGACGCCGTCTTGGAGAGGCCGCCCACGCAGCGGCGCGCTCCAAGGCCCGACAGATTGGGCTGCAGGTCGACGACGCTCAAGGCGGCAAACTCGGCAGACATCATCGCGACCAGGCCAAAGAGCGCGTAGTAGTAAATGGTCGTGCCGTCGGGCGTGGTGCGTGTCAGGCTTACGCGGCGGGTTCCGCCCTCGAGCGACAGGGCACGCGCAACCGCCTCCGGGTCGGCAAGGGCGGCCGGGTTGTCCTGGGCAATCTGGCTCATGAGCTCGGCATTTTGCGTATACGAGCTTGCCACCGTCTCCAGGATGCTACGGTCGGTGAGCACCGACGAGGCACGCGAGCTATCGTAGCTCGAAAGCAGCGTGAGCTTGGGCGTGCCCGCGGCATCGACCGTGTAGATGCCCGCGACTTCGCCGGCCTTGAGTGCTTTGCGCGCGGCAGCCAAGTCTTCGTACTCGCTCACATCGAGCAGTTGATCGTCGCCCTCCTTGGCAAGCGAGGTCGCCACGTCCTTAAAGGACGAAGCACCCCAGGCTTCGTCAGCGACAACGGCCACCGGCACCGGGTCGACCTTGCCGTCGGAGCTCAGATTCGCAAACATAAACATGAACATCGTTGAAAGCGCAATGGGAAAGATCGCGCCCCAGACCCATGTACTCGGTCGACGCAATAGCGTCTTGAGCGTGGTGATGATAGTGTTGAACATGGCCGCCCCCTAGTCGCGCAGCTCGCGGCCGGTGATCTCGAGGAACACGTCGTTGAGGGTCGGCGGCTCGCTCCACACGCGGCCGAGCGCCACGTCGGCAGCGCGCAGCGTGTCGAGGATGTCCACCAGGTTGTGCGGGCTCGCCTCGCAGGTGCAGACAAGTTCGCCGCCGGACAGTTCAACGCTGAGCACGTGTTCGAGGGCACGCAGGCGCTCGACCGTGGCGGCCTCGACGGCGCCGACCTCGACGGTCACGCGCTCGCCCATCTGGATCATGCGCTTGAGCTCGTCGTTGGTGCCCTGCGCCAGCACGCGGCCGCCGTCCATGATCATGATGCGGCTGCAGATCTGCTCGACCTCCTCCATGTAATGGCTGGTATACACCACCGTGGCGGCCTCGTCGCGCAGGCGGCAGATGCCCTCCAGGATGGCGTTGCGGCTCTGCGGGTCGACCGCCACCGTGGGCTCGTCGAAGAAGATGAGCTCGGGCTTGTGCGCGATGCCGCAGGCAATGTTGAGCCGGCGCGCCAGGCCGCCCGAGAGCTTACCGGGGCGGAACTTGGCAAAGTCGCCCAGACCGACAAAGTCGATCGCCTCGTCCACGAGCGCACGGCGGCGCTTGCGGTCGTTGACGTAAAGACTGCAGAAATAGTCGATGTTCTCGCGTACCGTGAGCTCGTCAAACACCGCCACCTGCTGCGGCACTACGCCGATGCGGCGCTTGAGGTCGTAACGCGTGGGCGTCATGGGCTCGCCGAACAGCTCGATGGTGCCTTTGTCGTAGGAAAGCAGCTGCAAAATGCAGTTGATGGACGTGGTCTTGCCCGAGCCGTTGGGGCCGAGCAGGCCAAAGATCTCGCCGGGGGCGATGTTCAGGTTAAAGTGGTCGAGCGCGATAAGATCGTCATAGCGCTTGACGAGGTTTTCGACATGGACGATGTCTGTCATGAGGCGCCCCTTCTGTTGGTCGTGGCCCGGTACGATTGCATCATCGCAGGAGCGGGCGGCGCGCACCAGTGAGCTTTGTCACGAGTGCGAGGGGGGCGGAGGCGAAACCCCCGCTCGCACGAGCGATCGACGCCGATTTGCCGCGCGGGAGGAATGTCACGGTTGCGCAGGCGGCCCCTCCACCACGCGCAGCTTCGCGTACAATACCCGTATGAACAGGCTTTTCGACAAATCAATCGTTCTGGCGTGCTGTATTGCGGCCGCCACGGGTCTTGCTGTGGACGCTCGCCTGGTCGCGGCGTTTTGCCTTGGCGTTATTGCCACCTCGCTGGCCGAGCTCGCGCAGGGGAAAAGCGCCCGGCGTGCGAGCGAGGCCGCGAGTTACGCTTACATCATCGCGGCCGTTTTCGTGCCGCCGTTTGTGCCGTTTGCGCCTCTCGCCCTCTATGACATCGCGCGGCGGGTGCGCCGTGAGCACGCCTGGGTCGCGCTGGGCATTGGCGTCGCCTTTGTCTTTGCGCTCGTCGCGAACCTTCGCGCCGACGCGCTCACCGCCCGAACGCTCCTACTGACTGCCATCCTTTCGGTTGCCGCTACCTTGCTATCGCTGCGTACCGCACAACTGGAGCGCGAGCAGCAGCACATGCGCCGTACCCGCGACGAGCTGCAGGAACGAGCCCTCGCGCTCGAAGCGCGCAACCGCGATCTTGCCGATCGCCAGGACTACGAAGTCGAGCTCGCGACACTCGCCGAACGCGCCCGCATCGCGCGCGAAATCCACGATAACGTGGGCCACCAGCTCACGCGCGCCTCACTGCAAGCCGAAGCCTTGCGCGTAGTCCACGCCGACGAGCCCGGCATCGCCGGCGATTTCGCCGACGTCAAGCACACCGTTGACGAGGCGCTCCAACTTGTGCGCGCCAGCGTCCACGCGCTCAACGACAACGCCGTCGACCTTTCCGTGCAGCTCGAACGCATTGTTGAAGGCGCACGCTCGGACGGCGGCCCGCAGATTGAGCTTGAAGTTATGACCGAACATGCGCCCGCAAACGTCGCGAACTGCTTTGCGGCGGTCCTGCGCGAGGCGCTATCCAACACCATGCGCCACGCTCGCGCCCAGGCCGTCACCGTACGATGCATGGAGCATCCGTCGTTTTACCAGCTCATCGTTACCGACGATGGCAATGGCGGGACCCGGACGGGTGGTCGCGGCGTCGCCGAGGGCATGGGGCTCGGCTCCATGCGCGAGCGCATCGAGGCGCTTGGCGGCACCTTTACCGCCGGCCCGCGTGCCGGCGCCGGCGGCTGGCGCGTGTTTGCCACCGTTCCCAAACAGCAAGGAGATGAGGCCCGATGAGGCTCATTGTTGTCGACGACGACCGCTTAGTGGTCGATTCGCTCAAGATTATCCTGGGCGCCCAGCCGCAGATCGAAGTGGTGGGCACCGGCGCCAACGGCAACGATGCGGTGGCGCTCTACGCCGAGCACGCACCCGATATCGCACTGCTCGACATCCAGATGCCGGGACGCGACGGCCTATCGGCGGCACGCGAGATCCTTGAGCGTGACCCTGCGGCGCGCGTGGTGTTTCTGACGACATTCTCGGATGACGAGTACATTGTGTCGGCGCTCAAGCTGGGTGCCCGCGGGTACCTGATTAAAACCGATGTCGCCGCCATCCCGCCAGCGTTGGCGCAGGTCATGGACGGTAAACGCGTGCTCGAGGGCAAGGCGATCGAGGACATCGATTTTGATGGGGCAGGCATCGAGGCCGGCGCGACCCGCCGGCCCGCGGCCTTTGCCGGCCTGACCGACCGCGAGTTCGAAGTCGCAGAGCTCATCGCCCGCGGCCTCGACAATAAGGAGATTGCCGCCACCGCCTATATGGGCGAAGGCACCGTACGCAACCACATCAGTTCAATCCTTGCCAAAATGGGCCTGCGCAACCGCACCCAAATCGCCATCGCCTACCTGCGAGGGTAGTTGCCCGACGACCAACCGCACCGGCATAGCAAAATGGCTGTTACCGATATGGTGCCATTTCAAAACTATGCCGGTTTACTACGATGAATCGCCAGCCTTCGACCACGGCAAATTGCGCGCTTACAAAACCGCAGGTAGAACGCTTGCAATATTTAGAAAAATGCAGTCATGGTCGGGAATGTCGAATTCATCGTAGTAAACCGGCATAGTTTTGTCGGGCGGCCCTGCGCGAGTGCCTCCGCAAGCCTTGCGGGACCAAAATGATCCGTTTTCCTCCGTCCCCAAGGGATCAGCCGGAACCGCTCGCCACGAAACCTGCCCATCTACTACGTTTGACTCGATACCCCCGACCATACCCCCGTTTTCCAGAAAACCGCAGGCGTTCTACCTGCGGTTTTGTTTTCACATTTTTTGCCGTGGTTGGGGGTTGGCGCCCAAAAGTAGTAGATGGGCCCATTTCGTGGCAGGCGGGTCATTTTCGGGCTGGACGGGTCGCGTGGCGGCCCGCACACGCGTTCGCGCGCGGGGCCGGTGGGGCAATTTTGCCCCACCGGCCCCGTTTTCGCGCTATTCCGGCTTGGTTTCTACCGTGGGAGTCTTGTCCGCTGCGACTGGGGCGCGGGCGGTGTCCATAGTCAGGCAATGTTTAGGGCAGCTTTCGATGCACTCGCCGCACACCACGCAGGCATACGGGTCGATCGACCACGTTCCGCCCTTGCGATCGACCGCGAGCGCGCCCGCCGGGCAACGCCGCGCGCACATGCCGCAGCAGATGCACACATCCATGTCGTTGACGATATGCCCGCGCAGGCGCTCGGGTGCCGCGAGCTTCTCTTGCGGATAGCACACCGTGACCGGCTGCTTGACCATAGAGCCCAAGGCCGTCTTGGCAAATGTCAGTAAACTCATGCCGCGCCTACCTTTCCGTGCAGCTAATGCAGGGGTCGATGGTCAGGATAATCATAGGCACGTTGGCAAGGAGCACACCCTGCAGCGCATGCGTCAGACCCGCCAGGTTCTGCGACGTCGGCGTGCGCACGCGGAAGCGGTCCAGGTTCTTGGTACCATTGCCACGCACATAGTAGTACGCCTCGCCACGCGGCTGCTCAATCACAACCTCGCCGCGCGCGCCGTCGGCCGGCGTGAGCTTGGTGCGCCCGCCGATACCGTCGTGCGGAATCTTGCCCACAAGCTCCTTAATGATGTCCATGGCCTGTGCGACCTCGGCGCAACGCACCTGGCAACGGGCATAACAATCGCCGTCGGTGGCAACAATCGGCTCAAACGCGGCCAGATCCGCATAGGCGCCGTCGCCAAACATGCGCACGTCGTAATCCACGCCCGAGGCGCGACCGAACGGACCGACCATCGAAAGCTCCAGCGCATCCTTCTTGCTGATCACGCCCACGCCGTGCAAGCGCTCACCGCAGCTGTCGTCGTCCAGAAACGTATGCACCAGGGCCTCGTAGTCGGGACGCATGGCATCGAGCGTCTGAACAATACCCGCCAGCTCGGAGTCCTCGATGTCGTGCTTAAGGCCGCCGATCTCGTTAATCGAAAGGATCACACGGCCGCCGCACGTGCTCTCAAAGATCTTGAGAATCTGCTCGCGCAGAGTCCACGAACGATAGAACAGCGCCTCGAAGCCAAAGGCATCGGCGAGCAGGCCCAGCCACAGCAGGTGCGAGTGGATGCGCGAAAGCTCATGCAAAATGGTGCGGATACACTGCACGCGGCCGGGCACCTCGATGTCGAGCATGCGCTCGCAGGCGCTGGCATAGCCGTAGCTGTGGCCCACGGCGCAGATGCCACAGATGCGCTCGGCGATGTAGCCAAACTGGTGCATATCGCGCTTTTCGGTGAGCTTCTCGAGTCCGCGGTGCACAAAGCCGATCTGCGGAATTGCCTCGATGACGCGGTCGTCCTCGATCACCAGGTCCAGATGAAGCGGCTCGGGCAGCACCGGGTGCTGCGGGCCAAACGGAATAACGGAGCGATGTGCCATGGACCTTACGCCTCCTTTTTCTGCTTGTCGCGGGCGGCCTTGGCGGCAAGCGCCGCGCGGACCTTGGCCGCTTTCTCGGGATCCATGGCGGCGAGCTTTGCTTCCAGCTCGGCGGCTTTGAGCGCGGCCTTGGCAGCAGCATCGTCATGCTGAGCATCGGAGCCGGCGGCCGCATCGGGCTGAGCGGCAGCAGCGCTCGCAGCATCGCCGGCGCCCGCAGCGCCCTCCCCCGCAGCGGCGGCCTTCTCGGCTGCGGCCTTGCGCGCCTTGGCCTCGGCGGCCGCGCGGACTTTCATGGCCTTCTCGCGCGCAGCCTTCACCTCGGGCGTGATGACGCTCATGGGTTCGGCAGTCAAGACCTGGTAGAAAAAGCCCCTAAAGTCAATCTGCATGTCGGTAATGGCAAGACCAAACAGGTCGTGGGCCTCGTTCTCAAACGGAAACAC
The DNA here is from genome assembly GCA_900549345.1 of uncultured Collinsella sp. Classification (GTDB taxonomy): domain Bacteria; phylum Actinomycetota; class Coriobacteriia; order Coriobacteriales; family Coriobacteriaceae; genus Collinsella. Next base: position 28,410 of record UROC01000001.1, read on the forward strand.
CGCCGGATAGTACGAGCTGATGGACGGAATCTCCTGGTACTGGTCGATGCCCTCGACCACCAGGTTCTCGATCGCATAGTTTCCGTCCCGCGCGATCTGCTCTTGCGCAGCGCGGACGTTGATAAACGTATAGACCAGGCGATACGAGCCGTCGTCGACGTTGCGCTCGGCATGCATTTGCACAAAGCGCGCGTTGACACCCTTGAGCGCCTGGACATGCGACAGGAGCTCGTCGATCCCGACGGTGGTATAGATAGCCTTTTGCATTACTCGGCCTCCTTTGCAGCGGCGGGCGTCCCAGCAGGTGCGTCGCCAGCGGCGGGCGCGTCACCGGCACCGTCAGCCCCGGCCCCCGCGGCCACAAACCCGTCCTCGCCCAGCTCAACGCCACCGTCCCAGGTAGCGGCACCGCCCACGGTGAGCGGATCGCCGCCGGCGCGCATCACGGTCTCCTTCTGGTCCAGGATGCCGCACGCCTCCACGATGGCATCGATCACGGTCTCGGGGCGAATGGCGCACCCGGGCGCGTACACGTCCACGGGAATCGCGCGGTCCACGCCGCCGATCACGTTATAGGCATCGCGGAATACGCCGCCCGAACACGCGCAGATGCCGCAGGCCACCACGCACTTGGGCTCGAGCATCTGGTTGTAGATCTGGCGCACGACGGGCAGGTTCTGGGCATTGACCGAGCCCGTCACCAAAAAGATGTCCGCATGCTTGGGGTTGCCGGTATTGACCACGCCAAAGCGCTCCGCATCGAACAGTGGCGTGAGCGAGGCCAGCACCTCGATATCGCATCCGTTGCAGCTCGAGCCGTCGTAATGAATAACCCACGGCGAGCGCGACATTTTATGATCCATGGATGCCGCCTCCTAAATAAACACGTCGACGAGGATGGGCATAAGGTTGAGCAGGCCAAACACCAGTGCCACGCCCCAGCCGAGCTTAAAGCAGCTACGCCAGGTGCTGCGGGCAAAGGTGTTGTCGATCAGCACCTCGACAAAGTACGTCGCGGCCATCACGACCAGGGCGACCACCCAGCTCACCGGGTTGTCCCAGACAAAGAACATGCCCACCCACATCAAAAACAGCACGGTCTCGCACCAGTGCATAAGGGTCATCTTGGCCAGCGTGCCGCCGCTCATCTCGGTGGCGACGCCTTGGACAATCTCCTGATGCGCGTGATGCGAGTACGAAAGGTCAAACGGCGACTTGCGCAGCTTGATGGTAAGCACCGCGAGCAGCGCGAGGAAAATGGGCGCGCTGTACACGATGATGGGGGCCGACTGCCCCGTCACGGCGATGGAATCAAAGCTGTCGGTGGCAAGGTACAGGCCCACGCTCATCAGCAGAACGGCGGGCTCGTAGCTCATAACCTGCAGCAACTCGCGGTCGGCGCCAACCTGGGCAAACGGGCTTTGCGTCGAGGCGGACGCCAACACCACAAAGATCGCGGCGAGCGTAACCATAAAGGCGCACAACAGCGTGTTGGAACCCGACACAAAGATACCGCCGCCCACCACGGTAAAGATGAGCGCGCACGCCATGTAGGTATCGTCCATGGTGTTTACGCTGGCGGGGGCCTTGCGCAGCAGCTTGGCAACGTCGTAGAAGGGCTGCAGCAGGCGCGGGCCCACGCGGCCCTGCATGCGGGCGGACAGCTTGCGGTCAACGCCGTCGATCAGGCCGCCCACAAGCGGCGCAATCAAGGCAAACGCCACGGTGCCAATAAAAATGCCCACGACGCCCGAGCCTTCAAAATACTTGCCGCGCAGCACCGAGGGCGCACTCATGGCAAGCCGCTCGGGTCCAATCCACGCGCAGCACAGCAGCGCAAACAAGATAATGCTGCAGCACACGACGCTGCCCGCGGGGCCAATACGCTTCTCGCCAAGGGCGTCCTCCGAGTACCAATTGCGTTTTTCGGCCTTCACCTCGTGTCCCATCGAGCCGCGGAAATGGCGGTAATTGTCGGTCCCCACACCCGAAAGGTACACGTTGACGTGCGGTTTGTTGCTCACGCGGAACGACGTCAGCAGCACCACGGCGATAAACGCCACGATAACCACCATCAGATACATGGCGTCCTTGCCAATAACGTACGGCACGCGGCCAAACACCATGGCCAAGTAAGGCGACACCAGGCCGCTCGAGATAACCGGGAACGCCACGCAGCACAGAATCAGCAGCGCGGCGATGGTGTTGAGCGCCATCCATTCGGTCTTATGGACATTGACCTCAACGTTTTGAGCCGTGGGGTCGACGCCCGAAAGCTTGGCAAGCCACTTGCCCCAGAAGTAGAACGTCGCGGCCGAGCCAAAGGCAAGCACCATGATCATGAGCACGTTGCCAGTCTGCGCAAACGCCACCAGGGCGCCCCACTTGGACACGAGCATGCCAAACGGCGCCACAAACATGCCCATGATGCCCAGCATCATCAGGCGCGTCAGGTGCGGCATGCGGCTGAACATACCGTCCATGTCCTCGATATTGCGGCTGCCGATATGATGCTCGGCGGTGCCCACGCACAGGAACAGCAGCGACTTTGCCACCGTATGGAACAGGATTAGGAAGATGGCCGCCCATACGGCCTCGGGCGCGCCGACACCCAAGCAGGCACTGATGAGTCCCAAGTTGGAAATGGTGGAGTACGCGAGCACGCGTTTGGCGTTGCTCTGCGAGATGGCCATGAGGGCAGCGAGCAAAAACGTGATGGCACCCACACTCGTGACCATAAAACCAGTCACGGGATAGATGGCATAGAGCGGGCTGAGCTTGACCATCAAAAACACGCCGGCTTTGACCATGGTGGACGAGTGCAGCAGGGCGCTCGTAGGCGTGGGGGCAACCATGGCACCCAACAGCCAAGTGTGGAACGGCATCTGCGCGGCCTTGGTGAGCGCGGCAAGCGACAGCAACAGGACCGGCATGACCAGCAGCGCGGATTGCGCGGTTCCGGCGCCGGAAAGCTCGATCATGCCTGAGATGGTCAGCGGCATGCCGTTAACGTGCAGGTATATGAGTCCGGCCAAAAACGCGATGCCGCCCAGCATGTTGAGGATGATCTGGGTGAAAGCGTTTTTTATGGCCTCGGGCGTGCGCGTGTAGCCAATCATGAGGAACGAGCACACGGTGGTGATTTCCCAGCCACAGAACAGCCACTCAAGGTTGTCGCTTGTCACGATGACGAACATGGCCGAGAGGAACAGGAACATAAGCGCCAGGAACTGCGGGCGTCGGTCGGGCGCCGCCTGCCCGCGCAGCGCGGCCTCGTGCTCGTCGTGGGCCTGGAAGTCCTTCATGTAGCCCAGGGCGTACACGCAGATCAGGCTGCCGACAATGCCGACGGCAAGCACCATGATCACACTCATGTAATCCAGGTAGAGCGGCGTTGCCGTGACGGCTTCGGTCGCGGGCAGCGTCATAGCTGCAAAGGCGAGCGAGCCCACCAGCTGCACCACGCCGAGCACACCGGTAAGCGCGTTCCTATATTTGAACGCGTTGTACAGGATGACGGCGCACAGGATCACGTCGATGACGGAGCTGATGATCGAGAGCACATGCGAGGTGCCGGGGGCGACCTCAAAGCTCTGAGGACCCGTGCCAAAAAACATGACGGCGACTACAACTGTCACCGCCATAATAATGCCGGAGCCTACAAGCCCTACCGCATCGCGGGCGCGGTCACCGCGCGCGAGCAGCATGCCCAGCGCCGGTACCAGCGGAAACAGGGTAAGGAAATACAGTAGCGTCATACCATCACTCCCCCATGCAAAAACGCTGCAATTGTTTAACGTTATAGCTCAGTTGAGGAGTAGCGACGGCGGGTTTTCGGTCAACAGGGGAGTTTTAGGCGTACGGGGTAAGGCGTCTGTCCGCATTGGAGTAGAGGGCGACGTTTCCTTACTGCGGCGACGGGCGCGCGGGCCACTGCGCGCGGCTTATTGGCCACGTTGGAGGATGTCCCGATAGGCTCGCGACGGTCCGAAAAGTTGGCGCGGCAAGAAAAATGCGCCCCCGCGGGCGCACCCTCTTGCTACTCTGCCTGCTTAACGCGCGGCTTGTCGACCAGCGCCGCCTCGCCGCCATCGCGATACTGACGACACCAAGCCTTGACCGAAGACTCGCTGGGAATCTTGTGCTTGATCATGGCCTCGCGAACCGTCAGGCCGTTTTCCAGGCGATCCTTTACCACGGCGAGCTTGACGTCGTACGAATACGTGCGGTGATGCGAACCCGCGTTAAGCACGGCGTCGGCACCGCCCACGGCGTATGCGCGGGCCCACTGACGAGCCGTGGCCTGGGGAATGCCAAGCTCCGCGGCGAGGGAGCGATGACCGACCCCCTCTTGGAGGATCTCGACGGCGCGCTGCCTGACCTCGGGCGCATGCGTGCGAATCCTTGTTGCTTCTGACATACCTGCCACTTCTTAGCCTCAACCGTTAATCTGCTTTCTTACGTGCGTGTTAGATAGTAGCATTTTGCTGTTCCCGCGTAACAGTTAATTGAAAACCGCAACGGCGGCATCTGGGCATTTGCTATTTATTCGCGACATTTCTTTACGTTTAATTTACGCAGCTAGTTAGCCCGCAGCTCATTGATGGTGTTTTACCAACCAGATTGATATCTTTTTGTTTCGCTTGGTATGGTTTTCATAATTATTAACCCCTCAGCCTCTGAGCTAGCATGTCGGTCTTTCGCTTACTTTCCAGCTTTCTACTTAACTATCCAGCTTTCTACCCAGCTTTCCACCTTAGGTGTTAAGTTAAGTGGAAAGTTGGGAAGATGATGGGAAGTCGGAAAAGCTAAATCAACTTTCTCCAGCAGCGGCTGGACAGTTAGTTCAGATTCGTATTTTTTGACAGTTCCGAAACTATTTTCCGACCCCCTGAGAAACCTTGTTGGTGGCCCATTGAATGCAAATCGAGCTCTTATCGGCCAGCTAACCGTAGTTCTGGGCTGCTTTTTGCCCCAAAACGAGTGCCTGATGGCTCTGCTGTGGTCTGGGGTTATACGAATCTGAACTAACTGTCCAGCGGGGCCTCCAAATAGGTCCGCGCTGGCAAGAAAAGGGGCGGCAACCGGGTGGTTGCCGCCCCTTGCGTGGCTAGTTGGTCTCGTGGGGAATGCCCTGGGTGTTGATGCGCGCCAGCGTGTACGTCACGTAGTCAGAGTTCGTATAACCATCGAGGTTGCTGACGTTGACCGGCGTGTCGTTTACACCGCCACCGGACATATTGGCTGTTAACACCAGGCGGTAGTTGGCATAGGTCTGACCAGCCGTCTCAACATCGGTGTTCACCTTAACGCGGAATGCATGCTTAAAGGCAAGGCTGTTGCCGTCGCGCGTGGCAAACGTGCCATCAGTCTTCTTGGTGTCGGTAAATACGTAACTGCTGCCGCTCAACGAGCCCGCGCCCAGCTTGTCGCTACCGAGCACCGTAATGTACTTCGAGATATCATCGACGACCGGAACATAACGGCCTTCATCCCGGCGCTGCAAGCTCAACGTATAGGTCACCGTTGTGGCATTGGAAATCATTGCCTCGGCGCCCGACAGCCTGGAAAGATCATACGTTCCCACCAGGGCGATTGTGCCATCGGCAGACTTGAGGTCATCGATATTGATACCCAGCTGCGACTTCTTGGAAGCCTCGAGCGCAATAGTCGACGAGCCCACATCCGTGCGGTAGTAGCCAGCGTTACCGTCGGTGTATGCCGAGTTGCTGCTGGTACTGAGCGTGTCGGCGTGCGTGGAAAGATGCGCGCGGTAGTTGGGCTTGGTGTAGCGGTCGGTGCCGCTGTTCTGCGAGGCCACGATGCCCGCCTGGCAGGCAGGCTCGCTCATGGTGAGCGCGGCCTTCATGGTAACCGTGAAGGCATTGTCGTGGTTCTTAGCGACCTCGCGCAGACCCGACATGTCGATGGATTTGCCGTTAGCGTCGGCCAACACGAGCGACATGTCGCCGCCACTCTTGCTCTTCCAGGTAAGCCCCGACACCACCGGAGTCTCTGTCGCGCCGGCCGGAGTCCAGCCCGACCCATTCCAGGTATAGTAGTTCTCGCCCACCTTAACGTAAAACGCATAGCTGCCCTGCGTGCCCGTGGGGTATCCCACCGAGCCCGCGATGGCGCCGTCGTGATAGGTGACAAGCGACGAATCGAGCTGGTAGTACAGTTCGTCTGAGCTCGTATATTGCTGGTTCGGGTCGAACGTCACGGTGTCGCTCACATCCATGGAAAGCGGATAGGTGGCGTCCTTGAGTTCCATCTGTTTGATGCCGAGCGTGCTGTTGTCGACGAGGTTGTGCGTGTAGTTGGATGCCACGCTGTAGGTCGAGGCCGTATTCTGATGCCCATCCTCGGCAGCCTTGCCGTCAGCTGCGGTCTTATTGCGCAGCAGGTAGTTGATGTGTTCGTTCAGGCTCGTGTCCACCGTAGTGGCGGTGTAGCCGTTGACGCCCGCGGAGCCCGCCGGCGTGCGCACCACCAAGTAGAAGTTCTCGCTCTTGGGCTCTTCCCTGGCAACGGAGAGCTTATAGAATGTGCCCGCCGTGTCGGAAGAAGTGCGTGCGCGGTAGTACGCGCCATCGACCTTGGCGCCAGCTGTCTTCGTGAGCTCGGCCTGGCTCATGCGCTCGACCTCGGCATCGGTGAGCTTGACCCAGGCGCCATCCTTATCCTCCTTGGCCTCCACGCCCACGGTTTCGCTCAGCCACGGCTCGGTGTAATAGGCCTTGTTGCTAGCGTCCACAAAGTCGGTGAGCTTGACCGACACCGCTCCGCCCGCGCCCACTGCGTAGTGATATTCGCGGCTGTTGTTGGCCGTGTCCACGAGCGTAAGTTGCGTGCCCTCGGGCAGCGTGGCACCAAAGGTGATGCTCTTGTTGAGCGACCCCATGGAGCCGCCAGCTTCGAGCAGTGTGTTCCAGCCGTAATCGACCGCCTCGCCCCGGGCGCTGCCATAGGTCCAGGTAAGGTAGCCGGTCATGGTGTCGCCGCTGCTCACAAGCACGTGCTTGTCGTATTTAGTCGCATAGTCGGAAGCCTTAAAGTTCGCGCCTTCGGAGTAGGTAGCGGTGAAGTCAATCTCGAGCATGCGCTTGACGATGATGGGCACCTGCACGCGGTAGCTCTGGCCGGCTTCGCTAAAGGTGGCGGTGAGCAGCGTAAAGCGCCCCTGCTCGTTGTCCCAGTCGGTACTCGCGCGGAAGGTCATGGAACTCGTGCCGTTGTTGAGCACCTTGAGTGTGGGCGTTTGCGAGGCGCCTGCATCCCTGACGAATACGCCGTCCTTCAGCGAGAAAACCTCGGCGGTAGCGCTCACGTGTGTGGTGCTGCCGTTGAGGCGGCGGGCATCGGAAAAGCCTCCGTTGGTCACGATGTTCAGGTAGCTCTCCACCGTCGTCGTGTCGTTGCCCGGAATCACGAGTACGGGGAAGTCAGTTTTGGCCTTCTTGCCCGAAGTAATGTTGTTAGCGTTATAGGTGCTACGCGAGCTGTCCGCGCTATAGGTGCTCGTGTTTTGGTATGCGCCGGCATCGTTGATACCGCCGATATTGGTGTAGGTGTAGCGACCGTCGACGTTGTTCCCCGCCTGGCTCTGGATGGTTGCCGCGGTTTCGATGGCGGCGCCGTCGCCAAACAGATAGCGGTCGGTGGTGTCGGTGTCGGATGCACGCACCGCCAGAGAGCTCACGGGACTCGTGGTCACGTACGGACTTGATGCCGTGGTAGCGGTATCGTCCACGCCGTAGAGCGTTGTGTCCCTGTCGGGCGCGGCAAGGTTGCCGTTGTAGTCGCCGAAGGCAATATAAGTTTTCTTGTTAACAGCGGTCGTATTGGGCGTGTAAACCATCGGCGGCAAGTCGCTCGTGGTCTTGCCACTACCGGGCTTTACTTCCACGCCCGCTGCGGAAAGGCTGTACTGTTTTTCTCTTGTGTCGACCTCGCCCAAGAGCACACCCTGGGTTTTGCCCGCATTGTAGCTATTGCTGTCCATGAGCACGTTTACCAGATGGAACTGGCCGCGCCCATCACCCGCAATGCCGCCGTTGGACCTTCCGCTAAACGTGGCGTTGGACACCTTTGTGTTGGTGACGTTGATGACGTCGGAACCACTGTTAATCGCGCCAAGCAGACCGCCACTCCAGCTGCCCGCAATCGTAGCGCCCTCGATCGTAATGTTGTTGCAGGTAATACTCTCATTGCTGAAGTAGTAGCCGATAAGCCCGCCCGAGCATTGGCTGGTGCCCGCGACGTTGACATTCTTGACGCTACAGCCCTCAAACCAGTACTTGTTGGGGGTGGGGTAGCCGCCGCTCGTAACCTCGCCAATCAGGCCGCCCGCATTGCGGATATTCCGATTCGTACCGGTCTCATCGCCGATGGCAGCGTTCACGGTGCCACCTTTGCCATCAATGCACACATTGCTCATAGAAATAACGCCGCTATAAGCGCTTCCGACCACGCCGCCGGCACCCATAAGTTTTTCGCTGTTCGACCCGGTAGCGAGCACATTTACCCCAGAGATGACTGCCGTGCTTGACGGGAGCGCCTTGGTGGTGCCGATGTCGGTGTTGACTGAGATATGGCTTTTTTGGGCAAAGCCGAGCACGCCTCCCACGTAGGGCGCTGTCCCCGTGGCGGTTATGGTCGAATTTTTGCCAACGGTCCTTTCGCTCACCCCAGCGCCCGCGGTTGTCCACACGCCGCACGCCGAGGCGGCCGTACCCACATAGCCACCGACGTACTTCTCGCCCGTGACGTTAAGGCCGGTGTACGAACAGTCGCAAAAATACGCGGGAGCCTTCGTGCCGGAGCCGAAATTGACCATATAGGTCATGTCGTTATCCGTCCTTCGGCTGGCACGACCCGAGCTACCAAGAAGTCCTCCTACGCTCTTAGCGCCCGACACGGTGCAATTCTTCATCTGCACGTTGCGGTAGATGCCGCACGCGTTGCCATCGTAGTTGGCCGTTGCTCCCGCCAAAAGGCCGATTCCGATAAAGTCGTTCGATGCTGCCCCCGTTGTGGCGTTGCCGCTTGCGTCGATATAAGTAAGTTTAACGTTGCAGTTGCTAAAGGTGAGGTCTTTGACTTGTGCGCCGCCGTTCGCGGTGACGCTGGGGGCGACATTGGTTGAGGTGAACATCACAGCACTGAATAGGCCTCCCACACCCGAGACCTTATAGTCGTCATCGGCATATTCGACGGCGCCGTAGGCGGCGTCTTTGGTACCTACCGTGATGGGAGCGCCATTGCCGTTGATACATGCGATGCGAGGCACGATGCAATCGCGATTGATGCCCGTGCTAGATGTGCATGCATTTGAGACGTAGCGTCCCGAGAGGCCCGTAAAGCCCCTTCCGTAGCTGGTCATATCGTACTTATCGTACTTTTCGTCAAGCGTCAGTTGCAGTTCGATGCCCGATGACGCACAAAGTGAGCCCGTCGCAGCATTGGCATAGCTATTAACCAGGTATGGCGAATTCGAACCATCAGCTGCGGAACCGGGAGCCGTTTGGTCATCGACGGTTGACCGCTTAAAATCTTCGCCGGCAACGCCAGGATTTCCCACATGCTCATACGTAGCGTTTCGAGCCTTGCCGTATCGCTCGTTGCCAAACTTATAGGAGGTTTTCGTATCGTGCGTGTTCCCCTCATAGGCCAACGAAACACCTCCCGATGCAGCGCCCGAATTGATGATGGCCGAAAGCACCAGCAGGCCCTGCGTACTTGTCGGCGTAACCTGAGCGGCCGTACCGCCGCTTGCCGCCGTAGCGGTAACGCAAGGCACGCCTTTGTTCTCGAGCTTGTTGATCTTATAGTTGCTATCACCGTTATCAACGGAACAGCGCTCGCCCTCGCTAAAGGCATAGCCATCAATCACGCGACCAACATAAGGGTTGTCGTACAGCTGGAAGTTGTCACCGCCTTCTCCAGCACTTTTGAACTTTGTTTTAGTCCCTGCTCGCCAAGATGTCCCCGACATATTGCGGAAAATCACGCCGCCGCCCGCAATGGCACCAACGTAGCCGCCGATGGGAACAAGATGTGGCTTAGTTCCGCCACCAGTAACCGTAAAGCCAGTTGTGGGGTTATCGGCCGTCGTCCCATTCACAACCACGCCATCGATAATGTTATCGCCGCCAAGGATGCAGCCGATAACGCCGCCGAAAAACGCCGCCGGGACACCGTCGGCATCCTTGGCATCCTTGGCGGGATAAGTAATAGTCGCTTGCGCCTTCACATAGCGAATATTCAGATTGCGCACTACGCTGCCATAGCTATAGGGAACCAAGCCGCGAAGCTCGCCCTTGTTGTTTTCAATCTCAATTGTTGCAGTCGAGGCACCCAGACCGCCAACGATAACACCGCGGAACGGATTGGCCTTGTTGCCAAACCCGCCAAACGATGCCGCATCGACGGTAATCTTACTATCTTTGTCAGGCTCGATACTGTAATACGCACTCTGTATATAGCGGTGCATGGTTTCGTCGCTCAGTGTCTGCGTGGGGTCGGTCGTATCGCCGATCTTCCTCTCCCATTTTTTACCGGTATCGTTCGCCTGCTTATAGACGTACGCAACCTCATTGTCGGTTTTATTGTCATCGTGGCGAGTGCAAAGTGTGCCCCGGTCGGCGGCAATGGTGACTTCCCAGCCATCCAACGCCACGCTATTGTTGATGTAGTTGGCGATAGCGTTCATCTCCGTCGCATCCTTAACGGTATACGGATCGCCATACGTACCGCATCCCGTTATCAGCTTTGGAATACGCTGGTTGACTTTAATTTCGTGGTATTGGACGTTGTTCTCGGTGGCCTTCCCCTTATAAACATAAGGAAGGTAGTCACCGAACACCGGGGCATCGACATTCGCCGTCTTATCCCCAGCCTTCACCAAGCCGTTAGGGGTGCCATACGTCGCTTCATCGTAATACCAAAGTTGCTTGCCGGAGTACTCCGTGCCTTTCCTATCAATTTCGGATCCATAGGTCACCTTGTCCGCAAGGGCATCGGCCTTAGTAAAGGTGTAGTCTGCAGAACCCGTACTCGTGCTTCCGTAGCCAAAACTCTCCAGCAGGCTCGCATGGGTAAAAATCGTATTGCCTTTTTGGCTGGGCAAGCTGATTTTTTCGAACTTTGCTGTGACCTGATTGGCCTTGTCTCCCACGCCGAGCTTGCCAAACAAGCTTGTAGCTGCAATCTTTTTTCTCGCATCGTTATTGTATGAATCGGTTACCGAGATGTTCTTTGCATCAAGGTTTACAAGGGTCTGCATCTGGTTGATTAGCAATGGAGCGTATTGAGTGGTGTCCGTCACACCATCGACCGCAAGACCATCGAGCACTAGACCGTTTATCGTGATTTGTGCCACATTGGTTTTTTTGACGGGTCCATAGATATAACGACACACAAGCGCGCCAGACGAGCTTCCCAAATCGCTCACAACAGAGCCCACGGTACCAGCAAGCGTGACATTCTCAACCTTAAGATCGCCCGTATGGGTTCGGATGAGAGCGCAGTGCATATTCTCGTGCTGCGTGGCTTCGCTATTCTTTTTGTTGCCTTCTTGCTCAGCTTTAATATCGGAATAATGAAACGTAATGGTTGCGTTTTTTACCGTTACCGTGGAATTACTAGTGGGGTTGGTGGGGTAGAAGCTGTATCCCTCTAGGTTGATATTCACGCCCCTGGAATCGTCCGTGCCAATATTGTTTCCTTTGAAAATCTCACGATTTCCCGGAATGATATAGCCCTGAATTGCAGGCGGGGCATACAGGTACGCGCACCAAAGCAACAAGTACTCCGGGCGGTCCATCCAGTTGCTCGCACTACTATTTTTTGAGTTGCCACCTACTGCCGTATACGCCTTGTCAAGATTGTAGTAATACCTCGTCCAAGCGTTGGTTTTGTGTGAGTTGCCGAAATTCGATCGATTGTGATAGCTGTTATCGCTTCCCGGATTTCCGCTCATGTCGAGCTTGCCGTTATTAACGTCATCTTTGGTATGAAGTGAAACGACAGTGTTCCATTCACCATCGATTAGCTTGCTGCCTGGCTTCCTGCCATCGCCAACCCATTCATCAAACTTCTCTATGGATTTAGCGTCCGCGATATGAACGCCTTCGGCCCTATAGGCAGTACCCCAATAAGCCCTATCTTCTAGATATAATCCCGCATATGGCTCGGAACCGTATACTCCGTCGGCTACCCTGCTGCCGCGACCGACGAGCAAGCCCAACGTCTCGGCGTTGCCCGCATTAATTGTTGCGCCCGAAAGGTCGATGGCGTAGTCGTTGATGATCCAGTGGCCGCTAGCGGCGTATACAAGACCGCCGAGCTCCTTGGAATTCTCCGCAGTTATTGAGGCCTTGGTTGTTCTCAGAGCATAGGAGTTTACATCCTTGTTAACGCTGTTATCTCCGATAGTTACGACCGCGTTACCCCAGCTGTAACCCAAGAGGCCGCCCGCGCCATTGAGCTTATCGCCGTTCTTGCCGACGCTCATGGCGAGCGAATCGAACGCCAACCCTGTGATATTGACGGTCGCCACATTGGTCTTGTTTGTCACATTTTCTTGTTTACCCTGCGCAATGCAGCCGATAAGACCACCGACTTGAGCAATCTTACCGCTGACACAATTGCCGGTTGTGATTAATCCACCGACTTCGAGACCCGAAACATTGAATGTCGAGTCATAATCGCCCACACAACCGATAGCGCCGCCAATACGACTATTGCCGTTAAGCGTTTTAGTTGCAGCGATGGTCGCTTGAGCCTTGCTATTACCCTCAAGCGAAACCGTAGAAGCCGCCGACACGCCGCCTGCAATACCACCAATGATCACATCGTTGGCGAACGTATCATCGCACGCGATATTCGTTTTACACGTTGCACCAGACAGCGTCAGACCACCCGCAATGGTACCCGCAAGCGATCCGGCATCAATGGCCGCGCCGTTATCGAACTTCATAGAACCGTCGATGGTGACGTTGGAGACGGTTGCATTGTTGACGACAGCGAACAAGCCCAGGCGGCCGTGGCGGTAGATTTTGCCGTTGCCGAAGCTGGTGTCGTCGGCACCAATCTTGCTATTGCCGCGCATGCCATAGGGCTCGCCCACTGCCAGGCTTATGGTGTGGCCGTTGCCGTTGAGCGTGGAGGCAAAGCTGTGGCTGTTCTCATCGATGCCGTCAATAATACGGGGAACCCGGTCTTTGGTAAGGCCGGTAAGACCCGTGCCGGAAAGGTTAATGTCTGCAGAGAGTGTGATGTTCGTCAAAGGAACCTGGGAAACGAAATTGCTATTCGCAACGCCCTCCACGGCGGAGAAGTACCCGCTCGTTTGCCAGGTGATCGCCAGCTTTACGAAATCGTCGGCGCTTGTCAGCGCAAGGGCATCGCCGGTTTTTCGAGATTCGAACTAAAGCCCCACTGGTGCGAATCGTTGATGGTGACGAGATTATCGCTCAGCCCACTGCCCAGACGAATAACCTGTCCATAGCTGTAGACGTCGTCGATCTTGACCGGAGTGGTGGGGCGCTTGTATTTCCATTTCGTGGTGCTACCTGCGGTGGCGCCGCTGTCGCTTCCGCTGCCGGCGGCAAAAATCAGAGAGTTGAAGTTCTCATAGACTAGCTGCGCGGTGTGGTCATTTTCCGTGAAGGCGGCACCCGACAGGTCAGTGATGCCGCTGAACTTGACGATGCCGAGCCACGACGACCCGACGACTCCGGCAAAGCCGCCGTTCGAGCCGCCGATGTGGGCGCCGTCGGCGGTTTTGACCGTTAGGCCCCGCACTTCTAGGACGTTGTTTGTGTCCACGACGCCTACGGCACCGCCATACTTGCCATTATTGCTGGCGTAGCCCGATGTTGCACATGTCACCGTTGCGTCACTGATGACCACGGCGGACACGTTGTTGCTCCCGCCACCTTGGCCAAGGTAGCCTACCAGGCCGCCCGCATATGTGAGCTTGCCGCTGGAGCCCACGCCGAACGATACCTCAACGCCACTCTGCACCGTGAACGCGTGCAGTGCGTCGTTGCCGTTCTTCTGGCCCCACAGCTTACCCACCAAGCCGCCGTAGTTGCCGCGCGCGCTGCTGTTGTTGTCCGCTCCGTTTTGCAACGTGCTTGTATACGAGCCGCCGTTGACGGTCACATCGCCGTTCGAGATGTCGAGCACGCCGAACAGGCCGCCGGCAGAAGGGGGAGTACTCGTGTTGGACACGCTGAGATCCACACCCTCGCCAAAGTCGAATATATCGCTGTCGATGGTGAACCCGGCGGCAAAGGAGGCTTCGCCGATAAGGCCGCCTGCATACGTACCGGCCGATGGCGATCCAACCGCCCCCGCAGGCTTGATGGTGATGGGGTCGCCCGAGGCGTCTTTTCCGCTGTTATCCGTGCCCACGGCGAGCGTGAGGTTGGTCGCCTTGCCGATAATGCCGCCCGCGGCGTTTTTGCCTGCGACGTTCAACGCCGAGACGTCGATGCTAGCGGATAGGGCGACGGCGGCGCCCTCACACGCCTCGCCGATAAGTCCTCCCGCGTTGGCGCCATCGGCCGTCGCGTTGATGGTGGGGGTGCCGTTGAAATTGTCCGGCAGGGTAAGGCCTGCAAGTGTAAGTGATGCCCCTTCGACAAGGGTATTCACAAGCAGGCCCAGGTTGCCTGCGCTCGATTGCATATCGATCGCCAGGGGGCTGTTCGCGCTTGTCTCGTAGGTGGCGTCGAGTGCGAGCGCGCCCGTGACTTCACCCACAAGCGGCGAAGTGAGCTTAACGATGCTCGTTTCGGTATTTTCGTTGGGCTTGTCAACGGTAATGGTAGTGCTGAGCGTCTTGCCCTTGCCAGCAACCTTGGCGGCCACGATGGGCTGGGCGTCGGTACCCTTCCAGGTGAGCTTTACGATGCTGCTTACTTCGCTGAGCTCGATATTGTTGAAGAGTGTCTTGTTGATGGCAAGGGTTCTGTCGCCCAGGTTGAGCGTGCCTTTGAAGGGGTAGTCATCGCTGCCGAAGCCCTGGAACGTGAGGTTGCCCAGGTCGCCCACGGTCTCCGCGCCGCACACGTCGAAGTCGATGCCAGTCGAGCCACCTTTGGAAATGATTGCGTTTTGGTAGATGGCGGGGTCGGTGTTGGAGATGGCGATAAGGTCGGCGTTGGACCCAAAGGTAATGGCTGTGACGGTGCCCGAGTCGTCAGTGGTGACCTTGTTGTCGCCCAGCACGGCCCTGAGCGCGTCGACAGTAGCGATGGTGGGGTTTGCCTGAGCGGCGGCATCTGCGTCCGCGTCATTTGCCTGCTTTTCGTCGGTGGCGTCGTCATCGGCAGTTGCATCGCCCTGGGATGTATCGCCCTCTGTTGGGGCATCGCCGCCGGCTCCATCGGTCGTGGAATCCTGCGAATCGCCGGCGTTGGTTGAGCCGTTGCCACCCTCGGTAGCGCCCGCATCGGTGCCCGGAGTCGCTGCGGTGTCATCAGATGTGGCCTGGTCGGCATCTTCCAAAGCAGTGGTCACGGCATCATGTACGGAGCGCGCGGTGTTGCCCGCGGCACGCGCGGCAGAGACGGACGCCTCCATAACGGCGTCGAGCTCTTGCGCGAACACCTCTGTGGAGGGCGCGAGCGCCTGGAAAATCATGATCGCAGTCAGGCATGCGGTTGTTATGCGCTTTGCCGTTCTCATCTGGTCCTACCTCGTTCTATCTCATGCCCCGCACGGGGTCTCAAAATCTATGCTTGTGGCTTGTTCTGCGCAGCCGAACACGTAACGCCAATGCCTTCCCAGCTGTCGGGTGCGGTACCCGTCGCACGGTAAAAGGTAATAATCTCCGATCCGGGATTCATGGTGAACGTGACCAACCTTTTGCTTTTATCAACGGTCGCGCCGGAATGATTCGTCACAAAAAACGGGTCAAGCTCAACCTTATCGCCCCATGTAAGCTTGACTGTTGTTGGGGAGCCTGTAACGGTCACGCGATAGTTATAGGCATCAAAATGGCCAATGCTATCGTTCTTGTCGACCCACTCACCCGAAACGCCCGAGGCCGTTACCTCCGCGCGCTCGGCAGGCGCAATCTTGGCCGCGAGCCATTTAAGGTTGGTTCCGGGGCTGTTGGGGCCGACCTGGGCCTTGACCGTAAAGGATGCTGTGTTGAGGTCCGTCTTGGCAAACGTAACCGTATAGGTATACATGGTTGCCTTGTTGGCGGGGAAGGAAAGATTGACCGTGCCGTCCGTCGCCAGCTCAGGCTCACCGCTAACGCTCCAAGTACCCGTCGTGCCCGTCGCCCTCACGCTCAGTGTCGCGTTGACATCCTTGTCGTTAACCTTGTTCTTGTCGCCCAGCAGATGGTTGTAAATACGGAAGGTAAAGGAGCAGGTTTCCCCACTCGTGTCGACGACAACGCTTCGGACGGCAATTTCCCCGTCACCCAGGCTCTCGCTCGTATAACCCGTGAGCATGTCCGAGGCAAACAGCGCCTGCGACGTGCCCGAAACGACAACCGACTTAAGGAAGTCGCCCGCCAAAAAGGCCGTGTAGGTAAGGTAGGTACCCGTCGCAATCGCGACGGCGCACAGCAGCACCGCAACCGCCCACAGACGCTTGTGCGCTTTGGAGGCAGGGGACGCCGACTCCGCCATGCGAGACTTCGCCTTAGAATCATCAACCTGCGCAAAGTGCTTGCCGGCAGGCCTTGCGATTTCATTTTGCTCGTTCTTGTCTTTCTTCATCTGACGCCCCTCCCTTCCTGCTACTAGTTGCCGTTCGTGCCGCGAGCGATTAGATACACCATGTCGGTCTCTTTGACGTTTGAGGCCTTGCTGGTGCCATCTGCGTTGGTCACAACGCCTGGATTCCACGTACACTCGATGATGAAGTTTGTGGCGGCGTTGGCTTTTTGGGTCGTTTCGTCGTAACCATCGAGCTCGCTCTTTGCGAACTTGTAATACCGGTAGAGCGGGCGGGCGTTTTCCTGGACATTTTTATATTTACCGTATGTTGGATCGTCGTTGGCAAGCCCTTGAGCCAAGCTGCTCGTCTCGTCAATATTGATAAACTTGAACGAAATCGGGTCGCCCTTTTTGCTCCACGAATACGGATTGTTGAGTCCGTCGAGGCCAACCACATCGCCCTTCGTGGTCGGCGGGTCATTGACCGTCACGTGATACACGCTGATTGTCAGCCCCGTGATATTCGTGGTATTGGCCACCTGCAGCTCAAACGCCTGACCGCCAGCACCGGGCTTATCGGCATTGTCGCTCTGCACACAAAACGCGCGCCGGATGGTCACCGTGCCGTCAGCGTTCTTCACATCGCCGCGTGACTCGTCATACGAAATCTCGATGGGCTCAATGGTCGTCTGGTTGGGACCCAGCACCTTAAGCCGTGCCGGCGTTTGAATTTTGCCCACCGTAGACAGGCTTTTGCTGCCCACAAACCACGAGAGCGACAGGCCGATGATGAGAACGATTGCCGCCAAGAGCACCAAGACCGCAAGGGCTTGTGCGCGATGGTTTTCTATCCAATTGCGGGCGTCGCCGAGGCGCGTTTGCATGGTACTCATGAGCTCACGCCCTCCTGAGCGCTAATTCTAAGTTGGATGTAATCGACCTTATTGCCGATCTGCTCGTCCGCGTTGTTGTACAGCGCCGAACAGATGGCAGCATCGTTAGAGGACATGCTGGCCGAAACCTCGGGAGCGTTGGCGGCTTCCTTGTCACCTGCCGCGCCGAAGAAATAGTTCGTTTTATTCTTGTTCATATCCGCTTGCAGGGAGCCGTAGTTGTCGTCCGCCGCTGTGAATAGATTCTTGTAGTAATTGGTGTTGCCCGTAAGGACAAAGTTTTGGAAGTACTCCGGCCATACCCAGTACAGGGTCACCTCTACTGGCTCTGTGGTCTCGTTCGACCCCTTCTCGCAAAATGCGCTCTTGGGAATCTCGATCTTGCTATCGACTGCGCGCCCCGAGTAGTACCCGTTCTCGTTGCAGCTCGTAAAGAACAGCAAATGGCCCTTAACCAAGCCAAGGAGCGTTTGCGCATCAGGCGTCAGCGTGTTTCCGTCCTCAACAACTCCAACGCCCGTGACTTTGAGCACGCGCGACAAGTTAATCGTGACCCCGTTCAGGTCACTCACCTGCGGCGTCACCGTAAATGTAATCTTGCCGCGAGCGCCCGGATACAGAGAACCAGCGGACTCGTTGTTGAGGTTGGAGCCCAGCGTTACCGTCATGGCGTCGGTCGTATCGAACCCCTGGATGTTTTGCTTTTCGGCGTCCGTCCGCTCGGAACGCTCATAATAGCCCACACGAGGGGCGTCATCGATTGCAGCGGCAATCGTGTATCGTTCGGCCTTCGCCGCGATCGTGCTCCCCGTGGCACTCACTCGGTTATTCGCGGCAAACCAGGCCAGGCATGCAAAGATGGCAACGATGGCGACCAGCACAAACAGACCGCTCACCAGGAAATCCTTCCAGAAATCCTTGAGGGTCCGCACATGCTCGTCGGCAGCCTGGCGGTACTCGGCTGCCGTCTTGTGCTGCTGGAGCTCGCTATGTCGGTCCATGCCACTCATCGTTTGCGTTTGCCCTGCTTGCGGGCGTGCCATCCTTTCGGCTTGGTCGTGCTTAATCCGTTGTTCGCAGGTAGAGAATTCAGGCAGAATACAACACCGTACGATAAGGTAAAAGAATAGCATTGACCTGCGGTTTGCTCCACAACGCAAGCCTTAATGATGTCTTAAAAGTCAAACCCTTGGTGCAAGGGGATCAGGGGCGCTCTTATTGGCAAAAAGGCGGGGAGCACCGATACGGCACTCCCCGCCCACTCAATACGCGATAGCTTTCTTGCTTAGAGCTCGTTGGCCGCGTGATATGCCGTGCGAATGGCGCTCGCGATGTCGGCGGTGCGCTCGCCCGAGCAGTCGCCCACGCAGGTCACGGGCGCCGTCACGCCGTCCAGGTCAAACGCGTTGGCCTTGGAGCCCACGGCCATCACCACGTAATCGCAGGCGATCTTCACCGGCTCCTCGGCGCCATCCTCGGTGGTGCGAACAGCCTCCACGCCCTCGTCGGTAATGGCGGTCAGGCGGGTCTTCACGTGCTGCTCCACATTGTGCTCGGCAAAGTCGCTCATAATCAGCGGCAGAATGGTCTCGGACTCGCCCGCGGCAATCTTGTCGAGTATCTCCACGATCGCCACCTCGCAGCCGTGCTGCAGCAGGTACTCGGCAGTCTCGGTGCCCACCAGGCCACCGCCAATGACGGCGACGCGCCCGCTGAGCTCCACCTTGCCGGCCAGCACGTCCCAGCTCGAGACGACCTTCTCCGAGTCGGCGCCCGGAACGGGGATGACCACGTCGTGCGCGCCCACGGCCACAATCGCGGCGTCGGCGGCGTTGAGGTCCTCAGCGGTAGCGGCATGGTTGAGCTCAACCTTCACGCCCAGGCCAGGCAGAATCTTCTCGTAGTACTCGACGGAGCGCATAATCTCGTCCTTGCGCGGAGGCGCAGCAGCCAGCACAATCTGGCCGCCCAGATGATCGCTCGCCTCGTAGACAGTCACGTCGTAGCCGCGCTTGGCCGCCACGCGCGCGGCCTCCAGGCCGGCGATGCCGCCGCCCACCACGGCGATCTTCTTGTCGCCCTCGCCCGGCTTGATGGCGATGGTCGCCTCGTCACCGTTCTCGGCATTAAGCACGCACGAGATGTACTTGCGGTTTTGAATCGCGTCGACGCAGCCCTTGTTGCAGTTGAGGCACTCGCGAATGGGTTCGCCCGTCGCGGCCTTCAGCGCAATGTCGGGGTCGCACATGAGCGAGCGGCCATAGGCGATGATGTCGGCCGAGCCATCCTCCAAGATCTTCTCGCCCGCCTCGACCGAAACAACGCGGCCGACGGTTGCCACCGGCACGGAGACCAGGGCCTTAACGCGCTCGGCCACAGGCAGCGTCCAGTTGTAGGGCATGGCGCCCATGGGCGGAATGGTGTCGCCCATGTTGCCGGTGTGGTTTGCCTGCGCGACCTGGATCATATCGATACCGGCGCCCTCGAGCAGCTTGGCGAACTCGCAGGCCTCGTCGGGCAGCAAGCCGCCCTTGCCGCGCGACGTGCCGTCGGGGTTCTCCATGATCACGGGGAGCTTGTACTCCACCATCAGCTCCGGCGCGGCCTCCTTAATGGCCGCGACGACCTCCAGCGCATAACGAACGCGGTTCTCGAACGAGCCACCGTACTCGTCCGTGCGCTTGTTGAGGATCGCGGAGCACAGCGAGCCCACCAGACGGTCGCCGTGGACCTCGATGGCGTCGATGCCAGCCTGCTGCGCGCGGGCGGCCGAGGCGGCGATGGCCTCTTTGATCTGGGTGAGCTGCTCTACGCTCGCCTCATTCACAAAGTGCTGCATATCGTGGTGCAGCTTGGCGTAGGCCTGCTTGCGGATCTCGTTGGACTCGGCCATCTTGGCGGCGAAGGTCTCCTCGTCGCCGGCGGCCTTGGCCTCCTGCGCGGCCTTGGCGGCGGCCATGGAGCCCATGACCATGCGGCCGACGCCGGGCACGTCGTACTCGGGGTGGAACAGCTGCAGCGCGACCTTGGCGCCGTGCTTGTGGACGGCGTCGGCCAGGGCCTTAAACGTGGGGATCTGGGCGTCGGTTGCCAGCTTGGGCGTGGGGCTCGCGGTCATAACGGGAGCGACATCGCCGATGACGATGTAGCTCACGCCGCCACGGGCCAGGCGCTCGTAAAAAGCCAGGCTGCGCTCGCCGATGGAACCGTCGCGCTCCTCATAGCCGGTGGTCAGCGGCGGGAACATAATGCGGTTCTTGAGCTCAAGGGGGCCAACCGTAATGGGCTGGAGCAGCTTGGATGCAGGTGCGGTCATGGATATTCCTCTCTTGTAGGCGCGGCGGCGATGATGCCGCGTAGTTGTCTAAAGGATATGGCATGGGAGCACGGCGACGCAACGGAAATCGGCGGATAGCAGGTAGCGACAGGTGGATGGGGCGGGGCGGCCCGTCGGTTTGTCTCAATCTGTAACAGTAAGACCCTATTTTGCCGAGCAACTGTTACAGATCGAGACAAACCAAAACCGTCCCGGCGAAAAATCTCAATCTGTAACAGCTACAGGCCAAAAACGACCCTAGATGTTACAGATCGAGACATTCCTCTCGACCCATCCCTAACAATCTAGATCTGTAACATCTGGACCCACTTTTGCCCCCTACCTGTTACAGATTGAGACAAACCAATCCCGTCTGCCGAAAGATCTAGATCTGTAACAGTTACTCGGCAAAATGGGCCCCAGATGTTACAAATCGAGACAAACGGGACCCGCCTGCAAGAAAATCTCAATCTGTAACAACAACTCGGCAAAATCCGTCCCTCGTGTTACAGATTTAGACAAACGGAGACCGTCCTGCCGAAAGATCTCAATCTGTAACACCTAGCCGCCCAAATCGGGTCCACCTGTTACAGATCGAGATTATGTTTGAGAGGCTGGAAATTGGACTGAGAAAACAGTCCCGGAATAACAAAAAAGCTCGCCGGCCAGGCCGACGAGCTGCAAGTTCTTGGTCGCGGGGGCAGGATTTGAACCTACGACCTCCGGGTTATGAGCCCGGCGAGCTACCAGACTGCTCCACCCCGCAATGTCTGGGCGCCTCATGTGCGCAAGAAAGAATATTACGCGGGAGTTCGGTAAGCGGCAAGGAAAATCTCGTAGAGCATAATTCCTTCATATTTAGAACTCCTCAGCCCCTATCACCGTGAACGAATCGCAGCCGAGCGCCGCCGGCGGCGCGTATACAATGGTGCGCGTCCTTTTACGCCGA
The DNA here is from genome assembly GCA_900549345.1 of uncultured Collinsella sp. Lineage (GTDB taxonomy): Bacteria > Actinomycetota > Coriobacteriia > Coriobacteriales > Coriobacteriaceae > Collinsella. The sequence continues at coordinate 50,259 of UROC01000001.1, forward strand.
CACCTGGAGTAGACATGCTGCTCGCTATCGATATGGGAAACACGCAGACGGCCATGGGCCTGTTTGACGGAGACGAGCTGGTGCAGTCGTGGCGCATGCCCACCGACCGCTCCTATACCGCCGACGAGATCCACGTGCGCCTGATGGGCTTCTTTAAGATGTACGACCTCTCGCTCGGCGCGGTCGACGCGATCGCCTTTGCCGGCGTGGTGCCGCAGCTCTCGCGCGAGTGGCACGCCGTGGCCAACCGCATCGCGGCAGACGCCATCGTCATTGGGCAGCAGACGGCGGCCGTGACCAAGCTGCGGGCGGCGCGTCCCCAGGCCGTTGGTGCCGACCGCATCGCCAACGCCGTCGCTGCCGAGACCTTCTACGGCGCTCCGGCGATCGTGGTGGACTTTGGCACCGCAACCAATATCGACGTTATCGACGAGGACGGCTATTACATTGGCGGAGCGATTGCGCCGGGCATCCGCATTTCGATGGACGCGCTCGCCGCCCGAGCCGCCAAGCTCGCTAGCGTTCCGCTCGAGGCGCCCGAGCACGCCATCGGCCGCGATACCGAGGAGTGCATCAAGGTCGGCGCCGTAACGGGCGCCGCCGCCATGGCCGAGGGCCTGGTCGCGCGCATGAAGCGCGAGCTGGGGCGCGAGGACGCCACCGTTATCGCCACGGGCGGCCTCGCCAGCATCGTCGCCGATTCGACTGATGCCTTCGACATAGTCGACGGCCAGCTCACCATCAAAGGCATCTGCGAAATCTACCGCCGCATGCAGAAGCTGGGGTAAGGCGGGGTTTAAGTCGAGCGCGAGCGGCGAACTAGGCAACGCATCGGTCCTATTCCTCAAAATCGAAATTTTTTCGATTTTGAGGAATAGGACCTTTTGCTAAGCCTCGCCGCACAACCACCTCGCCAGGTCCACGATCTGCACCCCATCGCGATCCGTGGCCTCGTGATGCGTGCGAGCAAGAATCATCTTGGGATACGCATCGCCAATGCTCAGCAGTGGCGAAATCTCGCGTTCAAACGTCTTATCCGAGCTAATGTCGTCGCTCACCTGGATATAGAGCTTCTCGCTCCGTTTGATTGCTACAAAGTCTATTTCCTTTTTATAGAGCACGCCGACGTATACCTCGTATCCGCGCCGCAGCAGCTCGATGGCCACCATGTTCTCGTATACGCGCCCCCAATCCATATCACGTGTACCAAGCAGTGCGTATTTGAACGCGTGGTCTGCCAGGTAATACTTCTCGCCGCTCTTAAGGCATTTTTTGCCGCGAATGTCGTACCGACGAACTTTATAGAAGGCAAACGCATCGCACAGGTACCCCATGTACGCACCGACCGTTTTGTTCGTTATCTTTAGCCCATCTGCGTTCAAAACATCCGTAATGTTGCGTGCCGACGTTATGTTGGAGACGTTGTCCATCATGTAATCGGCAATGCGCAGCAGTGCCGATTCGTTTCTCACGTTATGCCGCTGCACGATATCCCTCACGATGAGCGTTTTGAAGACATTGGAGAGATATTGGTAGCGCTGCTCCTGCAGTGGATAAGGGTAAGAGCCGGACATACCGCCGGTTCTCGCGTACCCATCGAAGTCGCGATCGACCTCGCCCTCGTCACTATAGAAGCGATACTCCTCAAACGAGAATGGGAAAACCTCGATCTCGAACGTACGCCCCGTAAAGAGCGTCGACAGATCGCTCGACAGCAAAAAGGCGTTCGATCCGGTGATGAAGATGTCGTACTGCTCGGATGCATGGAGGCTGTTGATCGCGCGTTCAAAGCCGTCGCACATCTGAACCTCGTCGATAAGCAGGAAGTTTTGCTTGTCGGACACTCGATGCTCTTTCACATAGGCGAGCAGGGCATGATATTCGAGCAGGCCCTCGAACTCGTCGAGGTTGTAATTGATATGGATGACATTCGAATTGGACAGATTTGCCTCCACGTAATCGCGGAGGGCCTCGAGCAATTTTGACTTACCGCTACGGCGAATGCCCGTTATGACCTTGATGTCCGGTACGCCAATAAGGCTCGTCAACGTGTCCATATATGACGTTCTATTGATGAGTTTCATTGGTGCCTCCCTGCGGTCTTCTATCGCTATTCCTCAAAATCGAAAGATTTTCAGTTTTGAGGAATAGAATCGCGATGCCACCCTGTAGTCGCGTAAAGACCCTCCCCGTCACAGCCGAGGAGGGTCTTGTTGCCATCGTTATCTTTGAGTGCGGGCGCCTCGCGCTACAGACCGCGAATGCGCACGGCCTCGGGCGGAAACTCTTGCTCGCTGGCGTCGGTCTTAATGGTCGCGCGGCCCCAGATGTCCAGGCCCGCAAACACGCCGACCGCGAGCGGCAGGCCGTTGGGCGACACCGCCGCGACCTGACGACCCAGCAGCGGCACCATATCGAAGTACTCACCCAGCACCGGGGCCAGCGGGCCGCCAGCGCCCTGCGGCGTGTTGGCGGCAACCGCCCAGGCGTCCACGCGAGCGAGCACCGCCGCGGCCAGTGCCTCGACCAGTACCTCATCGCCCATATCCACGCCGAGCTCGCCCAGCGCCGCACGCTCAACATCCACCGTCACCGCGGCAAACATGCCCGCGGCACCGGCACCGCCGTTGACGGCGACGCGCGCGAGCGACGTCTCAAACGCAGGCGCGCCGCACACGATGTCACTCGGCCACTGGATGCCCACTTTGCCGGCAAGCCCCAGGCCCGGCGTTGCGGCCGTGCCCGCGAGCGCGTCCATCATGCCCATTGCAGCTACAAATGGCAGGCCGTGGAAGGCGTGCATGTTCACATCGGGGCGCACGACCAGCGAAAACGTCAGCGATGCATCGCCCGCGCTCCACGCGCACCAGCCCGCGGACGCACCCTCGCGGCCCGCGTCACGCGCCGCGTCGAGCTCGGTACCGGCGGCTACAGCGTTCATCTCGATCATCTACATACGCCCCAATTCGCCCACGATATGGCCCACGCGGTCCTCGGGCTCCTTGACCTCGACGCCGTTGTAGCGGAAGAACCGCGCCGGATCGTGCATCAGATCCTCGAGCGGCACCAGCACAAAGTCGCGCTCGCCGATCAGCGGATGCGGCAGGCGCAGCTTCTTGCCGCCGTGGGTCTCGCCGTCCATCCACAGCAGGTCCAGATCGATGGTGCGCGGGCCGTTGACCTTGGCCTTCTTGGAACGGTCGCGGCCCAGCTCGGCCTCGATCTTCATGAGCTCGTCAAGCAGCACCAGCGGAGCCAGCTCGGTCTTGATCTCGATGACGGCGTTGGCAAACGCGTCCTGGCGCGTCTCGTAGGCCGGCTCGCTCTCGTAGATGCGCGAGCAGTTGGACACACAGGTGAGCGGGATCTCGGCAATCATGTCGCGCGCAGCGCGGATGTTGTCGCAGCGATGCCCCAGGTTGGAACCCACGGCCACAAACGTGCGGCGCGGCTGCGGCTTGGCAACGGCCCAGTAACCGTTCAGGAACTGCGCAAAGCCAGTGACGTCGTGCACGCGCACGATGTTTGCACCGGCCTGGATAGCGCCCAGGCACACACCAAACGTGGCGGCATCGCGCGCGGCGGCATCGGTCACGCCCGAGACGGCGCCCACAAAGCGCTTGCGCGACACGGCGCACATGAGCGGATAGCCCAGCGACGCCATCTTGGCGGTCTCGCGCTGGATGACGATGTCTTCGTTGGCCGTCTTGCCAAAGCCTGGGCCGGGATCGATGCAGATACGGTCGCGCGACACGCCGGCATGGATGAGCGTGCGGGCCTGGTCGGACAGAAAGCCCATGACGCGGCGCATGATGGGCGCAGAATCGGGCAGGGTAAAGCGGCGGAGCTGCGAGGTGGGCACGTAGGCTTCCTCACGGCGGGCACTGCGGCGCATCATGGCGGCCAGGTGGTCGCTGGGCTCTGGTGCGGCTTCGGTAGCGGCGGGCACGGTCTCGGGCGCAGCGGCGGCAGGGGCAGCCTGCTCGGCAGTCGGCGTCTCTGGCTCGTCAACAGGCTCGGGCGCGGGCTCCGGTTCGCCAAACGGCAGCGAGGGCTGTACCACACCGCCCGGAAGCTTGGCCTCAACCTTGGACTCGCCCAGCAACTTGCCGCGACGGCGACGGGCCGGCTTCTCGGCCTCGCGCGCGGCCTCGGCAGCCGCTTCGCGTGCCTTCTCGGCGACAAACGCCGCAGCCGAGGTATCGAGCTGCACCGTCGCGTGCGTGCGTGCGGGTACGGCGACCTCGCCGGCGTGCATTACGATGACGCCGCAGGTGCTCGTCTTAACGAACTCGACCATCTTGGGGTCGGTGAAGCCGGTCACGTCGTTGACAATCGAGGCGCCGCAGCGCACGGCCGCCTTGGCAACCGCCACATGACGCGTATCGATCGAGACGATGGCCCCCTCTTTGGCGAGCGCGCGTACGACGGGCAGCACGCGACGCGCCTCCTCGTCGGGGTTGACCGGGGTAAAGCCGGGGCGCGTGGACTCGCCGCCCACGTCGATGATGTCGGCGCCGGCGTCGAGCATCGCCAGGCCGTACTCGATAGCTGCGTCCGCATCGAAGTGCTCCCCGCCATCGCTAAACGAATCGGGCGTCACATTGAGGACGCCCATGATGCGCGGACGGTCAAAGCTGAGCTCGTACTTTCCGCACCGCCATGTCTTGCTGTCGTTCGCCATGAACATCCTCCTAAAATGCCCACGCCGCCGCGCTCGGGCGCTGGCGGCGGGGTCGCTTTGCAATCAGTCTTTCTATTGTATCCGCGCGCGCGGGCTAGAACGCAAACGCGGCCGCGATGTCGCAAGAAATCAGCAGGTCGGCATTTGCATCCTGGTCGGTGGGCGCCAAATTGCAAATGGCCAGCGTATCGCCAGTAAAGTAACGCGTAAGGCCCGCCGCCGGATACACTACGAGCGAGGTCCCACCCACAATAAGGGCATCGGCCGCGGCGATAGCGGCAACGGCACCGGTGAGCACGCGCTCGTCGAGTGGTTCCTCGTAGAGCACCACATCGGGCTTGATGCGCCCGCCGCACGCGGGGCACACGGGCACGCCCGCGGCACCCTCGTGCTCGCGCGCGCAAATCCATTCGGCGCTGTAGACCGCGCCGCACGACTGGCAAATGTTGCGATGGACCGATCCGTGCAGCTCAAACACACGCTGCGAGCCCGCCATCTGATGCAAGCCGTCGATGTTTTGCGTCACCACGGCGTCGAGCTTGCCGGCACGCTCCAGCTCGGCCAGCTTGGTGTGACAGCGGTTGGGCTTAGCGTTAAGCGCGATCATCTTGGTGCGGTAGAAGTCGAAAAACTCCGCCGGATGCGCCTCGTAAAAGCTGTGCGAGAGCATAGTCTCGGGCGGATAGGAAAACCGCTGGTGATACAGACCGTCCACGCTGCGGAAATCGGGAATGCCGCTTGCCGTGGAAACGCCCGCGCCGCCAAAGAAGACCACGTGGCTATGGGTTTCGAACAGCTCCGCCAGCGCGGCGGAGGCCTGTTTGGAGTCCGATATTGCCTGCGTCATATATGTCCTCCGTCCGTGTCTCCGGGACGGCGGCGTTCGCACTATCACTCGCGGACTCCGCCCCGCTCTTGTTGCGTTAATCTTAAGCCTGCCAACCCCGTTGAAAGGACACCATGCCCCAGACTTACACTTTCGCCTCGTGGAACGTCAACGGCCTGCGCGCCGTGCTCAAAAAAGACCCGAGCTTTATCCAGATCGCACAGGACCTCGACGTCGACATCCTGGCGCTGCAGGAGACCAAGCTGCAAGAGGGGCAGGTCGATATCGACCTGCCCGGCTATCACCAAACCTGGAGCTACGCCGAGCGCAAGGGCTACTCGGGCACCGCGGTCTTTAGCCGCCAGGAACCGCTGCGCGTGCTGCGCGCCGACGCGCTGCTGCCCTACGCCGGCGAGGGCGGGGCTGCCGAGCTCGTCGCCCAAGCCGCAACCGAGGGCCGCGTCTGTGCGCTCGAGTTCGACAAGTTTTGGTTTGTCGACGTCTATACGCCCAACGCCCAAAACGAGCTCGCGCGCATCGATGTACGCATGGCCTGGGACGATGCCTACCGCGGCTTTTTGGCAGGCCTCGAGCGCGAGACCGGAAAGCCCGTGGTGACCTGCGGCGACTTTAACGTGGCACACGAGGAGATCGATCTTAAGAACCCCAAGTCCAACCGCGGCAACGCAGGCTTTTCGGACGAGGAGCGCGGCAAGTTCACCGAGCTGCTCAACGCCGGCTTTACCGATACCTGGCGCGCGGCAAATCCGAACGTCGAGGGCGTCTACAGCTGGTGGAGCTACCGCTTTAATGCCCGCAAGAACAACGCAGGCTGGCGCATCGACTACTTCCTGGTAAGCGACGCAATCGCTGGCAACGTACGCGACACCGGCATCCGCGGCGACATCTTCGGCAGCGACCACTGCCCCGTCACCCTCGCCCTGGAGCTCTAACCCCCAAACGATCCCCCGGGGACGGAGGAAAACGGATCATTTTCACCTCGCGAGGGCATCCACGCGACCCACCCGCCACGAAATCGGCCCATCTACTACGTTTAAGCCACTACCCTCAACCACAGCGAACAACGCAAAAAGAAAACCGCAGGTAGAAAGCCTGCGGTTTTTCATAAAACGCGGTCATGGTCGGGGGTATCAGGCTAAACGTAGTAGATGGGCCGATTTCGTAGCGGGCGGGTTCAGTTGACTCCCCGAGGACGTCTGGGGACGGAAGATAACGGATCAGCTTGGCTCTTGAGGGCCACGATGCCCGTCATATCAACCTGCCATTTCAAAACTATGCCGGTTTACGGGGCTAAATCGCAAACCCCCAACCATACGCAATTCCGAAATAATAAAACCGCAGGCAAACGGCTTACTCCATTTCGAAAAAAGCCGGTATGGTCTGTCTGTGCCAATCTAGCCCCGTAAACCGGCATAGTTTTGATATAACACCAAGACAGTATTGGTTCTTGCCTCGGCGCAACCACCACTACAGCCCGTACTTCACGACGACGCGGTTGATGCGGCGACACCAGGGCTTGTACAGAGCGGCCAAAAACACGCAGGTCGCGAGTCCGTGCGTGATATCGAACGGTACGGCGGTGGCAAGACGCGCTATGGCGCCCGTCCACGTGAGCGGCTGCACAAAACCGATGATGTCATACGCGTTGATCACAACGCCGTAGAGCAAGCCCGAGGCAAAGCCGTACGCCATCAGCGCCGGCATGCGCACGGTTCCATCCGCACGGTCGAACGCGCCCGCATGCGCCAGCGCGCCGCCAACATAGCCAACCAGACCCCAGGCATACATCTGCCACGGCGTCCACATGCCCTGTCCAAAAAAGAAATTGCTGGTCAGCGCCGCCAGCGCGCCAACCATAAAACCATTGCGGCGACCAAGCGTCGCCCCCGCGATAATGGCGATGGCGCTCACCGGTTTAAAGTCGGGAATGGGGCCAAACAAGATGCGCCCCGCCGCGGCCAACGCCGCCAACACCAGCGTGGGCATAATCTGGCGCAGGCCCGGGCGCGACACCTCGTAACCCGCAAAGAACAGCGCAAGCACCAGCGCCACCACGACAAGCATGGCCAACGCTGCCTGCTCAACGCCCGCCAGCAACGCCGCAGCCATCACCGCAGGAACTGCCAGCAGCAGCGGGATTTCCATATGTTGCAAGACGCGCGACAACGGCAGCCCCCATCAGACGAATGTCCGTTTATGGTAGCACGGGCAAAATGAGGCCGACCAGTCCCCCGGCCGGCCTTGGCTGCCAGTCGATCAGGCTTTCGCCACGCGACCGGTCTTGGCGCTATTCGCCCGTAACTTTAGCGGCAATGGCCGCGACAAAAGGATCGAACAGCAAGCCGCCCACAACGACAAAGGCCCATCCGCCCACCACGAGGCGAACCCAACGCGAGAAAAACGGCACACCGTCGATAACGCCAACGCCTGACTGAAACGCGACTTCAAATAGCCCGATAATGCAGAAGAGCAGAGTAGCGCCCACAACGGTTCCGCAAATCCGTGCGCCCGGAGTGTTCCGATCAAAACCAAAAAACTCAACGCACGTCTCAATTGCTTTGCCAAAGAGCGGCAAAAAACCCACGGACTGTGCAATACCGATAGCCAGAATAAGCTGCCCCCAGAAACCAGTAAGTCCCTGAAAATCTAAGCCAGGCTTTCCCTCAACAATCGGCAGAAATGAACACATGAATAGAGGATTAACGATGCCGTTGAGAATGGTCACAGCGGTACTCTTTTTTAGTGTCAAGTAAACCAACTCCTTTTGCCCTTGTCGGCCAGGCCCAAAGGGCGAAAACAGGTGTTACATAAGTGAATCGGGAGACGGCAGGAATGGAGACGCCAGCGCCGTCGCGCCAAACAAAACAGCGCACCCAAATAGAAGCGTTTCATAGCTCTCGCCAATGCAGAAGGAGAGGGCCACGGGAATCAAAAACGTAAGTCCCAGTGAAACGGTGCTCACCACGCCGCCGGCGCTTCCTGCAAGCCCCTCGCGCACCTCGGGCAACATGTAGGGTAGCGACTGAACGACCGGACCGGCGACGGCAGTCGAAACGCCAATCGCAAACATGAGCCCGACAGAAGGCTGAGAGACAAAAGCCTCTCCGGCCCACATAAGGGCACTCCCCGCCATTGCGGCGATGGCCATAAACACGCGATAGTCGCCAAATTGCGCTCGCGCGTAGGGACCGGCCACGCTGCCGACAATCGACCCAAGCGTCACGAAAGAGGCAAGAAGCCCGGCGACCTGGGGTTCGGTTGAAACCTCAAGTGCCGAGACAAGATAACCCGAGTACGCCGTAGCCGATGCAAGGGCGACTCCAAGCAGTATCGCCACGAGCCAAACCATCGGCATCTTGATTACCGCCGCAAACGCACTTGCCGACGATGCAGCAGGCTCCGCGCCCTGAACGCCAAAGCCATCTGCAGCCTGCAGAACATCTGCCGACGGCGCAACCAGCAGCCACAGCAATCCAAACACGGCAAACAAAACCGCGGCAAGGGTATACGCCTGTCCGGGCGTTGCAAAGAGAGGAGAAGTTGCAAGCGAGCAGGCGATTCCGCCCGACCCCGCAGCGTAGAACCATCCCATGGCCCTATCGGTTTCTCCGCCAAAAGCGGAACCAAGCACTTTTAGAACGATGGCATTCACGACGCATGGTGCCGCGCCCAGAAGCATGGTCGCCGTGAACAGCGTCGCAAACGATGCGCACTCCGCGCGAGCAGCCGCTGCAATTGCAGAAATCGCCGATGCGATGAATACGAGCACCTTCACGCCATATCGATCGGCGCAAACGCCGACAGGCATGCCGAATACAACGGCAGGAACAAACGGGGCAAACAGGACGGCTGAAAACTCGGCCGAGGTCAGATGCAGGTCCGACACAACCAGATGTGCCAATCCCGACACCTGATACTGCGCGTAGTTCGCAGCAAACACGATGCCGCACACCACAAACAGCAGGGCATATTTTTCGACCGTCCCTTTGCTCACGTTCATCACCCTATCTATGCTTCATCCTTGCGATAGACGACGCGTCCGTTAAAGATCGTCGTCTCGACTTCGAGATCGCGAAGCGCCATCGGGTTCATTTCAAACGGATTGCCCGACAGGATGACGATATCGGCAAGCTTGCCGGCGGCAAGGCTGCCCAAACGGCGCTCAAAGCCCTCGACATATGCTGAGCCGAACGTGTGCGCTTGCAGCGTCTCGCCGAGCGTCAGGGCATTCTCGCGGAAGTATCCCTCCGCCGGGTGCCCGTCAAACTCGCTACGCGTCACCGCAGCATACACGGTATCGATAGGATCGATTGACATCACCGCAGGCCAGTCAGTACCAAGCCCTAAGTGGATTCCGCCATCGGCCTCTTCCCTATAGCGCCACATGTGGCTCATGCGCTCTTCGCCAAGAGACTCCTCGTACACGCCCTGCCCAAGGCCTCCGATGGGATGCTGCGGCTGAATCGCAGCATTAATGCCCAGGCGCTTCATGCGAGCAATATCCTCGAGCTTCAGGTTATCTGTATGCTCGATAGCAAAACGCGCCCCCTTGTTGCCGCACACCTCCTCGGCACGCTCGACGGCATCGATAATCATCGTGGCCGACGCATCGCCGATGGCATGAATGCGAACATCGAAGCCATTCTTGCTGGCCTCGAGCATCATGCGGTCAAGCGTCTCCTGGTTGCATGCTGGTTCGCCGCGAAAGTCCTTCCCCGTAGGAGCGTTAAGATACGGCTCATGCATGTAGGCCGTGTACGCCTCGGGACAGCCGTCCAAAATGTACTTGAGGCCTGCCATTCGGACGCGCTCGCCGTGATGACGCACACGCAGGGCCTGCGACTCTGCCATCGGAGCGTCGAGCGCAGAATAGTAGCTAATACGCAGCGTACTCAGGTCCTCGCTCGCCAGACGGTCATAGATGTCGTACACGCCGGGCGTGGTCACGCCCAAAGGATACATATCACCGATCGAAGTTATGCCGAGCTTGTTGAACTTGCGCATCGACTTGAGCAACGACGCATCAAGGTCCGGTTTGTTGAGCACAACATCGAGCAAGATGTTCGTCGCCTGGGGCTCGGATAAAAAGCCATTCGGCTCGCCGTTGTCAAAGTGGCGAATAAGACCACCTTCAGGCGTCGGTGTATTGCGATCGATACCAACCGCCCTAAGCGCGGCGGTATTGCACCACACCGCGTGCATCGAAAAATCCGAAAGCACGATTGGGCGGTCGATATCGAGTGCATCGAGGCTGCGGCAATCAGGGTCAATCGGGTTTTCCCATGCAGGCGAATACCAGCCCTGGCCGTAAATCCACGGATTGTCAGGGTGTTCGGCAGCAAACTTTGCCACAGCATCCACGCAAGCCTGCTCACTCGGCAGGAACATCAGATCGCAACAGAAGTCTTCATCCTTCTGGATTGAACCAAGCGCAAAATGCATGTGTGAATCGTTGAATCCGGGCATGACCAGTTTGTTGCCGGCGTCAATAACCTCAGTATCGGGACCGATAAACGGCTGCACCTTATCGGGAGAGCCCACGGCCACAATCTCGCTGCCACGAACTGCAACGCACCCAGCGCGAGGCTCAAGTTCCTCGGCCGTAAACAGCGCCGTCGTCTTAAGGACGATATCGGCAGGGACTACCGCCTCCATGGCTACTCACTGTCCTTAGCGACGGCGGCCTGCATGGCCTTGCGACCGAGCTCGGGCAGGAAGAAAACCGGAACCACGGAAAGCAGGAAGCAGAGGCTCTCGAGACCCATGTTCACAGTGTAGTCGGCACCAGCAACGGCAGAGATACCGATGGGCAGGAAATAGCTCATGAGCAGGGAGATGGTGCCCACGATACCGCCAGCGGAACCGGCATACTTATCACCAATCTCGGGAAGGAGAACAGGCATGGACTGCATAATCGGGCCGTTGATGGCGGTAAAGAAGCCATTGATGACCAAAATCGTCCACAGAAGGAAGCCGACCGGGGTGTACCACGTCACGAACATCGATATGGCACCGATGAGAGTAGTGACGATGAGAAAACCCTTGAACTTTCCAAGCTTATCGCAGAACGCAGGCCCAACGATGCAGCCGAAAAAGCTGCCAACGGTAACAATTGCGGCCATGAAACCAGCAGTGGCGACGTCTATGCCCTTGCCAAGCTGAAGCGCCTGAGGCAGGAAACCGGCATAGGCAGTGGTAGAAGCAAGTCCAAAACCGACGCCAACGGAGATTAGCCATACGCCAGGACTCTTGATAGCAACCTTAAGGTAGTCGAGCACGGGCTCGGGTTCGGGGAGCGATTGCCCCTCGGGAACATCCCGGTCAAGCACAATCCAAAGAACCCAGGAGATGGTCATGACGACAGCAGCGACCATATAAGAGTTAAAGACGCTGCCGAACAAGCCAGCACAGATCTGAGCGACAACGATGGCAACGCACGAAGCCGCGTAGAACAAGCCCATGGCGAAACCAGTCTGTTCACGGAACCAGGTGCCGAGCACCTTGATGAGGTTGGCGTTGAGTGCCGAGATTCCCATGCCAATCAGGAACATCGATGCCATCTGCATCGTGAACGAATCGAGCGTAAAGCAACGGAGAAAACCGCCGGCAACCGAAATTGCGGTGCAAACCGTGACAACTTTCTTAGAACCGATACGGTCACCAAGGGCACCCAGCGGAATTGAGAAGAAAACGGCGGTAAGCATAGGAACGAGGAACAGCATCGAAAAGCCGACGGTATCGATATTGAGCATAGGCATGACCTCGACGGCGAGTGCTGAGACCTGGTACTGCATGTAGTTAGCCATAAAGCACAGCAAGCAAACGACTGAAACAATCGCCCAACGCCATGAAGGAAGCTTCTCTTCCATGATGACTCCTTTAATAAGTCGGAATAATCAAACAGCTTGGAGAACCGGGCCCTGGCTCTTAGGTATTCATATTTTGCGATTGGCCCCTCACCGAAACCATTCGGCTAACGGCTTATCATCATTCGAAAAAAGGAGTAGCATCTCTACGCAAATTAACTAAAATGCCAGCTAAACCACTACGCAATCCCATCGGAGGTCATCTTGAGCTTTTTGTCCGATTCTGAATGGCTCTGCTTAAACGATCTCGTGCTTTCGATTAATTCCATCGACAGCGACCGCGAGTTTCGCTCGACCGTCCTCAAAAAGCTGCGTTTTCTCATCCCCTACGAGTCGGCTGCATTTTTCCTGAGCGACCTTTCCAGGGATCTCGTATCCACCCCGCAAGAATGGAAAACGCGCGTCTTTCTTGACCCTCTTGGCATCGATGTCCCCGCTGGGATGCTCGAGCTCTACACCGAAAAGTACTGGCAGCAGGACATGATCGTCGCCCACCGCAATCTTACGCGCTCGACGGTGCTGCGCGAGTCCGATCAGCTCAGCCCTGGCGATATCGACAGCAGTTATATGAAGGATTATCTTGGCGGCCGCCACGTCGTCAACGTCAGTTTCTTTAATGACGAGGGCTTTTTGGGATCGCTCAATCTTAATCGCAAGAAAAAAGAAGGCGACTTTAGCGATCGTGAAGTTCAAATCCTTGAGCTCATCGAACCGCACCTCACAAACCGACTATCAAAATGGCGTGTACGCGCCGACCGCAGTTCGTCTGAAATCGTATTTGCTCACGACTACGACGTCTCAGCGCGCGAAATCGATGTGTGCCGTTGCGTGTTATCGGGCATGGACAATGCGGCCATCGCCGAAGAGCTATCCATCAGCACCGGCACCGTTAAAAAGCATCTGGAGAACATCTTTCGAAAAACACAGGTCAACAGCCGCGTTGGGCTCATGGCGCTCCTTCAGCAGTACACGGCGCTCAAGCAGTAAGACCGTTCTCGCCCGCGAACCCGCTCACGCCCTATAAAACACGTTGTCGGCAAAGAAGTCGGCCGGCGGCTCCATGCAGGCAATCTCGCCATCGAACATCATGGCGATGTCGTCGGCGACCTGCTCAGCAAAGTCCAAATCGTGCGTAGCCATGATGACGGTGCCGCCAGCCTTCGCATGGTCACGCAGGGCGCGGGCGATGATGCGGCGGCTCTCCAGGTCCAAGCCCTTCGTGGGCTCGTCAAGCAGCAGCAGCTCGGGGCCAATCAGCAGCAGCTTTGCCAGCGCGAGCAGCTGGCGCTGTCCGCCCGAGAGGTCGTAGGGGTGACGCGTCTCCAGGCCGTCCAATCCCAGTTGCGCCGCACGCTCCCGCGCCAAGTTCTCGTCATATCCGCAGGTCGAGGCCCATTCCATCAGCTCATCGCGAACCGTCTCGGCAACCAGCAATGCTTTGGGATTCTGAGGCAACAGCGCCGCCGAGGCCGCTCCGCGCACCATGCGGCCGCGCTGCAGCTTGGCGGTCTTGGCCAGCACCGAAAGCATCGTCGACTTGCCGCAGCCGTTTCCGCCCACGACTGCATGCACCGCGCCAGCCGAAAACGACGCATCGAGCCCGCGCAGCACCCAACCGCCCGCGCGATCGTAGCGAAACCAGCCTTCCGACAGGGTGGCAGCCGACCCAGCGTGCATTTTTTGGAGTATTCTGCTTCCATTCGTGCGCGGGAAGGCTTCCGAGCCGTTCTCGAGCGACGTTTGCGCCACAAATTCGGACGATTTGTCCAATTCCGAACTTTTTTTCGCGCTCGATACGTCCCCGGGCGTCTCCAGAGAGTCCAAATTGTCCTCACGCCTGCTGAATACTCCGTTTTTTGCACATCGGATGGCACCCCACCCCAACATGTCATCGGAAAACAGCGATTCTCGGCGTCCCAAAGAAGCCATATCTGCCACCTCGCGCACGCGACCGTCCTCAATCCGGTACGCACACGTCGCGTATTCGAGCATTGGGCGCGGCTGATGCGTCGCCACAACAACCGTGCAGCCCAGCTCGCGATTCACACGAAACAGCGCGTGCAGGAAATTCTTCTCGGCAACGGGATCGAGCTGAGACGTGGGCTCGTCGAGCAGCAGCACGCGCGGGCGCAAGGCCAGCACGGCCGCCAACGACAGCAGCTGCTTGCGTCCGCCCGAAAGTGTATCGGTATCGCGGTGGAGCCAATCCTCCAGCCCAAAGAAATAGCTGGTCTCGGCTACGCGACGGCGCATCTCGTCGCGCGACATACCCAGATTTTCCAGGCCAAACGCCATCTCGTGCCACACGGTTTCGCACACGATCTGGTTCTCGGGATCCTGGAACACATAGCCCACGCGCTCCGCCGATGCCCGCACGTCCATGTCGGCAACGTTCTCGCCCAGCACGCGCGCATCACCAGTGCGCTCGCCCGCCGGAGCGATCTCGGGCTTGAGCAGCGAGAGTAGCGTCGATTTGCCCGACCCAGTACCACCAACCAGCAGTGCAAACGCACCTTGGGGAACAGACCAGTCGAGCTCGTCGAGTACCGGCGCCTCAGCCCCGGGGTAGGTAAAGCTCAGGCCCCGCACCTCAATCGCAGGCACATCGGAGCCGCACGCCCCGCCCGTTACCGAGCAGTTATCCAACCGGGTCATCAGCCAAACCTCTTCTCGTCAATCGCGTGCAGCACACAGGGCAACACCATCCAAGCCGCGTACACAATATAGCCAGGCCACGGCGCCGGCACCGAAAGCTGCGGGTAAAACGAATACTGCGTCGTCGCGGTCCACGCCACCGCCACCGCGGCAGCACCAAGCAGCGCGAGCCCGACCAGCGCGGCAACGTCGCTGCACCCCAGTCGATACCGCGCATACGTCGTACGACGCGTCGCGGCACCCCACCCGCGCGAGCGCATCGCGTCCGCACGCTCCAGCGAATCTTCCATGCCCCAGCCCATCAACACGCTCGACGCCCGCAAGCGCGAGCGCACGGGGTCGGCCGGCGCGCGGCCCGGCACATCAATCGCATCCTGCACCGCCAACACCGTACGACCGCGGCGCAAAAACTGCGGGATAAGCCTCATGCACATCGAGATCATGAGCGCAATCACCGGTGCGGCATTGCCCAGCAGCGCGAGCACCTTGTCGTATTCGAGCATCGACGCCGCCGCCTCAAACCACAGCACGCTCGCCACAAACAGCCCGCCCATGCACAGGCCGTATACCATGCTCTCCAGATACACCGCGCGCATGCCAATACGGAACAGCTCCGTCGAGCCCGAGGCGCTAAACAGCGGATTGAGCACCGCGACGATCAAAATCACCGGCAGCTGCCAGCGGAGCGCGCCCAGCGTGCGGGCAGCCCCACGCGTTGCAAATCCATACGCCAGCCCGCCCGCAAGTGACAGCGCAATCAGTACCGGCTGCATCGAGAACATAGTGAGCCCCAGCGTCAGCACTATATAGAGTGCCGGCACAGCCGGATGCGACATCGAGAATGCCGCGACGGGCTCGCCGCCAAACTCCTCTCGTATGTTGTCCACGGGCACCCCCGTCCCCTCGCTCAAACAACAGCTCCGCAGCACCGCCAACGCCGCACGCAAGCAGTGCAAACGCCACGCCGGCGGCGCAAGCCTCAACCGCCGCAAACCAATCGTTACGCGCTCGTCATATGCCTGCGGTATCATATTGCGCCGTGTATCGTTTCCAAACACACGTCTCTATAACGTAACAGGAGATCACATGGACGCAACCGCAATTATCCTCGCTGCCGGCGAGGGCACCCGCATGAAGTCGAACCACTGCAAGGTTTCGCACAAGATCCTGGGTAAGCCCATGGTCCAGTGGATCGTCGACGCTACCATCAAGGCCGGCTGCAGCCGCGTCGTGGTTGTCATCGGCAGCCACGCCGACGAGATGCGCGCCCTCATCGACGGCGCCTACGCCAACAGCGCCACCAAGGTCGAGTGCGTCGAGCAGACCGAGCGTCTGGGCACCGGTCACGCCGTGAAGGTCGCGCTCGAGGCCTGTGGCATCACGCAAGGCCCCGTCGTGGTGCTCAACGGCGACCTGCCGCTCATCACCGCCGACACCGTCGCCAAGTTCGCGCAAACCGTCGCCACCGGCGAGCTCGCCTGCACCGTCATGACCATGACCCCGCCCGATCCTTTCGGCTACGGCCGCATCAAGCTGGGCGCCGATGGTCAGATCGAGCGCATCATCGAGCAGAAGGACTGCACGCCCGAGCAGGCCGCCACGCTGCTGGAGTGCAACGCCGGCTGCTACGCCTTTGACGGCGCGCAGCTCGCCGCCCACATTAACGAGATCGGCAACGACAACGCGCAATCCGAGTACTACCTGCCCGACATGCTCGAGATCCTCAAAGGCCACGGCCAGGCTGTCTCCATCTTCCACTGCGACGACTACCGCGACGGCCTGGGCGTCAACAGCCGCATCCAGCTCGCACAGCTCACCGCCATCGCGCGCGACCGCATCAACGAGCACTGGATGGCCGAGGGCGTTACCTTCATCGACCCCACGCAGGCTTGGATCGGCCCCGACGCCACCATCGGCCGCGATACCGTCGTATGGCCGCAGACGCACCTGATCGGCCACGTCACCGTGGGCGAGGAGTGCCAGCTTGGCCCCAACAGCCGCCTCACCGACACCACTGTCGGCAGCGGCTGCACCATCGATGAGACCATCGCCATCGAGGCCGTCATCGAGAACGGCGTCGACTGCGGCCCGCGCGCCTACCTGCGCCCGGGCACCCACATGCTCGACGGCTCCAAGGCCGGCACGCACGTGGAGATCAAGAAGTCCACGATCGGCGAGGGCTCCAAGGTGCCGCACCTGTCCTACATCGGCGACACCACCATGGGCTCCGGCGTCAACGTGGGCGCGGGCTCCATCACCTGCAACTACGATGGCGTGCACAAGCACAAGACCGTCATCGGCAAGGACGCCTTCATTGGCTCCGACACCATGATGGTCGCGCCCGCCCAGATCGGCGACGGCGCGCTCGTGGCCGCAGGCTCCGTCATCACCGAGCCGGTCCCGGCAGACGCGCTCGGTCTGGGCCGCGCCCGTCAGGTAAATATTGAGGGCTGGGCCGCCGATTACCGCCGCCGCCTGCACGAGGACGACGAGGTATAACGTTTTACCAAGCACAAAAGGAGCTGCTCCATGGGGGCGGCTCCTTTTTCTATCGTGACCTGCGCAACCGGATGAGTGGTCGGTTCGTGTCCGTTGGCGGTAAAGACGTTATCAGGACCCGATAAACCCCGCCGCGCGGTTACAATGCAACAAGGCATCTATATGGCATTCGATGTATAAAGGAGAAGGGTAATGCCGATTAATGATCCCGAGAAGTCGGAGAATATGCGCAAGTCCATCCGCGTGTATTCCGGTTCCTCCAACCGTCCCCTCGCTCAGAAGATTGCTGAGTACCTTGGGGTCGAGCTTTCGGGCCTTACGCTAAAGCAGTTCGCCAATGGTGAGATTTACGCCCGCTACGACGAGACCGTCCGCGGCGCCGACGTCTTCCTGATTCAGTCCGTGGCCGGCGGCAACGTCAACGACATGCTCATGGAGCTGCTCATCGCCACCGACGCTGCCAAGCGCGCATCCGCCCGCTCCATCACCGCCGTTATCACCCACTACGGCTATGCCCGCCAGGACCGCAAGGCCGGCCCGCGCGAGCCCATCACCGCCCGCCTCGTCGCCAACCTGCTCGAGCGTGCCGGCGTCAACCGCATCATCACCCTCGACCTGCACCAAGGCCAGATCCAGGGCTTCTTCGATATCCCGGTTAACCACCTGTCCGCACTGCCGCTGTTTGGCCAGTACTACAACGACATGCACTTCGACACCGACAACCTGGTTGTCGTCTCCCCCGACGTGGGTCGCGCCAAGGCCGCCAAGAAGCTGTCCGACATGCTCGGCTGCGACCTGGCCATCGCCCACAAGGGCCGTCCGCGCCACAACGCCGCCGAGGTCATGGGCATCATCGGTGACATCAAGGGTAAGACCTGCATCATCAACGACGACATGATCGACACCGCTGGCACCCTGTGCGCCAACGTCAAGGAGCTCAAGGCTATGGGCGCTGGCGACATCTACGTCTGCGCCACCCACGGCATCTTCTCCGGTCCGGCCATCGAGCGTCTGAACGACGCCCCCATCGTCGAGTGCGTCGTCACCGACGCCATCCCCGTCGAGGTCGGCGGCAAAATCAAGACCATCTCGGTCGCCGAGGAGTTCGCTCAGGCCATCTCCGCCGTTTACCACGAGGAGCCCGTCTCCACGCTCGTCGGCGGCGACTTCGCGCTGTAGTCCAACGCGTATCGCATCATCTTTGATGTTTTTAAAGGGTCGGAAGCTCGCTTCCGACCCTTTTTCTATTCCTCGCCAATCCGCCCTGGATAGTTAGTTCAGATACGTATTTTTTAAAGCTCCAAAGGTCCGTTCGGAGCCTTCTGAGCTCCCCGGCGGATGCCATGCCGCCCGAAGCTCATCGTTTTCGAGTACAACCGCCGCATATATTATCTTCAAATCGCCCTCGAAGGCCCTTAGAAACACCTCGAACGCCCGCCGCCTTATACGTATCTGAACTAACTGTCCAGTAGCCATCGTCAACCTTCTCGGCAGAGCTCAATTTCCTGCAATCCCCTCAACCGATTCCACCGATTTCCTAACACCCGGCCGTTCATGGCGCCCAGCACCCCGCTGAGCGAAAAGAACGGTATGGCGGTCGCATTCTGCCGCCAACTTAGTACGTTATAGCTATGACGACCGTGATTTCACATTTCTCCGCCCTCCGCGCAATTCGTCGCGCACGACGGGCGTACTCTGCCCTACCCTGGAGCTCCATTGATAGTGAACAGCAAGCACAGGCCTTGGCTAGCTGCATTCCCAATAATGACGCGATAGACTTTGGCGCACTTTCGATACTCGACGCCTGGAATGAAGATGATTCCGAGCTGCTCGATCTTCTCGTTTCAAACGAAGGCAACCGACGCCCCGACAAGCGACTTCTTCAGCATATTCTCTCCGCTCCGCTTCCTGAAGGTGCAATTATGCACGTCGAGGCCGACATCTACGCAACGTCTCCTGCCATGACAGCCATGCTTTGTTCTAAAAATGAATCAGTCGCCAAAACCTTGATGCTTCTCATGGAACTGGTCGGAACTTACTCCCTTCCTCCCGGGGCAACATACCCCATTGCCCATGACGACATCTGGCCCAAGGGCGATGGCTACGAAGCGACGGGCGATCTTGATTGCCTGGGCAACCAGTCAGCGGCCGAACAACAGAACGAAACCCGCTATGAACAGGCGCACTACAAATGCGAGCCCGCCACGACCATCGAAGAGCTCGAGGCGGTCGCACGGTTCGCCAAAAGTAGCTCATACGCCTCGTTTCGCACGGCAGTCAAACTCGCCCGGGCTGGATCCGCATCCCCAGCCGAATCCCTAATGTTTGCCGTTCTCGGAGCGCCCATGCGCTTTGGCGGATTCGGATGTTGCAGCCTGCCCATGGGAGGCCTGCTACTCAACCATCGAATCGACTTCGATACTCTTGCGGTCAACATGTCCTCGGGCATCCCCTATGCCATCTGCGACCTATATTGCCCGGCAGCCGGAGTCGACAACGAATACAACGGAATTGGGCATGAGCTTCAAAACGCTCGCATCCACGATGGCAATCGAAATAATGGCCTCAAGGCCATGGGCATCCACGTCCTGGTTATCAATCGCGACCAAATGAAAGACCTTGTTGCACTCGAAGCCTTCGCCCAAACGATGCATCGACTCGCAGGAGTCCGATTCCGGTACCGTATCAAGGGCTATCGCAAGCGTCAGGCCGCTTGGCTCAACGCTCTGCGGGCCGGAACCGGCCTCGCGCCGGTCTAAACGACGAATCACCCGTGCGCCGTCGAGCAGGGCTGGGCAGTTAGTTCAAATACGTATAAATGGACGCATTGAATTAGACTGTTTTGCAGCTATCTCTATACCATTCGCCCTATTTGAAGGCAGGGTAGACTTCAAAACAGCGCCATATGGACTAACTAAAGCTCCAAAACAACGTATCGGCATTGAATTGAGTAATTCGAGTCCTCAGAACTTATACGTATCTGAACTAACTGTCCACCTCGGATTTCGACGGCCGTCCAAACGCCCCCAAACGCTCTCAATTACCCTCCATTTGACAGCGGCAACAGGGTCGCTCACCATAGCAGGCGACAAATCAACGAAAGGATGAACATGGCAGCTGCACAGCCGCTTAAGATTCGCATGGTTGCCGGGCTTGGCAACCCGGGCGAGGAATATGCCGAGACCCGCCACAACGCCGGCTTTAAGGCGATTGACGAGCTGGCCCGTCAGGCCGGCGTCACGTACTGGAAAAACCAGGCCGGCGCCGAGGTCGCACTCATCAACATCAACGATCCCGAGGAAGAGGGTGGCAAGCGCCAGATCGTGCTGGTCAAGCCGCAGTCGTATATGAATACCTCGGGCGGACCCATCTCCAAGCTCTGCCGCGAGTACAAGATCAAGGCCGAGGAGCTGCTCGTCATCCACGACGAGCTTGACATTCCCGCCGGTGACGTGCGCGTCAAGGTGGGCGGTGGCCACGCCGGCCACAACGGCCTGCGCTCCATCATCGACAAGATGGGCAGCCGCGACTTTAGCCGTATCCGCACCGGCATCGGCAACCCTCCCGGCAAGATGGCCGTGGCAGACTATGTGCTCAAGCAGCTGCGCGCCCGCGAGGCCGAGGACTTCCAGGACACCTGCGCCCGCGCCGCCGACGCCGCCGGTCTGGCTATCGTGCACGGCGTAATCTACGCCCGCGACCACGTCAACGGCGCCGCCTCCGCCAACGGCAAGCACTAAAACCTACCGTTTAGGGATGTTTATTTTGGCAGGTTTTATCTGCGGAAACGCCCCGGTGGCCGCATCGCAATAAACCCCGCGCCGCCATACACGCATAACACCCCAAAGGGGGCCGGCCTCATCACAACCCGAGGCCGGCCCCCTTTGCCGTTTTGCCTGATAAAACCGACCAAAATAAACCTATCCCTATTTGGTAGGTCGAAGTGGATAAACCCTTTTCCCAACCGCCGAAGACACACGTAAACAGCATGTCCATGAGGGTATAATTTGCACCGTATGTCTGCACAACGCCTGTGCGCGTACGGTTTTACTCGGGCTACCGTCCATTTCCGTGGAGGCACGGTTCGGCGGCCCTAACAAGAGAGGGGTTCTATGTATAAGATCCTGGAGAAGACGCAGTTCTCGGAGAAGGTGTTCAAGTTCCGCATCGAGGCGCCTGCAATCGCCAAGCATGCGCACGCTGGACAGTTCCTCATGGTTCGCGCCAACGAGACGGGCGAGCGCGTCCCGTTTACCCTGGCTGGCTGGAACGGTGACGAGGGCTGGGTCGAGTTCATCTTCATGGTGATCGGCAAGACCACCGAGATGCTTTCCACCTATGAGGCCGGCGAGTCACTGCGCGACGTCGTGGGCCCGCTGGGCGTTCCCACCGAGATGGCCGAGGGCCCCTGCGCCGTCATTGGCGGCGGCGTCGGCCTGGCAATTGCCTTCCCGGTCGCCAAGCACCTGGTCGAGACCGGCCACGAGGTGCACGCCATCATGGGCGCCCGCACCAAGGACCTCCTGCTCATGGAGGACCAGTTCCGCGAGCTCCTCGACGAGGACCACATCCATATCACCACCGATGACGGCTCCTACGGCGAGCAGGGCGTTGTCACCGCTCCGCTGGAGCGCCTGCTGCAGGACAAGGCCGTGAGCCAGGTCTTCTGCGTCGGCCCCGTTCCGATGATGAAGTTCTCGACCCTCACCGCCCAGAAGTACGACACCCCCATTACCGCGTCCCTCAACCCCATCATGGTTGACGGCACCGGCATGTGCGGCTGCTGCCGCGTCGAGGTGGGCGGCGTGACCAAGTTCGCTTGCGTCGACGGCCCCGACTTCGATGCCACCCTGGTCGACTGGGATGACCTTCGTGCCCGCCAGGCCGCTTACCGTTCCGAAGAGGGCGAGTCCCTCAAGGCTTATGAGGAAAAGAGCTGCGCATGCCACTAGTTAACGGTCGTTTCGTTGCCGATATGAAGTCGCCCCGCACCCCCGATAACGAGGAGCCGGCTGCCGAGCGCGCCTGCGACTTCCGCCCCGTCGACAAGGGCTTCACCGAGGAGATGGCGCTGGCCGAGGCTGAGCGCTGCCTCAACTGCAAGAAGCCGTTCTGTGTCGAGGGCTGCCCCGTCAACATCAACATCCCCCGCTTTATCGAGCAGATCCGCGCGAAGGACTTCGGCGGCGCTCTCGATACCATCCGCGAGGACTCCATGCTTCCCGCCATCTGCGGCCGCGTCTGCCCGCAGGAGAACCAGTGCGAGGGCAAGTGCATCCGTGGTAAGAAGTCCGAGCCCGTGGCCATCGGCCAGCTCGAGCGCTTCCTGGGTGACCGCCCCGAGCTCGCCTCCACGCCCAAGATGGCTCCCAAGAACGGCAAGAAGGTCGCCGTCGTCGGCTCCGGCCCGTCCGGCATCACCTGCGCCGGCGAGCTCGCCCGCAACGGTTTTGACGTCACCGTCTTCGAGGCATTTTTCACCGGCGGCGGCGTGCTGGTCTACGGCATCCCCGAGTTCCGCCTGCCCAAGGCAGTCGTCAAGCGCGAGATTGACGGCCTGGAGGACATGGGCGTCAAGTTTGAGTACAACTCCGTCGTGGGCAACATGGCCACGGCCGAGGAGCTGTTCGAGCAGGGCTTCGACGCCATCTACGTGGCGACCGGCGCCGGCCTGCCCAAGTTCCTCAACGTCCCCGGCGAGAACCTGCCCAACGTCTTCTTCGCGAACGAGTACCTCACCCGCGTGAACCTGATGAAGGCCAACAAGTTCCCCGAGTACGACACCCCCACCAAGCACGGCAAGAACGTCGTTGTCTTTGGCGGCGGCAACGTGGCCATGGACGCCGTCCGTACCGCCAAGCGCCTGGGCGCCGAGCACGCCATCATCGCCTACCGTCGTACCGAGGACGAGATGCCCTGCCGTCGCGCCGAGCTGCACCATGCTAAGGCCGAGGGCGTCGAGGTTCTGCCGCTCGTCTCCCCGCTCGAGTTTGTCGCTGGCGAGGACGGCTCCGTGTGCGCCGTCAAGGTCCAGAAGATGGAGCTCGGCGAGCCCGACGAGTCCGGCCGCCGTCGCCCGGTGCCCATCGAGGGCGCCATCGAGGAGATCCCCTGCGACGTCGCTATTTCGGCTATCGGCACCAACGCCAACCCCTTCGCAAAGAAGATCGGCGGCAAGATGGAGCTCAACAAGTGGGGCTACATCGTTGCCGACGAGGAGACCGGCCAGACCACCGATCCCCGCATCTGGGCTGGCGGCGACATCGTCACCGGTGCCGCTACGGTCATTCTGGCGATGGGCGCCGGCAAGAAGGCCGCCGCTTCCATCACCAAGAGCCTGCTGGGCGAGTAATCACCCGCAGCGCTAGCCATCAAACGGCAAAGTCCCCGTCGAGCACACGCCCGGCGGGGACTTTTTTATGCCGGCCGCCCAAACCACCACGATGGGGCAGGCACCTTTGTGGTGGTTTGGGACTTGCCCGGTCGTTTTGTCTCAATCTGTAACAGCTGGAGTCCGTTGAGCCCTGCAGTTGTTACAGATTGAGATATTGTGCCGGCCGGCCACGCTGCATCTCAATCTGTAACAGTTAGAGCCATTTTCGCTGGCTTGGTGTTACAGATCGAGACTATGCAAAAGCCGAGGATAGGCACTGCCGCCAAGGCCTTCCCCTCGGCCTAAAACAAAAACCACCGCAAAGGTGCTGTCCCCTTTGTGGTGGTTTTGGTCGGCTAGCCTTCGAGCTGCGCCACTTTGTAGCGGTAGGCTGCAGCGATGACGTCTTTACAGCCCTCGCGTCCCAACTTGGCGCGGTTGACAACGATATCCTTGCCGCTCGTCATCTTCCACTTTCCGGCGCTGTAGCGCTTGTAGAATGCCTCGCGCGCCTTCTGCTGCTGCTTGACCAGCTTGGCGCCCTTCTTTTTATTAAGGCCTCGCTTTTTGCGCACAATCTCGACGCGGTCCTCAAAAGGAGCGGTCACCAGCACGGCAATGTGGTTGGGGTTGTTACGCAGCAGGTAATCGGACAGACGGCCTTCGATAATGCAGCTCTCGGTCTCGCCCAGGTCCAAAATCACCTGGCTCATCTTTTGGAACAACTTGTCCGAGTACGAACGCGCATCGTAGCGGTCGGGCAGGAACGCCATGTTCTCCACGGCCAGACGCTCGTCGTAGGCGGCCATCTTGTCGAGCGACTCGCCCGCGCGCAGCGATGCACGCACCAGCAGCTCGTTATCGTACAGCGGAATCCCCAACTCGTCGGCAAGCATGCGGCCAATCTCGTGGCCCTCGGCGCCAAAGTCGCGCGCGATGGTAATGACCACAGGATTCTTCTTATTCTCCAGATCGCTCATCGCGATTCCTTTCTCTATGTGGCAAAGGGGCTGTCCCTTTGCCACATTCTACGCTGCCACCATTCGCCTCTGATATGCGCGAACCAGCAGCGAGATACCAAAGTTGAGCACAAAGTACATCGCAAACACCAGGCCGTAGAGCATAAGCACCTGCGACAGATCGATCGCGTGGGCCATCACGACGTTTGCCGTGTACATGAGCTCGGCCACGTTAATGCCCGAAAGATACGAGCTGTCCTTGATGACGGTCGTGCACTGGCTAAACAGCGCCGGAATGATCGTCTTAAATGTCTGCGGCAGAATGATGTAGCGCATGGTGGCAAAGAAGCCAAAGCCCTGGCTCTGCGCCGCCTCAAACTGGCCGCGCGGAATCGAGTTGAGGCCGCCGCGCACAATCTCGGCCATAACGGCGCTGGTAAACAGCGTAAAGGCGATGGTCGAAATCACAATGTCCAAACCCTGCACCGTAAAGTAGATAAACAGGATCCACAGCAGGTTTGGCGTGCAACGGA
Organism: uncultured Collinsella sp.; assembly: GCA_900549345.1. Taxonomy (GTDB): domain Bacteria; phylum Actinomycetota; class Coriobacteriia; order Coriobacteriales; family Coriobacteriaceae; genus Collinsella. The sequence goes on from UROC01000001.1 coordinate 75,675, forward strand.
ACAGCTCGATATAGGCGCTCACCAAAATACGGAACGGGCGGGGCGCATAGCTTTTAACAAGCGCCAGCACCGTGCCAAAGATGAGCGAGAAAAAGATCGACAGCGCCGAGATCTCGATCGTCTTAACAAAGCCGCCCCAAATGTAGAGCAGGTTGGTCGCGTTGAAAATATCCATGCGCTAGGCCTCCTCTACGTTGTCGAGCCCCAGCTCGGCCAGGCTCACGCCGCGCGGACGCTCCTTGGAGCGGCGCTCGAGCCACTGCACCAGCATGGCGAGCGGAAAGCAGATGATGAAGTACATAAGGCAGCAGACGATGTATCCCTGCAGGTAACCGTACAGACTCACAAAGTTGTCGGAACGGTACATAAGGTCGCCGCCGGCCACAAGCGCCAGCACCGACGTGTTCTTGACCAGGTTAAGCGCCTGGTTACACAGCGGCGGCAGAATGATCTTGAACGTCTGGGGCAGCACGATGTACCAGTACGCCTGCGCACGGGTGAAGCCCTGGCTCTGGGCCGCCTCCATCTGACCGCGCGGAACCGCCTCGATACCAGTGCGGATGACCTCGGAAATGTAGGCCGCGTGATACAGGCCCACACCCAAGAAGCCCAGCACGAACGGCGCGATGCGCACCGGCTGGTCGGCGCCGGTTATAGCCTGCAAAAACTGCGGGCCAGCCATGTACATAAAGAGCACCTGCACGGGCAACGGGGTGTTCTGGTAAAACTCCACGTACACGCGGCTTATGGCGCGCAGCACGCGAGAGCGAGTGGTGGAGAACACGCCCAGCAGCGTGCCCAGCACCAGCGACAGCAGCAGACCGGCAACGACCACCTGTAGCGTCACGCCAAAGCCCTCCCAGAAGGGCCCCATGTTTTGAAATGTCGTCGACCAACGGTCGGCGTCAAATAATCCTTCGAGCATTTGATTCCTTCCTTGGACGATGTGCCTATACAAGACCCCAGGTCTTGACCTCTTGGTCGAGCCAGCCGTCGGCCAGGCGATCGCAAATCACCTGATCGACCACGGCCGAAAGGTCGCAGCCCTTCTTGGTCGCCACGCCGTAGCCCTGCTCGCCAAACTTGACCTCGGGCTGCAGTAGCTCAACGGTCTCGTTCATGTATCCGGCCAGCGTGGAGCGGTCCATGGCAAAGACGTCGATATTGCCGGCGTCGAGCGAACTCTTGATGATGGGGTAGCCGCTAAAGGCCCTAAACTCGGGCTTGCAGCTAAAGCCGTTGTCCTTGATCATCTGCTCGATCAGGCCCTGCGTGGTGGCACCCTGGCTCACGCCGATGACCTTGCCGTCCAGACCCTCAATCGAGGTAAAACCCGAACGCTTCTTGACCATGAGTCCCACGTAGTCGGTACGGTACGGCGTCGAGAAATCCCAGCTCTTCTTGCGCTCGTCGGTGATGGTGTAGGTCGCCGCGACCACGTCGAGCTGGCCGTTATCGATCAGCGGGCCGCGCGTCTTGGGCGTTACGTCGGTAAACTCGACAAGCTCCTGGGCACGGGCATCCTTGTAGCTCACACCAAAGACGGCAGCGGCGATCTGGTAGCACAAATCGACTTCCATGCCCTCAAAGCGGCCCTTGGCGGTGTCGTAATAACCGTAGCCGGGAACGTCCTTCTTGACGCCGGCATTCAGATGTCCACGCGACTTAATGGCCGCAAGCTTGGACCCCTTGTCGGAGCCCTCGCCGCTGGTGGAGTTGCCGCAACCGGTAAGCGCGGTCCCCGTCAGCGCAAGCATGCCGGCGCCCGCCAGCTGCAAAAAGTGACGGCGCGACACGGCCGCCCTCGTCATATCCGTCATGTCCATCACCGCGCCTAGTGCAGAATCTTGGACAGGAACTCGCGGCAGCGCGGGTTCTCGGGGTTATCGAAGAAGTGCTCGGGCGTGCCCTCCTCCAGAATGCGGCCGTCCTCCATAAAGATGACGCGGTCGGCCACCTGGCGCGCAAAGCCCATCTCGTGCGTCACGCAGATCATGGTGATGTCCTCCTGCGCGAGCTCAATCATAACGTCCAGAACCTCCTGGACCATCTCGGGGTCGAGCGCCGAAGTCGGCTCGTCAAACAGGATGATGGGCTGCTTGGTGCACAGGGCACGGGCGATGGCGATGCGCTGCTGCTGACCACCCGAGAGATTCTGCGGATACTCGCCGGCCTTATGCGCCATGCCGACGCGCTTGAGTGCGGCGATGGCGATCTCGGTCGCCTCCTCCTTGCTCTTCTTTTGCAGCTTGATGGGCGCGAGCGTCAGGTTGCCGAGCACCGTCATGTTGGGATACAGGTTGAACTGCTGAAACACCATGGAACTATACTTGCGAGCCATCTCCAGGTGGTTCTTTTTGGTAAGCGGCGTACCGTCGATGATGACCTCGCCCGACGTGGGCTCCTCCAGATAATCGACGCAACGGATGAGCGTCGACTTACCCGAGCCGGAAGGCCCGATCATTACGAGCTTCTCGCCGCGCTTGACGGTGAGGTTGATATCTTTGAGCACATGCAGGTCGCCAAAGTACTTGTTGAGATGCTTGATCTCGATCATGTCTGCCATGAATGTCCCTTCCCTGCGTTTACACGAGTTGAACTATTGTACGGAAAGAACCACGTTTCCGCAGCCCACACTACATTCCCGTAAAGAACCCGCAATCTTCCACCCACTCATTGGGCACTCGGGCACTCATTGGGGACAGACTTAAATGAGTACCCCCCGTGGGCACTCAATTTGAGTCTGTCCCCAATGAGTGCCCAGCCCAGCAAAAAGGGGCGCGACCGCAATGGTCACGCCCCCTCGATATCAACTATGTACCGCTAGGCCCCTATGCGAGTTTGGCGCCGACGATCTTTGCCGCGGCCGGTTTATCGAAGTTGCCACCGGTGGCCTTGCCCAGAGCGCCCATGACCTGGCCCATCTGCTTCTTGGACGTGGCGCCCAGCTCGGCGATGACCTGCTCGATCAGAGCCTCGAGCTCCTCGCCCGAAACCTGCGCGGGCAGCAGGCTCTCCAGAATCTTGACCTGCTCGGTCAGGTTGTCGGTACGCTCCTGGTCGGTGCCGGCCTTGATGGACATCTCCAGCGTCTCGCTCGTCTGCTTGATCAGACGCTTGATCATGCTGTTGACGTCTTCCTCGGTCACATCGCGGCGCTCGTTAACCTCGATATTCTTCACCTCGGCCTTGACCTGGCGAATGATGGACAGGCGAACCTTGTCCTTGGCCTTCATGGCGGCGATCATTTCCTGCTGCAGCTCTTCGTTGGTCATCTGCAAATCCTCCTCAATAGTGCGGGCGGCACTCGCGCGAGCACCGCCCCATGATTACTCAGTCGTCGACGAATTGTCGGTCGAGCTCTTGGTGACACCCTTCAGGCTCACGTTGTAGGGTACGTCCTTGGGCATGGGGCTGACGGTGATGTCGGCGTCCTTTTTGTACTGCTCCAGCCACTCGCTATATGCAGTGCTGGCCGCCTGCGTCTTCACCACGTTGGAGACGTACTTCTTGATGGCCTTGGGTACCTGCTTGATATCATCGACCTGGCTATCGACATGGAAGTAGTCAGTGCACTTGATAATGTGATAGCCGTACGTCGACTCGACCACGCCGCTCACATCGCCCTTGTTGAGCCCCTCGAGTGCCGTCTGGTAGCTGTCGACGAAGGTGGTGAGCTTGTCCCAGCCCACGTCGCCCTTCTTCTCCTTGGAACCGGTGTCGTCGGAATACTGCTTCACAGCGTCTTCGAAGCTCAGCTCGCCGGAGTTAATCTTGTCCAGGCACTCCTGCGCCTTGGCCTTGGCGGCAGCCTTGTCCTCGTCGGATGCCTCGGAATCGACCTTGATCAGGATGTTCGACGAGCGGCGGGCATCGTTGTACTTCGACAGGTTCTCGTTGATGTAATCGACGATCTCGCTGTCCTCGGGCTTGCTGGTGGGCGCCACGGCTTCCTTGAGCTTTTGCTGCGCCAGGCTCTCCTTGAGCGAGCTCTTATAGGTGTCCTCGGTGTAGCCGTAGGTCTTAAGGGTCTTCTTAAAGGTCTTGGCGCCGCCCGCGCTCTTGCACGCGTCCTTCCAAGCCTTCTCGACCTCCTCATCCGACACCGTCACGCCGTTTTCCTTCTGCGCCTGCTGAAGCAGAATCTGCTGCGTGTAGGAATCGATGAGCTGCTTGCGATACTTCTTGGGCGTAAGGTCGTTGTTGACCAGGTACTGCGCCCATTCCTTGTCCTTGGTATAACCATAGGACGTGCGCATGCTCATGATCTGCTTGGTCACGGTATCCTCGGTGAGGTTGGTGCCGTTGATGGTGGCGGCAACGCCGCCGGTGAGCTTGTAGCCCGAGGTGTCCTCGGTCTGCGACATAAGACCGGAGCACGCCATGGCCGAGACGGAAAGCAACATTGCCAGCACGCCGATAACCACCAGAACAATCTTGACGGTCTTAGACACGTACGTCTTGCGCTGCTTCTTACGAGAGCTGGAGGCAGCGCGAGTCTGCTGCTCGGGCGTCGGCGCGGCCTCGGAGTTCTTTTTCTTATTTGCCATAGTTGGCCTTTCGCATAACGAATCGAACAAACGCCATTGTGTCACAACGCGGCCCCCGCGACAAAAGGAACGTCCCCAGGGGCCGGATTTAAAAGTGGCGGCGGATGGCTTCGACCATGCCTTGGGGCGTGGTCTGGCCGAGCACATCGGCCGCGGTGTCCGCGTCCATAAAGATATTCATAAGCGCTTGCAGAGCCTCGACCTGGCCGCCCGGCTCGGCAATGCCCAAGTTGATGACGATCTGCGCCGGCACAGGGGCACCCATGCCCGCCATAGCATTGAATGTCACGGGCGTGGCCGGCTTCACCACCGCGATGTAGGGCTTAGCCACAAACCCCGGATCGGTATGCGGGATGGCAATGTTGGCCGCCGGCATGGCAAGCCCTGTGGGATAGGCATCCTCGCGCGTGCGGACGGCGTCGAGCCAACCGGTGCCAATGTAGCCGCGTGGAGCAAGTTCGCCTTCGAGTCGCGCAAACACCTCATCAGGCGTCGCACACTCCCAATCAAAAAACACCAGCTCAGGCGTAAACAGCGCTTCGTTATCCGCCATATCGTCCTCCAAAGTTGCATGAGGGCCACAATGCTCAATATGATAGCGAAACGGAGTATGCAAGGTTAGCCGAGGATCCCGATGAGCTCGAGTGCGCGCGCGGGCGTCAAGCATACCTCGGGCATCGCCTCCAACATGCGTCGGTCGCTCGTGATTACGTAGTCGACATCCGCCGTATCGCCCGATGCAATGATGAGATTGTCCTCAAGGTCCGGCATACGCTTGCCAAGCATACGCGCCATCTCGCATTCCGCCAACGAAAGCGGAGAAGCCGTTGCCACCTGCATCATATGCTCGATACAGGCCCATGCAGCCGGACCGAACGGAGCGTTAACCCCATTCACATTCCGCTGAGCTAGACGCCGCGGCACAATGTAGAACAGGTCCTTTGCCGTCGTTGGCGCGTACAGAAGGTCAATCTTTCCCGCCTCGGCCAACTCAATCAATCTTTTCGCCTCGTCGAACGCTCCCTCTTGCAGGTAATAATCGAGCCAAACGTTTGTGTCTACCAAGAGTCGTTTTGCCGCAATCATCGGCAATTCGCCTCTATGCCAGCGATCATCGCATCGTACATGTCGTCGCGTACGGCACCCCAGTTGTCTGCCGATGATTCAGCTGGCGCAAAATCCGCCGCGCTCAACCCCAATGAGAAAAAAGCCAGCCCGCATCCCTGCTCGGCCAGACTCTCCGCACGGGGTGCCTCGCACCTATCCTCCACCATAAATCCTGGCAACGTCTGATGCTCGACAAGGTAGGTCCAAAGCGCACGAATAGCGTCACTCGGCCCCAGCCCATTGCGAGTCAGGACCGCATCGCCGCCAGCCTTGAGCATAGGGTCGATTCGCGTGTTGAGCTGCACTGTTGCTGTTGCCATGGCGACTCCTCTCTGCTTGCTAGCAGTATAGCAAACTTGAGAGGCCACACAAAAAGAGCCCCGCCCGCGTACGGACGGAGCCCTATCAACTTTTTTCGATCGCTTGCGTCCCAAAGAGCGCTCAGCGAACTCTCTTACACGCGACTAGCGTGCCGCATCAATTGCCACTTTGCCGCTCTCCAGCACGTGGACGCGGCCGTCGGCGAGCATCTGCACGACCTCGGGATACAGTACGTGCTCAATCGCGTGGATGTGTTCCTCGAGCGTGTCGACATCCCAGCCCTCCTCGACAGCCAGCGCGCGCTGGGCGATGATGGGGCCGTTGTCGTAGACCTCGTTGGCAAAGTGCACGGTCACGCCGGTCACCTTGACGCCGCGCGCAAAGGCATCGTCGATCGCATGCGCGCCGGTAAAGCTCGGCAGCAGCGCCGGATGCAGGTTCACCACGCGGTTGGGAAACGCCGCCAGCAGCGGCGTGTGCACCATGCGCATGTAGCCGGCCATGACCACATACTCGCAGCCGCGCTCGAGCAGCTCGTGCGCGATGATCTCGTCGGCGGCGATGGGGTCGGCATAGACATCCTTGGACAGCGTCAGCGTCTGGATACCCGCACGCTCGGCACGCTGCAACCCCTTGGCCGAAGGACGGCTCGACACCACCAGCTCAATCGAAGCATTGAGCTTGCCGGCAGCGATCAGGTCAATCAGCGCCTGCAGGTTGGTGCCAGAGCCGCTGATGAGCACGCCGATCTTGAGCGGCTCGGCCGTATCGGTGCCGGTCGGACGGGTGTAGGGCACAAAGCCCAGGCCCTCGGCAGCAGCCATCTGCTCGCTAGCGCTCATCGGAGTACACGACCTTACCGGAACCCTCGACGCACTCGCCCACGCGGAACGGCTTCTCGCCCAGCGCGACCAGGGCCTCGGTCACGGTAGCCTCGTCCTCGGGGGCAACGATCAGGCACAGGCCGACGCCCATGTTGAAGGTCTTGCATGCCTCGTTGGGCGCGAGCTCGGCCTGACGCGACACGTAGGTGATGACGGGCGGAATATCCCAGCCCATCTCGGCACCGTTGCGGGTGACCACGGCATCGACATCGTCGGCGAGCGCGCGGTTGAGGTTCTCGGTAATGCCGCCACCGGTGATGTGAGCAATGGCGTGCACGTTGACGTCGCCACGCAGCAGCTCCAGAATCGGCTTCACATAGATGCGCGTGGGAGCCAGCAGAGCGTCGGCCAGCGAAGCACCGCCGAGCTCCTCGAGCGGACGGCTCAGCTCCTCGGCCTTAGCGGCGGCCTCGGGCGTGCCCGGTTTGATGCCGTCGACGCCGATGACCTTGCGCACGAGCGAGTAGCCGTTGGAGTGCACGCCGGTGGAAGGCAGACCCAGGATCACATCGCCGGGGCGAACGTTCGCGGGGTCGAGCATCTTGGGACGGTCGACGACGCCCACGGTAAAGCCGGCGAGGTCGTAGTCGGCGGGAGCCATGACGCCGGGGTGCTCGGCCATCTCGCCGCCCACGAGCGCGCAGCCCGCGAGCTTGCAGCCATCGGCCACGCCCTTGATGATCTTTGCCATGTGCTCGGCCTCGATGTGACCGATGGCAACGTAGTCCAGGAAGAACAGCGGCTCGGCGCCCGAAGCCAAAATGTCGTTGACGCACATAGCGACCAGGTCCTGGCCCACTGTCTCGTGACGGTCCATGATCTGGGCGAGCACGAGCTTGGTGCCCACGCCGTCGGTACCGCTGATCAGGATCGGGTCTTCCATATCCTTAAGCGCGGCAGCCGAGAACAGGCCACCGAAGCCGCCGATGCCGCCGATAACTTCGGGACGATTGGTGTCCTTGACCATCTGCTTAATCGCGTCGACGGCGCGACCGCCCTCGGCGGTATCGACGCCGGCGTCCTCGTACGTCACATGCTTGCTGTCGCTCATCTGAGCCTTCCTCTCCCACTACCGTGGCGCCGCGCGGGCGACAAACGGTGCTCATAATTGCGTTCATTTCGGCGTGTGCCATAACAGCACCCGCCGTCATATCAACAAAACAGCAGGTAAAACCTACCAAAATATACCTGTCCCCATATGGCAGGTTTTAGGCCTCGCCGTGCTCCTCTTCCCAGCTGCGGTCGTCGTATTTCTCGACCACGGCGTCGTCGTCAAAGTACAGCGGCTTGTCCAGGTTGCGGGGCTTAAAGCCCTCCATAAACTTGTCGCGGCCAAAGCTCTCGGGAATCGCCACGGGATAGCGGCCGGTAAAGCACGCGTCGCAGTAGCCGCCCTTGGGCATGACCTTAAGCAGGCCCTCGACCGAAAGGAAGGCCAGCGAATCGGCGCCGATATACTCGCAAATCTCGTCGACCGTCTTGTTGGCGCTGATAAGCTGCGACTGCACGTCGGTATCGATACCGTAGAAGCACGGCCAAATGACCTCGGGCGAGTTGATGCGGATGTGAATCTCCTTGGCGCCGGCGTTGCGCAGCATCTTGACGAGCTGCACCATGGTGGTGCCGCGCACGATGGAGTCGTCGATGACGACCAGGCGCTTGCCCTCGATATTGTCGCGCAGCGGGTTGAGTTTCATGCGCACGCCCATGGCGCGCAGCTCCTGCGTGGGCTCGATAAACGTACGGCCCACGTAGCGGTTCTTGATGAGGCCCTCGCCAAAGGGAATACCGCTCTCGTGCGAATACCCCTCCGCGGGCGGCAGGCCGGAGTCGGGCACGCCGATGACCAGGTCGGCCTCGACGGGCTCCTCGTGTGCCAGCTGACGACCCATGTCGTAACGGCAGGCGTAGACGCTCTTGCCGTTCATGATGGAGTCGGGGCGGGCAAAGTAGACCTGCTCAAAGATGCAGTTAGCAGGCTCTTCGGCGGCAGGCACGCCCTGCTCGGACACAAGACCCTCGGCGCTGATGCGCAAGATCTCGCCGGGACGGACGTCACGGACGTACTCGGCACCCACGATGTCGAGCGCACAGGTCTCGGAGGCAACGACCCAGCCGCCGGCACGGGTGACATGGACGGCGGAGTCGACCGTCGCGGCGCCGTCTTGCGAGGGCAGCTGCGAAACAGAAGCAGCGTCGGCCTGATCCAGGCCCTCGTCCACGAGCTTGCCAAGCACCAGCGGGCGAATGCCGTGAGGATCGCGGAATGCGTAGAGCGCCTGCTCGTTGATGAGCGTCATGGCGTAGCCGCCGCGCACGAGCTCCATGGTCTTACGAATGCCCTCGCGCAGATGGCCTGTACGCTGAGTAAAGTAGCCGATAAGCTTGGTCGCGACCTCGGAATCCGAATTGGAGAGGAACGGCACGCCCAGCTCGATCAGCTGGCGGCGCAGCTCGTCGGTGTTGACCAGAGTGCCGTTGTGAGCAAGCGCGATAATGACGCTGTTGATGGTAGAGAGATGCGGCTGCGAGGCTTCCCAGCTCTTGGCACCGGCGGTGCCATAGCGCACGTGGCCCACGGCCAGCTGACCGGAGAGCGTCGACAGGTCGGCGTTGGAGAACACGCGATCGAGCAGTCCCAGGTCCTTGCGAACCATAACCGTGCCGCCATCACCCACGGCGATTCCCGCCGATTCCTGGCCGCGATGCTGTAGCGCGCGCAGACCAAAGTACGTCAGTCGAGCCACGTCGCGATCGGGCGCCCACACACCAAAAATGCCGCATTCCTCATGCAGCTGGTCGGAGTCCGGATCATACGTCGACATGGCGTTCACCTGTCCCGCGGCACGCTCGGCCGCGCGGATGGTTTCTTGAGACATGGCATCCCCTCAGAGCCTCGTATTTTGGCGTTACCCGCCTTATTATACGCACGGTGCGACGCGCTCCTCAGCGCATGAGCAGCGCTTTTTAAAAGCCCACCGAGCTAATAATCCGTTTTGCGGCCAAACATTTTATCGGTCTGTCCAGCGCAAGCGCCCGCGCCCCCAGATGGCCGCCGCGTCCGCCGTTGGGGATTACAAAGTTGCAATTGGGACGTTCGTCCTGTCTTTTGGCAGGTCGGCGACGTATCCTTATAACCGACAACAAAGCGAGAAAGGTTCTGTATGGATCGAAACGAACTCGACCCCAGCGTCCCCAGCGCCACGGAGGTCAAGAAGATTCCCCTCATCATTAAGGTGTACGCCGTCCTGTGCATCCTATCCGGCGTGGGCACACTCCCGTCGGTCGCTGCCTTTATGTGGCAGGTCATCACCGCGCTCATCAACGGCAACGCCGCCGAAAAGCTCGGCGACAATATGCTGGTCTCGGTTGGACTCATCGTCGCCGGCATCATGCTCTCTGCGGCAAGTGCCGTCATCCTGATCATCTTTGGCCTGGACCTTATCAAAAACCAGCGCCGCAACGCCGCTCGCCTGTCCTATATCCTTATCGCGTTTACCGTCGTCGAGCTTTTGGTTGACGTGATGCTCCAGGGCATCGGGCCCTTCTTGCTTCGCCCTGCCATCCAGCTCGGCATCCTCGTCGCGCTTTCGGCCACCGTCGACCCCACGCTGCGCCAGGAGCGCGAGCTGCAACGCCGCCTGCAGGAGATGCTCGATCGCGACGCCGCCGCCGAGGGCATGCTCGGGCGCGATGAAACCGGCGAAGGCTACATCAAGCTCAACTACTTCAACCTGTTCTGGGTATTCTTTGTCTGCTGCATACTCGGCCTGATCGCCGAGGACATCTGGCACATGACGGTCGACGACCCGGGCGTCTACCAGAACCGCGCCGGCATGCTGTTTGGCCCCTTCAGCCCCATCTACGGATTTGGCGCCGTGCTCATGACCATGGTGCTCAACCGCTTCTACAAAAAGAACCCCATCATTATCTTTTTGGTGAGCGCACTGCTCGGTGCAAGCTTTGAGGTGTTCGTGGGCTGGTTTATGCAGACCTCGTTCGGTGTGGTCTCGTGGAGCTACTCGCATATGAAGCTCTTTGGCATGCCCGATCCGCTCGCCGTCCTTACCGGCGGACGTACCTGCACAGGCTTCGCCTGCCTGTGGGGCCTGGGTGGCCTCATCTGGATCAAGCTGCTGCTGCCGAGGCTGCTCAAGCTCATCAACATGATTCCGTGGAAGAGCCGCTACTCGGCTACTGTCATCTTCACCATCATTATGCTGGTCGATGGCGTTATGACGCTGCAGTCGCTCGATTATTGGTATCAGCGCGTCAACGGCACGGAACCGGATATTCCCGTTGCGCAGTTCTACGGCAAGTACTTCGATAATGACTTTATGGAGAATCGCTTCCAGAGCATGACCATGAGCCCCAAGAATGCGACGCGCGTGTAGCACCCACCGCGCCCAAAACGCAAAACGCCCGCCGGTATCACACGTACCGGCGGGCGTTTTTATAAACGAGCCTTCTATCGACGCAAGCCTCTACGCCTCGCGCTCGACCTCACTCACGCATTCGTTCTTGGTGGTGCCAACGAGCGCCTGCAGCGCATCGACCACGTGCGGGCGAATGTCCCCGCCGATGAGCACGAGCATGATGTCGTCACCTACGGCAAGCTCGCCGCTTGCCAGCCACACGCGCACATAGCCGATACCCGGCATCGCGCGCGCGGCCTCGATAGCAGCCTGCACCTTCTGAGCATCGAAGCCAAACACCATGCCGCCCACCTTATGCCCAGGCGCCACGCCATCGGTCTCGACTCCGCGCACCTCAGCCTTGGGCGTCGCGCGCACCACACCGTTATGCGTCAGATACATCCCACAGCCTGCCGCCGAAGCATCGGCCTTGGCCTCGCGCAGCCAAGCATCAATCGAAGGCATCAATTTGCCACTCTCGAGCATCATTTCTCCCTTACCGTCGTCGAGTAGCCAATTTGGGACGGGGCCTTTTAGCTACTCTCGAACAACTTATTCCTCGACCGGCGTGAGCACCATGACGGCACGTGTGTTGCTCAGCGACAGCGAACGACAGGTCACAAGCGTTACAACCTTAGTTGCCGAAGCGGCACGATCGGTGGCATCACTCGCCACGGCAGAAGCGCCGTCGAGCATCTCGGACAGGTAGTTCTTGAGTCCGTCGTCGCCCTCAAAATTGGTCGTGCGCGCCTTGGCATACGTGTCCTCGACCACCTTGGTCGCCAGCGGACGCAACTTATACGTCGCATCGCGCGTGATGTAGTACACATATTCAATGCTATCGAGCGCTGCCTGGTCAGTCGTATCCGAAATCACGTTGAACATCGACCCATCGTTCATATGGTGGCCGTAGATCGTGGTCTGCTGGTCGACCATTCCCGGCGCGGTGTCATCGCTATCCAAGAAGATGGCACCCGAGGCGTTAGACGTGCCATCGAACAGCGTGTTGAGGTATTTGGAGTTGTTGTTGGTCTGCACCACGGGATAGTTGATGTTGGTTCCCGGCACGTAAATCCAACCCACAATCTCGAGGTTCGTCTGAGCAAGCGCATCAAAGTCGATAATCGGCACGCCGCTGGCGTCCTTATCGCTTACATATTGCTTCTCGATTTTCTGATACGAATCGCTCGCCTGCTTATAGCCAATCTGGGCATTAATAAAAATAGCGGCGGCGGCGACAATCAGACCGATACCGATGATGATGAGCAGAATGGGAATAATGGAGTGGCGCTTTTTGCGCGGCGGCTCGGTGCGATCCGACGGCGCGGCATGCGATGAAGACCGGGGCGGCTTCTTAGCGGAGCTATAAGACGAAGGACGATATGCGGCCGGCGTATCCTGACGACGATGGGACGTCGGCGTTACGGGACGCGGCGCGCGCGGCTGCTGAGGAGAGGATGTCCGACCCTGCTGTGCCGCACGGGCAGCACCCGGCTTCGACGGATCGGGAATCTGAGAAGCCTTGAATCGTTTTCCCTGATAGTCGGACATGGCTCTCCTTATACTGCGGTGAAACGGCGGAACGCCTAGGCGTCGGCCATCTCCTGCTTCATTTTCTCGATAACCTTGCGGTACTCGGGGTCGCAAGCACCCAGAATCTGCGTGGCATAGATGGCGGCGTTCTTGGCACCGTTGATGGCAACGCAGGCCACGGGCACACCCGAAGGCATCTGCACCATCGACAGCAGCGAATCCATGCCGCCCAGGTCACTCGTCTTCATAGGCACACCGATAACCGGCAGCGGCGTAAAGGCAGCCACGACACCACCCAGGTGAGCGGCCTTGCCGGCGGCGGCGATAATCACTTTGATACCGCGATCGGCAGCAGTCGAAGCCCACTCGTGGACCTTCGCCGGCGTGCGGTGTGCGCTCGCGATCACGAGCTCATAGGGCACACCGAGCGCCTCGAGCTCGGCGGTGCAACCTTCCATAACGCCCAGATCGGACTTGGAACCCATGATGATCCCGACAACCGGCTTTTGATCTGCCATAAACAAAGACCTCCTGTTGAGAGTGGCGACGCGGCGGATCCGCGACCCTTAACTGCAAATAATTCAAGTATAGCCACCGATGCCGATGTGTTCGGTGAGAGACGGAATGCTTTGCGAGATTAAGGCCGAAGGGTCGGAGCTTTCCGCCTACATTCAAAAAGCATGCCCACCGTCCTTGGGTGGGACGGCGGGCACGCTTGCTTAGCTGTTGCTGGGGCTACTTGGCCTTGCTGCGACGATGGAAGAAAGCGCCGATCGCGGCGATGATGGCGCCGAGACCACCGACGGTCACGACGGTCGCCGCCGTCTGGTCGCCGGTATTGGGGATCGCCGAACCGTTCTTCTTGCTGCCCTGGGCCTTGTCGCCTGCGGGCTTGCCCGCCTGGTTGCCGCCGTTCGAGCCATTGCCGGAACCCTGGTTGCCCGAGCCGCCCTGGTTGCCGGAGTCGGCATCCCTGAGGCTCTCAATGGCCAGCTTGAGCTGGTCATAGGCCGCCTGGAGCTGGGTGTCGGAAGCATTCTCATCACCCAAGACGTCCTCGGCGTAGGTAATGGCATCCGTCAGGGCCTTGACAGACTCGTCCGTCTTGCCCCTGGTGTCAGTCTCCTTCGCCTGCTTGACCAGGGCCTTGAGCTGCTTCTTAGTCGGATTCTCGACCGGGACCACCGGGGTCTTCTCGAGCGCGCCGCGGGCGCTCTCGAGCGCCCTGAGCGCCTGGTCGACCTCGTCCTGCGTGGCGTCCTCATCGCTCAAGATGGCGCGGGCGCTCGCCAGGGCGTTCTCGAGCGCCGTCCAGGAGGCCTCGGTGTAGTCACCGGCCTTGAGGTCGCCGGCAGCAACCTCGGCATCAACCTTTTCGATCGCGGTAGCGAGATCATCCTTCGCCACCGGATCGGGGACGGCCGTACCGTAGAACTTGAGCTCCGCCATGCTGCAGTAGGCATCAACGTCGCCACCGCCGGCGTGAATCACCTTGACGGTCACGTAGCGACCGCGCGCGGCGCCAAAGCTCATCTGCTTCCAGTCGCCACGGTCGGTGAGCACGCGGCCGTCGTTGTCGAAGGCGAACGTACCCATCGACGCGGCGGTGCCCATCTCATAACCGTCGGCAGTGTCGGAGACCAGTATCTCGGCCTCGAAGATATCGCCGTTAGTGCCGCCGTCCTGGCGCGGCAGGAATGTAACGTCGGTGAGATCGTAGTCGCGGCCCAGGTCGACACTCAGATACTGGGGCATACCGGTCCCATGGGCCCAGTCGCTGTGCCAAAGCGTCCGCTCGTCGCCGTCGAGAGCGTTGACGGCGTTGCTGCCCTCGTAGTCGGCCTCACTCGAGAAGTCGGCCACCTTGACGTTCTTGCGGTTCTCGGGCGTGTTGATGAGGATCTTCTCATCGACAGGGCGCATCTTGAGGCCGTCGATTGCCTTCTCGATCTTGGCAGTGGCGTCTGCGACATCCTTCTTGCTATAGCTGCCCTGGCCGCTGTCGAGGAGCTTCCGAGCCGCCTCGACCGCAGTGGTGAGAGCTGCATAGGAATCCTTGGTGTAGACGGACTCGCTGTAGCCCGCGGCCTTGGAAAGCGCTGCCACGAGCGCAGAGGTATCGACACCAGCCTTGACCTCGACCTCATAGGATGCGGTCTTGGAGGGGTCGAGTACCGACGCCACCGTGATCTTTGCCTTGCCGGCCTTGTTGGCACGCAGGTAGTAGCTCACGCTATCGCCAGCCTGAACAGCGGAGACGCTTACCACAGAGGGGTCGGAGCTCTCGACCGTCACATAGGGGTAGCCAGCGCTCTCAGGCGTAGCCTTGGCGTCGACGGGCGTAATGTCGCCTTCAAAGAACTCGGTCTGGTTCTTGCCTAGCTCGACACCCTCGATGGCCTCGACACCCTGCGTGTAGTTGAAGTTGACCTCACGCAGTGTGAGCATCTGGTCACCCGATGCCTCAAGCGGCGTGACCTCGACCTTGGTCGCCTTCTTGCCCTTGTTCTCGGCAGAGAGGTCAAAGGCGTAGCGAGCCAGGAAGGAATCGTACTCCCCGCCCGCGAACTCTTGGATCGAGCCATCCTCGAACGTCACGACGGCCTTGATCTTCTGTACGGTTCCGTTGCCGCCGTTGCGGTTAACGACCTCGACGCTATCGAGTTTCGACGGCGTCTTAAATGCGAATGTCATCGTGGTGGGAAGCTTCACGTAACTCGGTAGCTTACCCTCGCTGTCCCAGTTGCCACTCCAGTTCCACAGGAACTCAAAGCCGTTGTCGCCCTCGTTATTATCGAACAGCGCGTTATAGCTCTTCTGCTGGATAAGTTTCTCGACGTTGGTCCCGTCGTCGGTCGTGAGCTCATCGTTGGTCATCGTGATGTTGAAGGCATCCTGGGCGTACTCGGCGACCGTTGGCTGAGGAACGTCCGGCATCGTCACCGTGCCGTCGCTCGCAAACTCAAGTGCGTCGCATGCCGGGCCGATAAGCCAAGATGTCGAGGGCAGTTCGACCTTTCCGGCGGTCTTGGCCTTGAGCTTGAAACTCGCCACCGCGCCAGTACCGTTGTAGAGCTTGCCATCGCCGCGGTTGGCAAAGGCGAGATTGATAGTCTGCGTTCCGTCCACGAACTGGACCTTCTCGCGAGACAGGTTCTCCATGCCGGCAGTCGAGCCGTCCTGCGCGATGCTCTCGGACACAAACTCGAACTGGTCGCTCTTGAAGTTGACGAGGGCGCCCAGGGCGTTGACGTTCTTGGCGTCGGCCGCATAGACATCAACGGTGATCTCATCACCGGCCTCGACCTCGGTCTTGCTCGGAATCACCGCGAGCGAACCTGCGACCTTGCCCTTTTGTTTAGTGCCGCCGTCAAGACCCGCCATGGTGAACGAGTAATCGTAGACGTCGTAAACGCCGTTATCGTTGAGGTCGGCGAAGTGGTCGCGGATCTGCGAACCGAACGTCGGGGTATCGGGCTCGCGATTCTCGAGGCCCAGATAGTTCTTCATGTTGGAGTAGTCTCCGTCGGAGATCGTGGCCTTGTTGAGGTTGGAGCCCACGGCGAAGCCATCCGTGCCGTCGGTCTTGTAGATGGCAATCTCGGACGCGGAGAAGAAATTGCCGACCGAGGCGAGCGGTGTCATGCGCACGTAACGGGCGGCCACGGTGCCGTCAAACGCTACCGTCTTACAATCAGCGGAACGTGCCCAATCGACCTCCTGGCTCGTCCAGTGGACGCCATCGAGACTCGTCTCAACACGCATCTTGGTCACGGTGCCGTTGCCGGCGTCATCGCGCGGATAGTACTCGAGCTTATCGAGCTTGTAAGCGCGTCCATAGTCAACGGTAAGCGCCTTGCCCAGATCGTTGCCACCGGAGTGGAAACCGCCGTCGCCCGACTGGAACTCATGGTCGAAGGCGAGCTCGGCCTTATGGCTGCCGTAAAGTGAGCCCTCCCAGGTGATTTCCTCGGCGTCGGGGACGTTCCGCCACGGATCGAGTGCGGAGTTCGCCTCGAGCACATCGCTCCAGGCGGAGTAACCTTCGGCGTTGCGCGAACGAATCTGGTAGGTGTGCTTGCTATTGTAGGCGAGGTCGGTGTGCGTGAACTCGGCCGCATCACCCACGGCAAACACAGTGCCGTCGACCTTAAGGTCGTAGGAGGTAGCACCATCGACCTTTCCCCAGGTGAGCTTGATGCTCGTTGGGGTCGTGGCGTCCTCGGGGGCAGCAAGGTTCGTGGGTGCGGAGAGGTTCTCGTTGAGGCGATCGGCTGTGAGCGTGGCGTCGGCGTTCACGAAACCGCCCAGCTCAAGCGTCTGCGCCGCTGCAGCAACATCGGTCTTCGCGAACTTGACGTAGACCTTGGGGTTCGTGGTGATCTTGGTGTTGTTGAAGCTCTCGCCCTGCTCGGCCTCGGTGCCGTCCGCATCGCTGCCGTAGTGGTTGAGGTTGGGGGTCTCGCTGTAGAAGTAGACCGCCTGGCCGGCCTCGGGGGTCGCGGCGTCAAAGGTCTCCTGCGAGTCGACCTCAACCACGTTGAGTGCGGATCCGCCGTTCTTGGCGACAACGCTCGTGGGCTTGGCGGACACATTGGCCACGAAGGTCGTGGTGCGGTTGGAGTCGTAGCCGTTGTAGCCGCCCTGCGAGGCCTCGGCGGTAAAGGTCGCGGTGCCGCCTGCGGCCTTGGAGCTGTAGACGGTGCTCACATGCTCACCGTAGGAGATATTGTCGATCGTGCCGTAGGAATCGTCCTCAGTCGTGTTGTTCTCGATGGAGGAGCCGTCGTCCTCGTACTGCGTAAAGGTGCCGTCGCCCTCGGTGGCGAAGAACTCGACGATACGCTGGCTGCGGTCGGTACCCTTGGTGTTGGTGTCGCTCACGGCCTCGGGGTTGTTGTTCTCGGCGTACATCGGCACGATAGCGTTGGCCTTCACAAACAGCGGCAGCTTCCAAAGCGGAGCCTCGTAGTTGTTGAGAACCTGGCCGCCGCGATACTGCTTACCCGAGAAGTAATCGATCCAGATGGTGGGATTCTCGTCGGTGCCGTAGTTGGGGAGGTAAATCCCATTGCGAATGTCGTTGCCGTTCTCGTCTGCCTGGGTATCCTGATACACCGGTGCCACTAGGAAGTTCTCACCGAACATATACTGGTACTGCGTCGAAGTGCTTGCGGCGTACTCGGAGTTGTCGGAAAGCAGCATGGCGCGGATCATGGGCAGGCCGGCATCGCCGTTACCCGTGTCGATGTTGGCCGCCGAGGCCGCGCTCGTGTAGATATAGGGCATGAGCTGCGCCTTGAGCTTGAGGTAGAAGCGCGAGATGCCTGTGTAGGGATCGCCGTGCGTCATGGGCGATTTACGGTAGGTGCCCCAACCGTCCATGTCAAGCATAGAGGGCGTGAACGTCTTCCACTGGTAGTCACGCGCAGAGATGATGGGGTCGCCGCCAAAGATGCCATCCATGTCGGAGCCGATGTTGGGGTTGCCCGAAAGACTCTGACCGATATACGTGGGGATATGGAAGCGAATGTACTCCCAGTTACCGCCATACTGGTCGCCGGTCCAAATGCCACCAAAGCGCTGCGTGCCGGCCCAACCATCGAGCGTGATGATGTTGGGGCGCTTGTTAGCGCCGGTCGTCACCGTGTCATAAGCTGTCTTGATGCCATTAAGACCAAAGGAGTAGCCAGATCCAACCCAGGCAACGTCGGTCTTAAGGGTAGTGATGCCTCCCGTCTTGACCTCGGCGTCGAAGTCGCGAAGCAGATGCCACGGGGTCTCAGGGTTGCTGTCGGGCTCAAGGTTGGACTGGGTCCACAAGCCCGTGCTCACACCCTTGGAGTTGGCATACTCGGTGAACTTCTTAAGGTTGTCGACATTGGCACGCACAGCGTTAAGACGGTCGGCCGAGCTCGCTCCGTCGGAGTTGACGCCGCCGGTCTTGTAGTAACCGTTCTGGCCATAGCCGGCGCCGTAACCGTCGTTCGGCAGGAACCAGCCGAGCGGCATGTCGTTGTCCTCGTAGTCATCGATAACCTGACGAGCAGAGAACTGGCGGTCGAAATCGGTCGCTTTCATGTTCTCGGTATCAACCGTAGGGCCCTCACCGTTGAGCGTCTCGGCCGCAAGTGTGCCGTCGAGCTTGTAGCCCGTCGACATGCCAGACTCGTACTTAACGTCGCCCTTCTCGCTCGAGGACTTGCTGCCCTTGGTCTCCCACTTCTTTTGACCCGAGGTCGTTGACCAGCCATCACGGTTATAGGCATTAAGATGACCAAGGTAGAACCCGTACTCGGGCAGCAGTACCGGGTTACCGGTCACCTTGTAGTAGTCCTGCAGCATCTCGGTTGCCACGTTCGAAGCGCCCTCGTTGGTCGCCACGAAGTAGTAGGCATCAAACTCATTCTCGCTGTGCAAAGTCGTGACCGTCGATGAGTCCGTGGAACCGAAGTCGTAGGAACCCTCTGCAAACGTGTTTCGGAGTACGCCGTAGCCGTCACTCGTCCAATAAAACGGGTTGGGCGAGGCAACGCCGCCATCGGTCCAGTTGTTCGTGTTGGAGATGGCGATGGTCTGGTTGGTGTGCAGGAAGCGTCCGTTCTGGGTGCCGCCGCCAAAGAAGTTCTCGGACTTCTCCTTGGCGAGCGTCTGGACGGTACCCTTCTTATCAAGGTCGAGGGACGCGGACTCGGAAACCACGACACGGTCGCCTGACTTGATACTCATCTTGCCAGTCGCCTTGTCCAGGATCACGGTCGCCTTTCCGCCGGTGATCTCGATAGTGTCGCCCTTGTCGGCAACCGTCGCACTCGGCTTGCTGTAGGTGTCCGAGGTATCGGGCTGAGCCTGGATCTTAGCCGTGTGGGACTTACT
The DNA here is from genome assembly GCA_900549345.1 of uncultured Collinsella sp. Taxonomy (GTDB): domain Bacteria; phylum Actinomycetota; class Coriobacteriia; order Coriobacteriales; family Coriobacteriaceae; genus Collinsella. The sequence goes on from UROC01000001.1 coordinate 95,361, forward strand.
ACGCGGCGTGGCGTACTCGGAAAACTCACCCTTGGGGTCGACGTTATAGCGGAAAATACCGTCCTCGAGGAACGTAATACGGCCCTTGATGCCGTCAGCGAAATCGATGTCGACGACATTCGAGGCAGACTGGGACACGGTCGCCGAGTCGACGCCCTTGAGTGGCGTGGCAATCGCCTGCTGGGGATTGGCAAACACGAGCGTCGCTGCAGTGGCAACGAGGACCGCGCTTCCCTTCACCCACCGTTTCGTAAAAATGGAATTCCTGCGCATCTGGTCTCCTTTCTTCCGACATGCTGAGGTGCCGAGGACGCCCCCCCCCGGCAGCATGGGAAAACGTATCAAACGGAGATGTTCGGTACATTCCGCACAATGGGGGCCACCCGTTACCAAGGGGCCAACTGGTAGTAACCAGATAGCCACCTACTAGGTCATATCAACATATGGGAGCACTTGCGCACCCAAGTTCGGAATTCTCCCAGCGGCAGCAAAATAAGCGTCAACGGCAAGGTGGGCTTAATAAGCCATACCAATTGGTTCTTCAGTCAAATACCAATCTAGCAAAAATGTACTGTTTGTCTGGTATTACACAGACCATACCTTTCCCTCGGGAACTGGGCTTCGCGAAGTTTCCCGAGGGAAAGGCTCAGCCGCCATCCTGCAACCCACCGGGGATTGCCATGACGTACGTTGGCTGATTTGGTTTGGAATGAGATGTTGACGGTGGCTGATGGGCACAACTGTCCCGGGTGCATTTCAAGATGCACCTAAATGTCTGTCTTTATCCTTATAGATTGTCCAGGTAGTCGTCGGCATCATAGGTAAGGCTGTAAGCTTTATTCAGGATGCGCACGAGCTCCTGGGCATCGTGCTCGCCGAGCGCTGAGAGTTGTTTCGAGAGCGATGCCACACTCTCGGCATTTTTTTTCGCCGCGAAATCACGGCCTTCCTCGGTAATGCTCACCAGCACACGCCGACGATCGTTTGGATCAGTCCTGCGCTGAACGTAACCCTTACTCTCGAGTGAATCCAAGATATGCGACATGCGCGCACGGGAGAATTTCAGCTTCTTGGCAATCTCGGAGGGAATGACATCACCGTCAATACCCGATAGATACTGTAAAACCGGTGCCTCGCCCACACTGGCGCCGCCGGCAGCACTCAAGGATCCCTTGGCAAGGGAACGTGAGTACACAATCAGTTTTCGAGCGACGTCATCGTAATCCACTGGGGATATTGTCCTTTGCAACTCTAGAAGGGCCATAAAACCGTCATTTGCCGTACATTAGTTAACATTCGCAACAATTATTTATGATACCCCAACACGGAAGTTTATCGCTCGTCCTTCTTACGTCGCATAAGCTCCTCAACGTCGATACCCGCGGCCTCGAGCATACGCTCAACATTCTTTTTTGCGTTGGTCGTGCCAACCTTAAGCACAATCGAAAGCGGAGTGCCCACCACCAGGCACACGATGCCCGCGGGGACGCCCCAGCCGGGGCCGCCCTGCATACCCCACATCCCCACCAAAAAGCCAATAGCCACGAGCGAATAGCCCAGACGCAGCCAAACGTTGAGCCGCTGAATAGCATCGGTCTGCATCTTTGCCTCGCGGATCAAGTCGTCGCGCGAAAGGTCGTGTCCGTGTTTCTCGTGCATATGGGTCCTCCTCGTGCAAAGCGTGCATCATGTGCAAGTACATCGTTTTTCGAATACGTCATCTTTCAAGAGCAATATAGCGGGTGTCGTGTAGGCGATGGAGGTCGCTGGCCATATTGCCCTTGAAGGGCGGCGCAAAATCAGAAGGCCGTGCGGTTGAGGCCGCACGGCCTTACAGGGGGCCAGGGGATGATGACTAGTAGCTCAGTGCCGGGTCGAAGAAGCCAATAACAACGCCCACGAATGCGATCACGACGAGAATCAGCATCATAACGATGGGGTTGACCTTCTTCTTGGTCATCATGTACCAGCAGAAGATGATGAAGACCATCGGCAGCAGGTGTGGATAGATGCCATCGAGCGTGTCCTGGAACTTACCGCCGCCGGGCAGCACCAGGTTGGGGCTGCAGGTGATGGAGACCCAGGTAGCACCGACTGCACCGATGACCATGGTACCGACCATCACGATGGAATCGCGAAGAGCCTTTGCCTTGGGGCCGACCAGCGCCTCAACCGCCTTGCCGCCGAGCTCATAGCCCTGGTTGTAGGCAAAGCGCATGCCAAGGAACATGAGCAGGTTCCACACGACAATATAGAAGATGGCACCGAGCGGAGAGCCGCCGGTCGAGAGACCGAGGGCGATACCGAGCAGGATCGGGATCAGGGTACCGACGATCAGCGAGTCGCCAAGGCCGGCGAGCGGGCCCATGAGGCCGGCGCGGATGCCGTTGATGGCGTCGTCGTCAATGGCCTCGCCGTTTGCGCGAGCCTCCTCGAGGCCGGCGGTGACGCCGACAATCATGGTGCCGATCTGCGGCTCGGTGTTGAAGAACGCGGAGTAGGTCTGGAGGGCCTGCTTCTGCTCCTCGGGCGTGTCGTAGAGCTCCTCGACGATCGGAAGCATGGCGCACAGGTAACCGAAGGTCTGCATGTGCTCCTGCGAGAAGCAAGTCAGGTTGCCATAGGACCAGTTGCGGAACGACTTGGCAAGCGTTTTCTTAGAGAGTTTCTTCTTCTCTGCCATTAGATGTCCTCCTCTTCCTCATCATCGGAGCCCGAGGCGATAGCCGCCTTGGGAGCGTTTGCGAGGTCGATCTTGAGCGAAGCGATCTCATAGTTGATCAGGGCGAAGAAGCAGCCGATGCCGGCAGCGGCAATCAGGTTGCATCCCATGACAGCGGACAGGGTGAAGCCGAAGAAGAACGTGAGAAAGTCCGTCGGCTTGGAGATGACCTGCTTGAGCAGGATGGCGATACCGACGGTAGGCAGCAGCGAGCCGACGGTGAACAGCGTCTTCATCGCGATGCCGTCCATGGGCATGTAGGTCTTCATGAGGTCGACCATGGCGGTGCCGCCCATGGTGATGATGAACGTCGGGAGGAACGAGCAGACGATGTGACCGATCCAAGGCAGAACGTTGTTGACCAGGTAGAGCTTGTGGAGATCGCCCTTCTCGAGCCACTTCCAGCCCATGCCCTGCCACACCAGGTTGATGGTGGCGGTGCCATAGAAGAGCACAGTGCCGAGCGTGCCGACGGCGGCACCGAGGGATGCGGCCATGCCGGCAGCCTCAGCGGAAGCAGGATCGATGCCCGAGTTCTTGATGGCGAGGATCGCCAGCGGGATGCCGATATAGGACACGGCGCGGACGTCGGCGGAGACGGTTCCGCCGGGGGTCACGAGAGCGATGTAGACAACCTGGATGGCAGCGCCGACGAGGATGCCCGTCTGCATATCGCCCATGATGATGCCGACGATGAGGCCGGCGACCAGAGGACGACCCAGAGTGTAGTTGCCGATCGTCGTGCCACCCATGCCAGGCAATGATGCCAGGCAGGCGAACAGGCCGAACAGCGCGGCTTGGAATGCATTGATTGCCATGCTTTCCCCTTTCTTTATTCCTCAGCCCCTTTCCCCCAGGGCTGTAGGTACCAAAATGCGGCTGACGCCTAACTAGAAGCCAAACTGACCGCGGAACTTGGGCCACTCACCAATGGATTTCTCCTTGATAAGGGCGAACTCGACCGTGTAGCCGGCGTTGGTGAGATCCTCGAGCGCCTGGGCCTCTTCCTGCGTGATCGACTGGTTGTTGCCGAGCTTGGTGGTGCCGGGACGATCATTGCAGGGACCGACGATGATGCGGTCCATGCCGGGCTTAAAGCCAAAATCGACGAGAAGTTCCTTCATGTCGAGCGGGTTCTTGGTGATCAGGAAGTACTTGGTGTTGGACTTGAGAACCTTCTCGGAGACCTCCTTGAAGTGCTCCTTGGTCCACACGAACGTCTTCTTGCCCGAGGCACTCTTGTAGGCCTCCTTGAGCACGGGGTTGGACGCCGCGGCGTCGTTGACGGCGATAAGACCGTCGCAGGGATACTCGAGGGCCCAACGGGTAACGGTCTGCCCATGGATCATACGGTCGTCAATACGGATGAACGAAATCATGCGTTCTCCCCTTTCCTTCATGAGGCCTGCGGTCGCGGCCTCTTCTTCCTAACGTTTGCAGCTAGATGAAACTTTGGTGCGGCCTAGATGTCGTCGTCCTCGTCGTCGGCGTCATCGGTCGGGACAACGAGCTCGGACATACCGTTCTTGCCCTCCTGCAGCATCATCTGCTTGAGGGAATCCAGGTCCATGGTGGCAAGCCCCATCATGGCGGTCATAGCCATGGGCAGGTTCATGCCGCCGAAGGCAATGGTGTGGGCGAGCAGGCCCTTCTCGGCCAGCGTGTTCATGGCATTGGTGAGCGGCGATCCGCCCAGGATGTCACCGAGCAGGACAACCTCGTCATCGGCGGTAACGGGAGCGAGCATCGTCTTGACGTTCTCGACATACTCGTCAGCGCCCATGCCGTCCACGAGACTCGTCGACAAGATGTTCGGGGCGTCATTGCCGAGCATCTTGAGGACACTGTGCAGTCCGGGGGCGAGCGTTCCGTGACTGACCATTACCAGGTACCGCATGCGGTCTCCTCTCGACCTGCCGTGTGTCGCACGGCTTTGCTTTTGCTGAGATTATTGTTGCGCCGGGGCATGTTCGGTACAAGAAAATAGTTGCGAACGGCAACTATTCATCGGTTAACGGTAGCAACTATCTTTTTGCCTAAATTATTATTTCTTCCAATTATTTTTAAAATAGCAGGTAGATTGCCTGGTAAATGTTTTATGTTCCTTATGTACCATACATAGCAACAAGAATCGGGCCTGACATCACCGGTTTGTCCCGCAGTGTCAGACCATGTCACGTATGCTCACGACATGGAGGTACCCCATGGACATGATCTCGTTTCTCGCCACCGAACCCTTCGATCGCAGCGGTGATACGCCGCTCTATGTCCAACTTAAACATCGAATCGCCCTGCTTATCGCCAGTCAGGCGTTCGACACCAAGACGCCGCTGCCACGCGAGCTCGAAATCTGTGAGCGGCTGGAGTTATCGCGCGCGACCGTGCGCCGTTGCTTCCAAGATCTCGTCATCGAGGGGCGCGTGGTGCGCAAACGCGGGCAGGGCACGTTCATCAAGCCCCAAACTTCAGCACCCGGCATCGACCTGGCCCTGAATTTCAGCGCGCGGATGCGCGAAGCGGGACGGGTTCCGAGCTCGCAGATTCTCGCCTTTTCAAGCATACCGGCCGTCCGCGGCATCGCCTCTGGGCTCAAGGTGCCCGAAGGGACACCCGTCTGGGAGATTCGCCGCCTGCGTCTCGCCAACGACAAACCCATGGAGCTCAACTACGTCTATATCCCCGTGTCACTTTGCCCCGAGCTCACGCGCAAAGACGTGGATGGCTCGCTCTACGCCTACATCGCGGAAAAGACCGGCATCCTGCCCGCAAGCGTCGATGCCGTCTACGAGACGGTCAACCTCGACAAGCATGAGGCGCGCCTTTTGGGACAGAACACTGGTAAGGCGGCGATGCGCATCGTGCGTTCGACCTACGACAAGACGGGAACCCCGTTCGAGGTAGGCGTGCTCATCAGCTGCGACGGTCAGGCAAAGCTGCACGTGCACATCGCCGCCGACAAAACAACCTTCACCGCCACAGCCCAATAAATCCAAAACGTGGGCGCCGTCGTTCAAACAAACGACGGCGCCCACACTCACTTTTTATTCAGCCCTAGTCATCGCGCAAAGCCCCTTCGGCAGCACACGGTGCAACCGAAGGGGCTTTGAGCGATGACTAGGGCTGATAAACTGGTAGCCGCTGAGCGCCACGGGGTCCTCGCGCTGGGAGTAGGTGTGGATGAGGGCAGACGAGACAGCGTAGGAGACAGCGGCAATAAGGATGAAGCCCTCGCCTGTGAGCGTGACGGCGCCGCCGCTATCGCCACCGGTGAGGTTGACGATAACGACTCCGGCAAAACCTATAGCGCAGCCGAGGACTTTGCGCGCAGTGAGCCGTTCTTGCCGGAACACGAGCGCTGCCATCAACACGCAGAGAAACGTGTTCATAGCGTTGACGATTGAGCCGCGCACACCCGAAGCGTTTGAAACGCCGATATAAAAGAAGGCGTACTGCACGATAGTTTGGGCAAGCGAGAGTCTGATAACGAGTGGCCATCCCGTGCGTGAGACGCGAGGCAAGCGACGTCTTGTTATGACTGCAGCGGCAAGTGCGATAGCGCCGGCAAGCATAAAGCGCACGCCAGCGAAGAGAAACTCCGATGGTACGTCGCCGTTTTGGATGCCGAGAAGCTCGTAGCCGATCTTGATGCAGGGGATCGCACTGCCCCAGAGCGCGCAGCAGATGAGGGCGAGCGCAGCTACGCACCATGTGCGCGTGAGAGGGTGGCGCGCGGAGTCGGCGTAAACATCGCAAGAGCTGGCGTCGAGTGCGGATGAGGGTTTGGACATACATCTCCCAAACGAGGCGAAGCAGAAAACGCCTCTATGGTACGCGCAATTTTGTGTCCGCACGCGTTGATAGCATAGAACGCGTCATGGAACACAAGTTCGTAAGAAGAGGAGGATGCCATGATGTCAGAGATTACGGGCTATCGTGAGGAAGTTCAGACCATCAAGACGGCGATATTGCGTGCGCAGTATGCTGCGGCGAAGAGCGCCAACGCTCAGCAGCTGCAGCTCTATTTCGCCGTGGGAGGCTACGTCTCCGCCAACACGCGCAATGGCACGTGGGGAACCAACGCGCTCAAAACCATCAGCGAACAATTGCGGAAGGAGCTGCCAGGACTCAGGGGCTTCTCCACAACAAGTCTCAAATATATGCGAATCTTCTTTGAAGCTTGGTCTGCTCCGGGCGATGAACAGGCGTTTCTCGATTCGTCACTCGTGAGTGACGAATCTTCAGACGGTGGCCTTCTGCAAATTCGTCACTTGCAAGTGCCGAATTCAAACACATGTTCTCTCGATGATTTTTTAGCGATTGGGTTTACCCATCATCGGTATATCCTTGCAGGTGCTAAGACCCTTGACGAGCGGCTCTTCTACATTCACAAGTGCGCATTTGAGCACTTAAGTGTGGAGGCGCTCAAACGCTCGCTGAAGGCGGATGACTTTCATCATCAAGGAGAGGTCTCCAACAACTTCCTCTCAACGCTGCCAAAGGGTCAGCAGGCGCTGCGCGCTATCGCCACGTTCAAGGACGAGTATCTGCTCGACTTTATCAATGTTGAGGAACTCGGGGTGCGCGATGCGGAGGATGTCGACGAGCGCGTGTTAGAGCAAGGCATCGTGCAGAATATCAAGCAGTTCATCATGACGTTCGGTCGAGCCTTCGCGTTTGTGGGAAACCAGTACCATCTCGACGCCTTTGGCATCGATCAGTACATCGACCTCCTGTTCTTCAACCGCGACCTCAACTGTTTAGTTGCAGTCGAGCTCAAGAGCGGCCCCTTCAAGCCGGCCTATCTCGGCCAGCTCTCTGGCTATCTACGCATCCTGGACGACTTTGAGCGTCGCGAGCACGAGAATCCCTCCATAGGCCTTGTGCTTTGCAAAGACATGGACAAGGGATTTGTTGACTATGTGATCCAAGACTTCACAAAACCCATGGGTGTGGCCACCTATAAGACGTCGAAGGATATGCCACGAGAGTTGCTCGATGCTCTGCCGCCCATCGATGACTTACGGATGTTGCTGGAGAGGTCTGATGGGTAGCGGTAGGAATTGTTCGGTGTTAGAAGCTTATTTCGCTTATGGCCTTGAGCTTTGCCGATGAGCATGGGGTGGGGAACGTATCAAGGCAGAGTTTGTCATGCAATGAGTATGACAAACTCTGCCTGGAGGAGAGGATACTTCCATGGCAATTGTCCACCGCAATGCTCTCAAGCATGGTTTGTCTGAGAGGGAGGTTCTAGATAATGACTGAGTACAAACTAGCTGATGGATCGGTCCTGACAGACGAAGATATCGAGCGCGAGAGCGTAGAGTTTGAGCAAGAGACTTGGACGGGTCGTCTTGAGCGCATCCATGTCAGGCCTGGCGTTGTTGCTGATGAGCCGCTTGTTGCAGTTACCGTGCGCTTTCCGGCATCCATGATGGTGGCAATCGACCGAAAGACGGGGGATCGATCCGATTTTATTCGGCGGGCCGTTTTCCCTGCGCTGTAGTAACGTTGCGTCTCCTAAATCGACCTTGGTTTCGTCGAGGAGGTAGATCTTGAGGATGAGGTGTCCTGCTTCGGTGAGCCCGTTCTCGAAGACGGGCAGCACGCGCGACACGGACTACCGCGACCTCCTGACCTTCCGCGACGGGGAGTAGCGGCTTGGCGGTGTGCGGCGCCGGCACGTGACGGTGGCGGGCATGAGGCTTGGCCTTCGCGACGGCATGTTCTTTAGAGTTTGCGGTGCATGATGGCACGGCCGTTTTCAAATCGTGAAACATTGCCCGGGAATGAGTAACAGGCTTTGGTTCGTACATCCGTTATAACGGGAGTTGCAAGAAGTGACATCCGTGACGAGAGGTTGAACTCATGACTCAGCACCGGTTTCCCGAAGGTTTCCTCTGGGGTGCTTCCACCAGCGCTTTTCAGGTTGAGGGTGGGTATGATGAAGGAGGCAAAGGTCCGGCAACCACCGATCGCGGCCCGGGGCGTCCCGGCATCGCCGATAACAAGATCGCCTCGGACCACTATCATCACTGGCGTGAGGATGTCGACCTCATGGCCGAGCTCGGCATCAAGGTCTACCGGATGGGTTTCGCTTGGAGCCGCATCATGCCCGATGCCTCGGGGGATCCCAATCCTGAGGGCTTGGCGTTTTATGACCAGCTGATTGACTACCTGCTGGAGCGAGGGATCGAGCCCTTGGTCACCCTGTATCACTTCGAATGTCCGAGTGCGTTGGTCGAGGCCTTCGGCGGCTGGAAGAGCCGTAAGATGATCGACTTCTATGTGCGCTATGCCGAAATCTGCTTCACGCACTTCAAGGGGCGCGTCAAGCGCTGGGTTACCGTGAATGAACAGCTAATTGCGACCTCCGCGCCCAGCAACACGGGTGACACCGAAACCGATCCGCGCCAACAGCAGAAGAACGCCTACCAGATGAGCTATCATGTCGCTCTTGCCGAGCATCGCGCCATCGCGTGCCTGCGACAGATCGACCCCGATGCGCAGATCGGCCCCGTTGTCGCCATGCAGGTGGTCAACCCGCGGACGAGCGCTTCGGCGGATGTGCTTGCGGCCATGAACGCCGAGGAGATGATGCAGAACTACCTGCTCGACCTGAGTGTGCGCGGCGACATCTCGCCTTATGCGCGCTATTACCTGGAGCGCGAAGGTTTCTACCCTGTTGTTGAGTGCGGGGACCACGACATCCTGGTCGCGACGAGGCCCGATTTTCTTGGGGTGAACTACTATTTCAGCAATTGTGCGCATGAGCGCACGGAGCCCATCCGCTTCGACCGGTTCCCTCCGTGGTCGGGCGGGGATTTCGAACTCTGCGATAACCCTGCGATCGCGCCGACCGAGTGGATGTCGAACGGCATCGACCCCCTTGGGCTTCGCGTGGGCATGCGCAAGCTCTACGATCGCTACCAGCTTCCGATGATCGTCACGGAGAACGGCATGGCTCTTTCCGAGTCACTTGACGAGGAGAACAGGGTGCATGATGCCGTGCGCATCGAATACCTTTCACGACATTTGGGCGAGGTCGAGGAGCTCATTCGCGAAGGCTATCCCGTCTTCGGCTACTGCGTTTGGAGCCTCATGGATCTATGCTCAAGTCATCAGGGGTTCACTAAGCGCTACGGCCTTCTGTATGTCGATCGCACGGAAACCGATGCGAAGCAATGCGCTCGTTTCAGGAAGGACAGCTTCTTCTGGTATCAGGACGTGATTAGAGAAAACGGCTTGCCCTGCTGAGCGTCGGTGGTCCGACGAGATTACTCGCCAGTACCGGAATCGGCTCCATAACGCCTCAGGTATTCCATGACTATCAAGTCGATGGCGGCAAGCGCACCGAACTTGCCCGTGTCGATGTTGTTGGTCACTCCGCAGCTCAGTATGCAGGAGGCATGGTTCCAGTAGGCGCTTGAGGTGTTTTGTGTGATGGCGAGAAGACGACAGCCGGAGGCGGCGAGTGCGTTGACGATTTCTGGATAACGAATGGGGTATGTTCCCCCTATGCTGCAAATGATGGCGAGGCTGGATTTGGTGAGCGATTGCGCGCAGGCGAGCTGCGATGAATAATCGAGGTAAAGCTCGATGAGGCGGTTCATGATGGTGAGCCTGCTCTGGAAGTAGCGGCCCACGTCCCAGAGGAAGTGGTGGGAGAAGAACGCGACATGCCCGCTGTCGTGCAAATCATCGACAATGGCGGGCAGTTTCGCGATGTTTGCCGCCGAGATGGTCGTTTCGATATTGAGCAGGATCGCCTCCCGGTAGGATGCCAGAGCGCCTTCCGTGTCGTTTGACAGCTGTTCTACAAAGGCATGTGGAAACAACCCGGTTTTGAGGATGTCATGTTCAAGCTGGTTGCGCAGGTCCTTGAAATCAGCGAAACCCATAAACCGGCAGAATCGCGACACTGAAGCCTTCGAGACGAAGCACATGTCGGCGATTTCTCCAATCGAGAGCTCGCTCAGCTTGCTGTAGTTTTTCACCAGCGTGGTCGCTATCTCGTAGTTGGTGTCGTGCTGCATTGCGGTGTCGATGTAGTCAAGCAACCGTTCGGCAACCGATCCCATCGAGATGGATTTTTCCATGATGGCTGTCCCCTTTATGCTCAGTGGCCCGAATAAGAGGGCCTCATTTGACCAAACTATAGCTCAAACATGCCGGTATTCCTGCGGAGTTTCACGTTATGAAACTCGCGTAGCCATCTCGCAACCTTGTGGCACAGCATGTAACCGATTTTGGATATAGCCGGCGTCATACTTAATGCAAGAAGAGACGACGAAGCTTGCCGCCCCGCCGGAACACGGCATCGGCTCTACACAGGGCATCGCTTCGTTGCTTTGCCGCTCGACGAGATATCGGTTGAGGAGGATCGGATGAAGCGGTTATTGCTGCGCGCCGACGATTTAGGTTACAGCGACGGTGTTAATTGCGGGATAGCGGCCGCGGTCCAAGCGGGGCTCATTCGCTCGGTGGGCGTCATGACCAACATGCCGCTTGCAGAAAGCGGTTTGGCGCGCCTGCAAATCAAGGATCTCTGCTTGGGTCAGCACACCAATATCTGCACGGGTAGGCCCCTCAGCGATTCCTCGCTCATCTCGAGCATCGTTGACGATGATGGCAATTTCAAGCGGAGCTCAGCATATCGCGCCGCCGCGCGGGCTGGGGAGGACTTCGTGGTGCTTGACGAGGTCATTATCGAAATCGAGGCGCAGTATCGGCGATTCCTTGAGCTCGTCGGGCGTGAGCCCGATTACTTCGAGGGACATGCGGTCGCAAGCCCCATGTTCTTCCGCGGCCTTGAGATCGTTGCCGAGCGTCACGGCCTGCCCTATTTCGCGATGGGTGTTCCGGGCGAGCCAGTCACCTTTCGCTCGACGCCGGTGCTTTCCTATGTTCCCAAGGATTTCTCGTCATATGAAGCGGATCCCTTTGCGGCGCTTCGAGAGGCGCTTGAAACGACACCGGAAGGGATATGCCGTCTCATGGTGTTTCACCCAGGTTATATCGACGCGTACTTGCGAGATAACTCGACCATGCTCGAGGCCCGCATCCGGGAAGCCGCGATGCTTGTCGACCCTGATGTCGCCGCATGGCTTGCAGAGCAGGACGTGGGGCTCGTGACGTACGCGGACCTGACGTAAGCGTCCGCTGGGGCAATCTCGCCAATTCACGCTGAATGGCGTACTGCCTGAAGCACGTCGTTGTGATTTTGAAGAGAGGTGGATGCACTATCTAGAGGGGAAGATGCCGCACACGGGCATCGATAGAGTTCACTGCAAAGATTGGAGCTGAAACATGGCGGTATTCGACAAGATCCAAAACATAATGGATAAGACAATCGCACCTGTGGCAAGCAAGGTTGCTGACAGCAAGATGCTCGACGCCCTCATGGGCGGCATGATGTGCACGCTGCCCATGACCCTTGGCGTCTCGGTTATCGCGATTCTCATCAACTTCCCCATTCCGGGGTTCTCCGATTGGGTGGTTTCGAGCGGTCTCATGGCGACCGGCAACTCCATCCTCACCGTTACCATGAACATGATGGGTATATACATCTCCTTCTTCATCGGTTTGAGGTGGGGTAAGGTATGCGGCCTTAGCGGTTATACCGGTGGCATCGTGAGCGGCGCGGTGTTTTTGGCATTCATGCCGCAGCAATCGTTCGAGGATATTCCCATGGCGAGTTTCATCAACACGTCGTACATGGGATCGAACGGCATCTTCGTCGCCATTCTGCTTGGCCTGATCGTGCCGAAGGTGACAGCCATTTTGATGAGCAAGCTTGAAATCAAGCTCCCCGATATGGTTCCGCCCATGGTTGCAGACTCGCTGTCGCCGATGTTTGCCGCCATCGTGCTATTCACTGCGGTGTGGTTCGCCAAGTGGGGTCTTTCTTTCACCCCGTGGGGCAACCTGTTCGATATGATCAACACCTTGATCGGCACGCCGGTCACGATGGTCGGTGCCTCTCCTTTGGCCTATATCATCGTGTGCTCGCTGCAGTCGATCTTCTGGTTCTTCGGTGTCCACCCCAACGTGATGCTCAACTTCTACGCTCCGGTAATCATGGCTTGCAGCGCTGCTAACACCGAGGCCATCATCGCGGGCGAGGCACTGCCCTATGGCGCTTGGGCCGTCGTCGCGCTCGGCACCGCCATCGGTGGCCAGGCTAACGCCCTGGGCATCAGCATCTCGCTGCTCTTCACCAAGTCCGAGCGCTTCAAGGCGATTCGCGGCATCGCGCTTGTTCCGTCGCTTTTCAATATCTCCGAGCCGCTCATGTTCGGTCTGCCGGTCGTGCTGAATCCCACGTACTTCATCCCGTTCGTGCTGAACATCCCGGTCTGCGCCATCGTGGTCCAGGCGCTTTACGCCCTCGGTCTTGGGGCTGCGTTCAATCCCACGATTCAGCTTCCCTGGGTGCTTCCCCAGCCGGTCATCGCATTCATGCAGGGCGGCATCGGGTGCCTGGTGATCTCGGTTGCGGTTTTGGCGGTGTCGGTGCTCATGTATACCCCCTTCACCCTTATGGCTGATCGCCAGGCGTTGCGAGAGGAGCAGGCCGCTCTCGAGGAATCGGCCGCATAGGGATTTTCATATTCACACCATCATTTTCCATGAGGTTGGGAGCGTAGGATGAAACATATCGTACTTATGTGCGCCGCGGGCGCTTCGACGAGCATGCTGGTACAGCGCATGCAACAGGCGGCTGAAAAAGACGGTTTCGTGTGCACCATCGAGGCGCACCCTGTCAACCAAGCGGCGGAATATGCGGATAGCGACGTTATCCTGCTGGGACCGCAGGTTCGCTTTGAACTCAACAAGGTGAAGAATCAAGTGAACTGTCCGGTGGAGCCGATTGATATGACAGCGTATGGGACAATGAACGGCGAGGCCGTGCTCAAACAGGCTCGAAAGTTGCTGGGGGCATAGCCATGTCAGAGATCAAACAAGAAGCGATCGATCAGTTTGAAATGACGTGCTTCTCTATCGTCGCTCAGGTGGGGAGCGCGCGCAGCTGCTACCTCGAAGCGATAACCTGTGCCGAGAATGGTGATTTTGAGGCCGCCCGGAAACTTATCGACGAGGGCAACGTGGTGTTCAACGCAGGCCACGACGCTCACATGAAACTGCTTCAGCAAGAGGCCAGCGGCGAGGAGCTGCCGTTTCGCATCATCTTGCTGCATGCGGAGGATCAGCTCATGAGCGCTGAGGGCTTCCGTATCCTTGCCGAGCGCTTCATCACGGTCTATCAACGCATGGGTGCAAGCGCCTAACTGATTATCTGACGGGAAGCCGGGACTGCCATGCAGCCCGTCTTCCCGTTTCATGAAGATGTTTTCACGATCGAGGAGGTACCCAATGGCATTTCCGGAAGGTTTCCTGTGGGGTGGCGCCACCGCCGCCAACCAGTATGAGGGCGGCTGGGAAGAGGGCGGCAAAGGACCGAACACCTCGGACGCCATGACCAGCGGTAGCCATACGGTGTCACGGCAGATAACGTGGCGTAATACCGCGACAGGGGAAACCGGCGCGCTTCCCGTGTATGCGGTTTGCGAGGAGGGACTTCCTGAAGGGCTGGAGGTGGCGGTGGTTGATGGCTACTACTATCCCAGCCACACGGCCACCGACTTCTACCACCACTACGCCGAGGACATCGCCCTCATGGGCGAGATGGGCTTCAAGTGCTTCCGCCTGTCCATGAACTGGGCGCGCATCTTCCCCACGGGCGAGGAGGCTGAGCCCAACACCGAGGGTCTAGCGTTCTACGACGCCGTGTTTGACGAGTGCGCTAAGTACGGCATCGAACCGCTCGTGACGCTCTCGCACTACGAGACCCCGCTCGCGCTCGTGAACAAGTACGGCGGTTGGAAGAGCCGCGAGCTCATCGACCTGTTCGTGCGCTACGCCACCTGCGTCATGAAGCACTATCAGGGCAAGGTGAAGTACTGGCTCACCTTCAACGAGATCAACATGATGAGCATGGGGAGCTTCATGGCGGGCGGGCTTACGGATGGGAGCCCCCATGCGAAGGCCCAGGCGGCGCACAACCAGTTCGTGGCGTCTGCCCTTACGGTTCGGTCGGCGCACCAAATCTCCCCTAAGATCATGGTGGGTCAGATGCTCGCGTACAACCCCATCTACTCCTATTCCGCCGACCCCGCCGATCATCTGCTCGCCATGGAACGCGAGCGTGACGCGCTGTGGTATGCCGACGTGCAGGTGGGCGGCCACTATCCCGCCTATCGCTTGAGGGAGATGGAGCGCGCGGGCATCAAGCTGGAAATGGGCGAGAACGACCTCGAGCTTCTCGCAACCTATCCGGCAGATTTCCTGTCGTTCTCGTGCTACGGAGGCTCGACGGTATCGTTGCGCCAGAAGGAGCTCGAGGTCGCGTCCGGCAATCTCGCTTTCGGCATGGTGAAAAACCCCTACCTCGAGACCAACGCCTGGGGCTGGGCGACCGATCCGTACTGCCTGCGCATCGCCTTGAACGAGCTCTACGACCGCTATCACAAGCCGCTTTGGATCGTGGAGAACGGTATCGGCTGGAGCGACGAGGTGAAGGCCGACGGCTCCATCCATGACGGCTACCGCATCGACTACCTGCGCAAGAACATCCAGAGCATGGAGGATGCCGTGGAACTCGACGGCGTGGACCTCATGGGCTACACCATGTGGGGCTGCATCGACCTGGTCAGCGCCGGCACGGGCGAGATGCGCAAGCGCTACGGCTTCGTCTACGTCGACCGCGACGACGAGGGCAAGGGCACGCTCGCGCGCAGCCGCAAGGACAGTTTCTATTGGTACAAGAAGGTCATCGAGAGCAACGGCGAGGACCTGGACTAACCCTATGGGACAGGGGATAAGATTATGGACTGCTATTTCGGTATAGATGCGGGCGGCACTCAGGTGAAATGGGCGGTGGTGAACGCCGACTACCACATTGAGGAGCACGGAAGTATCCCAACATGCACCTCGCCCGCCGACCAGGTTATCGAAACGTTCCGCTCGGTGATCGAGCCCCATCGCGCCCGGGTGAGGGGTGTGGGAATAAGTATGCCCGGAGTCTTTTCCGAAGGCGATTCCGATGGCGTGGTTGGGGGAGGCGGCGCCCTTCACTGTTTGGACGGATATCCGCTCGGTCGCATCTTGCGCGAGAGCACGGGGCTTCCCGTAGCCATCGAGAACGATGCGATGTGCGCGGCACTGGGAGAATATGCCGTCGGCGCGCTGAAGGGGGTCTCCCTGGGGTTGATGGTGGTGATCGGTACGGGTCTCGGCGGTGCCATCGTTGTTGACGGTCACATCTTGCGAGGCGCGCACAATCTCGCCGGCACCGTGTGCTTTGTGAGCAACGATGTGCGCAAGCCCGTGACCTTTGGGTCGGTGTACGGTGATGTCACCAGCTGGCGGGCGCTCCGAGACCAGGTGTGTGCGGCGAAGGGGATTGATCCGACCGATGATATCGACGGATATCGGATTTTCTCTTGGATTGAAGAGGGGGATGAGGACGCTCGTCGCGGTCTGGATGCATACGCGTTGGTCTTCGACAACATGCTGATGGGGTTGCAGTCGGTCATCGACCCTGAGGTCATCGTGGTCGGCGGCGGAATCAGCGCCCGTCCCGAGCTGTTTGAGGCATTTGAGCGCATGATGGATCAGGCTCACGTTCTTCCCATCATACCGAGGCCCTGCATCAAGCCAGCACAGAACGGCAACGATGCCAATTTGCTTGGCGCTGTGCGCACGCTGCGCCGCTCGCTTGGCGAGTGCGATTGATTGGCGGCTGGTGGCCCGACTCGCGGCCTCCTGTCCTAAAAAAAGAGTATGG
>UROC01000002.1 GCA_900549345.1 uncultured Collinsella sp.
CCGCCTGACATGTGCGCGGATGTGTCCGCCAATCCGCGGCTATCGGTGTCTGCCGTTACGCGATGGTTGCGCTGTAGGAGGCGACGTCCTCGTAGGAATCGGTCAGGTAGGCGTCGATGCCGATGGTCGTATTGACCAGGTCGTCAAGGCTATCGAGCGTGCCGTTCGAGAACGTGAATTCCTCAGTGGCGTTGGTGCCGGGCATCAGGTGAGCCGAGAACCAGGGTTCCTTCATGGTGCCGTTGACGTTGGTCTTGCCGGAAGGAGCGTAGAAGGTCAGGTCCTTGTCGCTCTTGTTGGTGATGTTGACGACAAAACCGATGTCGCCCCACTCGTCCTTGAACTTCTCGGTGATGGTGATGGTGCACAGGTCGTCATCGGCAACGGTGACGGCGGGGGAGATTTCAATCTTCTGGACGTCGTCGTCTTCGACGGCCTCGTCGATCTCTTCTTCCTTCTCGGCCGCCTCGCGATCCTTCTTCACCGTGCCGGACAGGTCCTTGTCGGACTTGGTAAAGACAAGATTGCCGTCATCCTCTTCGAGGATGAGCTTGCCGTCCTTGAGCTTCATGTCATGCGACTCGTCTTCGGCGGTGATGGTTACGGTGGTGGCGTCCTTTGCCTCCCATTTCAGGTCGACGACTTCAAGGAACAGGTCGAGGGCGCCTGTACCGTCCTCATCGAGAATCAGGACGCAGTGGACACCCCAATCCTCGAGCATCTTCATGTACTCATCGGTCAGTTCTTCACCCTCCAGGGTTCCACCCGAGAGTTCCCAGCTGCCGACGAAGTTGGCCTTGGGGTCTTTGCCGCCGCCGCTGCAGCCCGTCAGGGCAAAGGCGAGCGCAAGGACGCATGTCAGAAATGCGAGTACGGATTTTTTGAACGTTGTCTTCATGGTGTCCTCCTTCTTGTGTGAAAACCCATAGAAGCAAATGCGGGGGTGGCGGATCCCCCGCCAATTACCAGATAGAGGGGCTAGGGCCTGGGCGTTCCGCAGTTGCTGCAGAACTTGCCGCCGTTTTCGCTGCCGCAGTTGGGGCAGAACCACTTGGCCGGTGCCGGGGCGGGCGCGGGACTGCCACACTCGGGGCAGAACTTGCCGGTGTTGGTGGCGCCGCAGCTGCAGGTCCACGTGCCGGCCGCGGGGGCAGCGGCAGGAGCCGGTGCGGGAGCGGGTGTCGGAGCCGGCTGTGGGGCAGCCTGCTGCTGTGCCTGGCCGGCGGCGAACAGCTGGCTGGCGTTCATGCCGCCCATGCCGCCCGCCATGCCCATGCCCATAAAGCCGGCCATCGCGCCGTTGGGGTTGGCGGCTGCCGCGCGCATTGCGTCGCTCTGGGCACTGGCGATGTTGGCGGCTGCCATGGTGGGATCGCGCATGACCGCGGCCTTCTGCAGGTCCTTGATCATCTGCTCGTCTTCTTGCGAAGCGGCGATGGAGTTGACGCCAAAGCTCACGATCTCAACACCGCGAAGGTCGCGCCAATCGGCCGAGAGGACCTCGTTGAGCGTGCGGGCGAGCTCGGTGGTGTGGCCAGGGATGGCGCTGTAGCGAATGCCCATCTCCGAGATCTTGGCAAAGGCGGGCTGCAGGGCGGTGAGCAGCTCGGACTTAAGCTGGCTGTCGATCTTGTCGCGCGTATAGCTATCGGTCACGTTGCCGCAGACATTGGTGTAGAACAGCAGCGGGTTGGTGATACGGTACGAATACTCGCCGTTGCAGCGCACAGAGATGTCGACATCCAGGCCGATGTTGTTATCGACCACGCGGAAGGGCACGGGCGAGGCGGTACCGTACTTGTTGCCGATGATCTCCTTGGTGTTGATGAAGTAGACGCGCTGGTCCTTGCCCGCGTCGCCACCAAAGGTAAAGCGGCTGCCGATATTGGCGAACGTCTCCTTGATGGAGTCGCCCAAGTTGCCGCTAAAGACGCTCGGCTCGCTGCCGGTATCAAAGACGAACTCGCCGGGCTCCAGCGCAACCTCGATGATCTTGCCGTTTTGCACCACGAGCATGCCCTGACCATCGTTAACGGCGATGACGGAGCCGTTTGAGATGACGTTGTCCTCGCCGCGCGTGTTGGAGCTGCGACCGCCGGTGCGCTTGCTGCCCTTGCAGGCCAAGACGTCAGCAGGCATCGATTCGCAATAGATAAATTCCTTCCACTGGTCGGCCATGACGCCGCCGGCAGCACCCAATCCAGCTTTCAAGAGTCCCATGGTGATCTTCCTTTCTCGTCAAAGGCCGGGTGGTATTGGTCAGGATGGTTAGTCGTCCTTGTCGTCCTTCATGACGACGGTGGTCTCGGTGTGGCTGAAGGTGTCGTGCTTCTCGACCAGGTCGAGCTCGCCGCAGTACTCGTCGGCGTGGGTGGCCTCGTTGGCTGTCTTGAGCTGGCCGACCAGCAACACGTCTGCGATGATCACGATGATCAGCGGCGCGACGATGTTGATGAGGATGCCCTCGATATCAAAGGTGAAGTAGTCTGGATCGAAGGCGTTCCCACCCATGAAGAGAATTTGGGAGAGAACAAATCCGATTACAAAGAACAGCACCGAGGCGATCGCGAGCTTGGGCTTTGAGCAGGGAAGCTCGCCGACCATGCGGCCGGTTTGGCCGTTCATGGCAAACAGGTAGCTCTTGCCGTTCCACGAGGTAGAGAGCATCCACACGGGGAACAGGGCATAATCGCTGTTTTCCCAGGTGTAGTCGAGCTGCTTGCTTTCGACTGTGGCGTCGTCGTACTCGTCGACGACGGTCTCGCGCAGGGCCGAGATCGTGCTCTCCTCCATGCGGCGCTCGGCACGCGCCTTGCAGGTTTCACAGTCCTCGTCGTAGCGGTTGGCGATGTAGCCGGGCATATACGCGACCGAGAACGGGCGCAGCGCGTCGTAGTCAAACGGCTCGATGGCGTCCATGTGGCCGTCGGGCATCTTGGACGATCCATCGACGGGTACGCGCTCAAATGAGATATTGCCTTTACGGTAGGCGTCGTAGTGGTCGGTGGTCGTGACGGTACGATCGGATTCCTCAGTCACGGTCTCGTTGGTAGCATCAAAGTGCACTTCGCCGTCCACGCGGGCGCCGTAAAGCCAAAACGGCACGTAAACGCCTTGGACTTCGTCGATGTGGTTGCCGGTGACAAAGCTCTTGGGCAGCAGGACCTTGCCCTTGTAATGCTCTTTGAGCGCAGCCATAACGTCGTCGCGTCCGAGCTTAAACGGAATCACCAGGTCGGGTGAAAAGTCTCCCGAGAGCTGACCGGGTGCCACGGCGGGGTTGCCGCAGTACGGGCAGGTGGTAACGGCGACGGTACCGTCCGAGATTAGCTCGGCGCCACACGATGAGCAGATATAGCCGGCGTTTTGGGCGAGCTCCTGCACCGCAGCGTCGGCGGCGGGCTTGGGCGCTGCTGCTGCAGCGTCGGCTTTGGCGTCTGCCTTGTCCTGGCGCTCGCGATAGAGGGCTTCGACTTCTTCGACTTCAAAGCGCGAGTCGCAGTAGTCGCAGACGAGCTTTTGCTCGGCGCTGGCAAAATGCAGGGGGCCGCCACACGCGGGGCACTGATAGTTAACGCTCTCGAAGGCCATGATCGGTCCTTTCCGTGCCGGGGGCTATGCGCCTATGGCGCCGCCGCAGTATTCGCAGCGCCCGCTGGCATCGGGAATGGTGGTTGCGCCGCAGAAGGGGCAGGTGACCGCGGTCTTGGGGGCCTTGGCGGCCACGACGCTGTCGCGCGTCTCCTGGCGCAGCTGCACCAGCGCATCGCGAACTTCGGTTGCCTGGCGCTTGGCCTCACGGTATTCGATGGAACCGCGCTGATCGATGGTGGAGTCGTTCACGCGCAGGTTGATCTCGGTAAAGTACGGCGTGTTGACGTGGATGGTCAGATTAAAGTCGTAATCCAGGTCGTAACGCGGCGGGTTGTAGCTCTCGCGCTCGCCGTCCTTGGTCTCGCGATAGATCTCGGTGCGATGCTCGTCGATATCCATATCGCAGCCGAGTACCTGCGAGAACTCGATGATGTCGGGGTTGGCGTCGCGCCAGCGACTCTGCGAAGTGATGATCAACAGGCCCGCGTCTTCGTCGAGCATGATGTTGGTACGTCCGGCAGAAAGCGTGCGCGTGGGATTGAACGACGCCAGGCGCTCGGCATTGGCCTCACGGTAGGCGAGCTGCTCGCGGATATCGTCCGCGGTGCTGGAGCGATAGCCGCCAAAGAAGGGGGAGAGCTTGCCGACGCACTCTTTGCACAGGTAGCCCTCGTTGATCTTGGTCTTGCCGAGAAGTCCCAGCTCGGTACCGCAAATCGCGCACTCTTTCTTCTCGAACATCTTGTCAAAGAAGCCCATGGCTGCCTCCCATCAACAGGTAGCGTGTGTCACTTTTGATGATGGGGGAGTGCGCAGCCTTTCACGATACCCAGACGGCTCAACGAGTCTCCACAACTGGGACACATGGCCCATTTTTCCTACTCATTGGGGACGTACTTAAATGAGTGAAACTACTCATTTAAGTACGTCCCCAATGAGTGCCACAGAATGAGAGTGGATAATCTCCCGTTTTTGGCCTGTGTGCAGGCTCAAAGTGGGAGATTATCCACTCTCGTCATTTGGGTGTCCAACAATCCTCGCTCGTTTGGCGCCTGGGGACACTCTTTGTCGAATGCGGCGGCTGCCGAATGTGGGCGCCGTCCTTGCTATGCCACGGTTACGGCGACCTGGGCGTAGCGGCTGCAGGGGCGCTCGGCGCGCGTCTGCACGGTAAGGGTGAGCACAAGGCGGTCGCCGGGCCGCGCGTCGGCGGGCACGATGAAAGCGGTGTCTACCGTGCATTCTTGCCACAGCGACAGATCCTGGGCGCCTGCATAGCTCGACGGGTCCACGGCGACATCCCAATGTACATCGAAGCCCTTGCCGTCGGGGTCGACGATGGTCGCTGTAAGGTCGACGCGCTCGTCGGCTGTGGCGCTGCGGTCGGCCGTGACCTCGACAACATGTGCCGGATGCGAGCAGGCTGCCGGATCATGGGCACACCATTGCGCGCGGGCGGCAAAGTCTTCCTGATAGGCACGCAGATAGGGATTGAGATTGTCGTCTGCGGGCGTGCCGATGGAGGCAAAACCGGCGGGCGCGTTCGCATCGGGATGCCCATCAAAAAACATGCGTCCCAGCAGCGTATCGAAGCCACGGTCGTCGATACCGCGCAGGCCAAACGGCAGCAGCGGAATATAGGTCATGCTGTCGCCTTCGGCCATAAAATCGCCGCGCTCAAACTGCATCGCGGGCATGCCTTCCAGGCCCCAATCCAGACGGGCATGCTTGCCAAACTGAAAGCGCTCAGGCTCGTTTTCGTAGACCTTACCATCGCCATAGAGCATATAGCGTGCCATGAGGGGGCCGTTGCCCTGCGTGAGATTCTGCTCGGGCCAGGGAGCCTTAAACAGCGGCAGCGTATCGGGCTGAGCTGTTTTGGCGTCGACATAGCCGCCATACATATAGGGAACACGCCAAAAGATGAGCTCGGGAAAGAGCTCGCGCCCATGGTCGAGCCACGAGTTGTCCTGTCCCACGCCATCGGCAACGCCCATCACGCGCACCTTCTGATAGACCTGCTGCTGCACGGCGGGCCACTCGGGCGTGGCGCGATAGCGCTCGGCAATACTCATGAGGGCGCGAACGATCGTATTCATACCACCCCAGCTGAGCAACCATAACGTACGCGGATCATCATCTAAAATCGCCTGCGCAATTACGCGAGACCCCTCAGTTTCCTCAGTCACATCACCCTCAAAGGCAACATTTCCCACAAAGGTGCGCTCGATCATCTGGGCGGGCGTGGGAAACGGCGGCTCACCGGCAGCGGCCGCATTTGCTTGCAACTGCGGCCAAGCCTGGGCATATTCATTACTCCAGAGACTCTCAATCCAATGCTCGGGAAACGGCCGATACTCACGAAGCTCGCCGGCTAGCGGATCGGGCTCATGAGGCACAACAGCCCACTCATAAGAGCGCCGCCCTTTGGTCCGCCAATGCGAATTCACCTCGCCGAGCGTATGAACCCCATCCCCAAGAAAGTGATACTGCGAAGCCGTATACACCACAGCCTGAACATCAAGCAAGTTGAGATACAGAGCCAAATGAACAAGCGAGTTCATATCATCGACTTCCATATCAGTGGTAACAATCACCCGAGTCAACTTCTGGGACATAGGAACAGCTCCAATCAAAATCAATTCAGCCAGTTACGCGCAAGGCAAGACGGGACCCACGCCCCCATCGCCCGCGACCCGGCGGCCCGCCGGAATCGGCCGACCAGCGTTTCGAACAACGTTAACTTAGGGGGCTCTGACCTTTAGTTTTGTAAACATTCCGCAGCGCGAGCCCCGCTTATCCGATGCTCCGAAGGAGCAGGATAAGCGGGGCTCATGCGCGAGGACGTTTACAAAACTAAAGGTCAGAGCCCCCGATGGGATGGTTACCTCGAAACCCTGGCCGACCACTCCCAGCAGCCCACCGGCTCGCCGTCGATGAGTACGTTGCCCCCGTCGAAGTCTTGATAACACAGGTCGTTGAATTGGTGGATCCACACGCCGTGGTTGAACGTCTTCTTGGCCGAGCCGTCGGCCTCGCGATACACGCCGGTCAGGTCCTCGACATGGCTAAAGTAGGTGAGATGCACGTTGGCGCCGGCACCGCGCAGGCGCGCGAACAGCGGCAGCACGGTCTGTTGCGGTGACACAAGTTCGTCGCCCTTGGAGTGCGTAAACCACAGCGGCGTCTTGGCGAGCGCGGCTACGTCCTCCTCCGTGGCGTTGTACCACGGGGCACAGCAGGGAAGGCCGGCGGCGAAGAAATCGGGGTAGTCGGCGCACAGGCGCAGGGTCATAAAGCCGCCGTTGGAAAGGCCGGCAACCACGATGCGGTCGGTATCGATGCGATCGGCATGCTCGGCGACAAACTCATCGATGAGCGCCTTGAGCACGGGGGAGTAGATGCTCTGGTTGGAGCGACCGAGCTGCTCGACGCCGTTGTCCATCCAAAACGTGGGCGACTGCGGCACGAGCACCCAGGCAAAGCCGCCAAAGTAGCGCTGGATTTGCGCCTGGCTAATGGCCGTCACGCGGTTGCCGATATAGGCGCGCGTGGCGCCTTCGCCCTTCGTGGCACCCTTGCCTTCGCCGGCGCCGTGCAGGTACACCACGAGCGGGGCCTTTTGGGGCACGACCGTGGCCTCGGGCGCGAAGGGATTGAAGCAGGCCGAGTCCTCTGCCTTAAAGCTGGGCTCAAAGAAGCCGTACTCGAGCGCAATACCATTGACGGCGGTCTTTTGCACGGCATTGCTCCAGCCCTTGAGCGCGGGGCAGATGTTGCCGCGACAGGCATCGAAGACCAAGCCGCTGGTGGGATCGTCGCCATCGTTGCCGGGAAGGGCTACGAGCTGCGTGATGCGCAGCTGGTCGTCGAGCAGGCGCGAGCCCATGACGCCGCCTTCAATCTTTTTGGTCAGGCGCTGCTCGGCGACTTCGAGCGCCACATGGGTGCCCACGGCGAGCTTGCGACCGTTCTCGTCACACGGATACGCGGCGAGAACGTCGATGTAACCCACGGAGGGCGCGGCATGGTCGGCGCCGTGCTCCTTGCGCATCAGAACCTCGCCCGTGCGCTCGTGACGCTCTACATATATATGGAAGGAGCGTGCGTCGATATCGTTGGCACGAACGGTGCACGGCAGGTCGAGCACAACCTTGCTGATCCAGGGGCCAAAGTCGCCCAAGGTGGTGACGGTTGCGTAGGTACATGACTTGAGTTCCATGAGCTTCCTCCCTTGTGCCACGCGTGCTAAATAATCGCGGCAATACAATCTAAACATGTTTAGTGTAATGCAGAAATCCAGAATAAGCAGATGAACTCGGTAAACGGCTCCATCAAACGCTCAATGAACTACTAAACACTCGTTTACTACTATCTAGCAGGGCTTTTGTTGATGAGTCAACAAGGCATTTGGGTGCCAGATTATATAAAATCCCACGTAGACGGCCATTTATAAATTAACGCACTATATGTAATGCCTTGGCATTCAATTACGTTCACCCCCGATTTTCTACCGTTCACCGGACTGCAAACGGCAAAAGTGCCACAAATTCGATGCTGCGTGTAAACTAAGCGCTGTAAACGTTCAGTAAACAGATTGTTTACGACAGCGTATCCAAGGGCTCGGCAGCCGTAAGGGGTTATAGCCGCCGGGCCAAAGGCGTGCCTACGTCCAAACGGGTAGACACACGATGATATGGGGAGGGGTCCCATGGCAGTAGATAACAAACAGATTGCCACCGATGTCCTCGAGCTCGTGGGCGGTGCGGAGAATGTTACCGTCGCCACCAACTGCATGACGCGCCTGCGTCTGACGCTCAAGGATAACAACAAGGCCGATGTGGAGAAGATCAAGAAGGTCAAGGGTGTTCTGGGTTGCCAGTTCGCCGGCAGCCAGCTCCAGGTCATCATCGGCCAGAACGTGCCCAAGGTGCTCGCCGAGTTCGTCGCCATCTCCGGCGTCAAGCAGGGTGCCGCGGTCGACGAGAACCTCGACGCTCCCAAGGAGAAGTTCGATATCAAGAACCTGCCCAATATCATCCTCGACTATCTGTCGGGCTCCATGACCCAGCTGATCCCGCTGCTCATGGCTGGCGGTCTGTTCCGCACCATCGCTGCGGTTCTTGGCCCCACCATGCTCGGCGTTATCTCCGATACCGATCCGACCTACACGTTCCTCTACACCACCCTGTACGAGGCCACGTTTACCTTTATCCCCATCTACCTGGGCTATGCCGCCGCTAAGAAGCTCGGCGCCACCCCGGTGCTCGGTATGCTCCTCGGCGGCGCTCTCATGGCCCCGTCTGTCGTCAGCGTCGCTACCCAGGAGGGTGGCGGAATCATCTCCGTCTACGGTTTCCAGATCGCCGCTGCCAACTATCAGCAGTCCGTCCTGCCGATCATCCTTTCGGTGCCGGTCCTCTACTTCATCGAGAAGTTCTTTAAGAAGGTCATGCCCGACGTGCTGTCCACGGTCTTCACGCCGTTCTGCACCATGATTGTCACGATCCCCATCGCCTTCATCGTCCTTGCCCCGATCGGCAACGAGCTCGGCAACCTCATCGCCAACGCCCTCTTTGGTCTTGCTGACCTTGGCGGTATCGGTATCCTGATCGTTATGGCCATCCTCGGCGCCTTCTGGCAGCTCTTCGTGGTCTGCGGCATGCACATGCCCGTCATCCTGCTCGCTCAGGTTCAGATTATCGCCGCCGGCTACGATCCCTTCGTCTTCGTTTCCACCAACTGCGCTATGGCCGCTGTCTGGGGCTGCGCCTTCGGTGCCTTCCTCAAGATGAAGAACCCCGACGAGAAGGGTCTTGCCCTGGGTTACGTCATCTCCGCTATCGCCGGCGGCGTCACCGAGCCCGCGCTCTTCGGTATCCTCATGCGCTTCCGTCGCACCATGCTCGGCATGTTCATCGGCGGTGCCATCGGCGCGGTGTTCTCCGGCCTCATGGGTGTTACCTACTACCTGGCCGGCGGCGCCTCCAACTTCCTGGTCTTCACCAACTACCTGCAGGGTGGCCAGATGAACACCGTCTGGGCTATCGTCGGTATGGCAATCTCCTTTGTCATCGCCGCTGCCGTCGTCTTTGCCACTGGCTTCTCCAAGGAGGAGCTCGCCGAGATGGAGGCCTAAGGCCAAACCATTCGGACGCATACGACCTTACCTACACGACAGGGCCCCGTCAGGCGCAAGCCCGGCGGGGCCCTTCTTACAAGGTAGACTGATTGGGGGCGCGTGGCGCCTACTCGCCGGGGCATGCTAAGCGCCAGGTGCTTTCGCGCGGGGTTACCGCGAAAGAATCTGCCGGTTCGCAACTCCTTTATCAAACGAAAGGACATGCAGATGAGTTTGGGAAAGCTGACTGTTAACGGTCGTCAGGACGGCTTTTTGTGCGAGGGCAAACCGTTCTTTTGGTTTGCCGATACGTGCTGGAGCGCGTTTACGAGCATTACCGAGGCCGATTGGGACTACTATCTGACCCGCCGTGCCGAACAGGGCATGAACGTGCTGCAGATCAACACGCTGCCGCAGTGGGATCGCTGCTGCCCCGATCTGGGCATTTGGCCCTATGCCAGCGAGGACGGCGTGCATTTTGATTGGTCCCGCCCCAACCAAGCGTACTGGGATCGCGCCGCCGCCATGTGTCGCGCTGCCGTCGAGCGCGGCATTCGTCCGGCGCTCGTGCTTATGTGGTGCAACTACGTGCCCGGTACCTGGGGCGCCAAGATTGCCGAGCATTGCGGTGCCGAGGTTATGCCGCGCGAGGAGGTCCGTGCCCACGTTGTCCGCGTCGTCGAGAACCTGGGCGAGTTCGATCCCGTCTACGTGGTGACGGGCGATACCGACTTTACCAGCGACGAGGCGATTGCCTACTACGAGGACGCCCTCGACGAAGTCGTCAAACGCGCGCCCGAAGCGTTGCGCACCATGCATATCAACCGCGGCAACCGCACCATTCCGTCACAGTACCTGGATCGTCTGGACTTTTACATGTTCCAGCCCGGCCACAACTACGAGGGCCAGCCCGAGGCATGGCGCCTGCCGCAGGACTTTATCGCCAACTATCCCAAAAAGCCGATGGTCAACTCCGAGCCCTGCTACGAGCAGATGGGTGCGTCGCGCAACGTCTACTGGCGTTTCACCGCGCAGGATTGCCGCGCGAGCGTATGGTCGTCGATTCTTGCCGGCGCCAGTGCCGGCGTGACCTATGGCGCGCACGGTGTTTGGAACTGGCAGACCAGCAAGAGCCAGGGCTCGGTGCTGGGCGAGGGCTTCGATATGCCGTTCCGCTGGCAGGAGTGTCTGCAGTTTGCGGGCGTTTGGGACTTTGGCGCGATTGAGCACGTGCTTGCCGCCCTGGGCGCTACGGCTGCCGACGACGCGCTTGCCGTGGTTCCGGCGCAGGAGCTCCTCGATGACGCGCGCGAGGCCATTCGTTTGGCGCGCGTTGGCGATCGCGTCGTCACCTACCTGCCGCGCACCACGGCGCTCAAGTTTAAGCTCGACGGCGCGCGCGGCTGGACGGCGACGGTCCTCGACATGGAGGACAAGCGCATCGCCAAGCTGCCCGTCCGCGACAACGGTGACGGCACCGTGCGCGTGGCTCAGCATCCCTTTGAGCACGACGCGCTGGTGATCCTGACCTCCGGGCGCTAACGGCTCTTCTCCAACATTTACAACCCAGTCCCTTTCATTAGGCTGCGACGGAATGGTTCCTGCATGACGGCTTCAAGCTGCCAAGGGGAGCCATTCCGTCGCACCCTTTGTTTACTCATTGGGTACTCATTGGGGACGTACCTAAATGAGTGGCAGTTGGGGGATACTCCTTGCCGAGTTGGAGCTTGCGCGCGCCCCTTCTGGGCCATGCGGTTCAAAATCGCGGCGTGATGTGGACGACTGGGGTCGAATTTGCAACATTTCGAACTTGGCTTCGATATTGAGATTGGTTCTTTATTAAAATGGTGTTCCGGACAACAAAGCGGGTGGGGGTTACCATGAGGGACCTGGGAGACACAACCGCATATTTGCGCCGGGGCATGCGGGAGATTCTGTGCCTAGCGCTGTTCTTCTTCACGTTTTTGGCGTGCGAGTATTTCTTTGATGCGCGCATGGCCGAGTTCGTGCCATCGAGTGAGGTCGTCATCTACGAGAGCATCGTTGTCGGCGCGAGCGTGATTGGCTTTTTCGTGCGCCCATTTCTGTACTATCGCCGTCCCCAGACGATCGATGCGACGAGCGATATTACGGGCGTGCTGTTGGTATCGGCGTTGCTGCTGATGATTATGGCAATGCGGTTTGAGGTAGTAATTGCCGGCGGCCTGGTGGCGTGCTGCGCCCTGGGCTATTGCGGATCGACCGCCCATGCCAATCTTGCGCGGCGTTTTGCGCAGACGCCCTGCCTGGCGCGCACCGTGGCGGTTTCCTATGCTGTGGGCATTTTGGTGCAGGTGCTCAACCATATGGTGATGCCTGCGGGCATTCCCCAGCAGTCTGTTCTCATTGCCTGTGCGATTGCGCTGGTGGGGCTGCTTCACGGTGTCCGCCGCGCTAAATTGCGTGATGAGCCTGCGCCCGAGTTCGAGGTCGAGATTGCCGAGCTATCGGTCGATGCGTCGGAGCGTGGCGCCAGGTGGCACGATGACCCCGAGGCAAAGGCGGCCTTTCAGGGTGCCGTGGTGCGTCTGACGGTGGCGACCGCTTGCCTCACCGGCGTGTTCGCGGCCCTCAATGCCGGCCTTACGACCTCGCATGCCGCTGGCGCTATCGATCTGGGCGACTGGCCGCGCTTGCTGCTGGTTGTGAGCGCCCTTGCCGCCGGCGTCCTGTATGACCTGCGTGGGCGTTCGTATATGAATATCATCATGACGTGCGCCGCCATGCTGTCCACGCTCTCGTTCTTTGTACTTATCACCGATGGCAACGGTGGCAACACGCTTGCCGCCACGATTATCTTTTACCTTGGCACGGGCTTTTTCGTGGTGTTCTTCACCGCGAAGTTCGCCGCGATTTCGATGTATGCCCGCTGGGCGTATCTGTGGCCGTGCATGGGCCGTGTTATCAACAACGTTTGCTCGATGCTCGTGACGGCTCCGGCAGTGGCGATTATCTCGAGTCAAAACGTGCTGGCGGCAGTGAGCGTCGTGCTCGTGCTGTTTGTCGGCATCGCGATTTCGCTGTTAGGGCAGTTTGGACAAGACGGTGAGGGCGAGGCGACGCGCGGCAGGCTGGCGCTTGCCACCGACGATCTTGGCGCGAGCTGTGAGCCCGGCCAGGCCGACACGGTGCCCCTGGAGGCACTGGTCGTTTCGGACGATAGCGTGCAGGACGTGGCGGCGGCACTCTTCCTTTCGCGTTCCACGCTCTATCGCCACATCGCTTCGATCAACAAAAAGACCGGTGCCTCTTCGCGCGTAGCCCTCATCAACTTCTTCTGGTCCTGGACACCCCAAGACTAGCTAACCACCACAAAGGGGACAGGCACCTTTGTGGTGGTTTTTTACCTGCAAAAATATGAATATGAGACATTTGTCACCTGCCGTTTTGGTGCCCAAAGGCATATGAATGTGATGCTGAGCAGAGCAGAACGGAGGGGGTGCACCTATGGCGTCTCGGGGTTGCGCGTCTAATAAAATTGCGGGCGCGCTTATCGCCGTGGTGGTCTTTGCCGCGGCGGTGACACTCATGCGAGTTTACGTTGCCGGCGACCATGGCGCTCAGGGGAAGACTGCCGCGCAAGTGTCGCTCAACGACTGCGCTGCCGTTCCGGTGGCGGTCAAGCTTATCGAGGACGGGGAGGCGCGGACGGTCTATGAGACCGGCGATGCCGAACTGGTCGCATCGACTTTTGCCGCGCTCGATGGCTGCACCGTGGGGGATGCGGTGGATGAGCGGATGAGCGATGCCGGCCGAACGCTCGTCTTTGTCTATACGGATGGCTCGGAGCAATCGGTAGAACTTGAGGGCAAAAACATCGTGCTCGATAAGACGGCGTATCGACTTAACGGTGCCGATGAGCTATGGCGGCAGCTTGCCGCGATCAAAAACAGCTAACGAAATTAGGGATGTACGGGATGAGTGACTTGAGATTCTGCCCGGCGTGTGGGGCGCAGCTGCCTCGGGTCGCCGGCGTGCCGGTGCGATTTTGCCCGGGGTGCGGCGTCCGACTTGAGGGCGTTGTGGGCTACTCGGGCGCCGTGGGGGCTACAGATGGGGCGACTGCCGATGGCGATGCGGACGAAGGCGGCGACCCGAGCGTGGACGCGCCGGCCGATGCGCCGGTGGAGACTGCCGGCGTCGCGTCGTCTCGTGACGCGGCCACGACGGATACGCCTCACATCGGTGACCTTGAGCTTCATGCCGCATGCGATACCTCTGGCGGGCAGGCGCTCGCGCAGGTAGCGCTGCCGCGGGGCTGGCATATCGAAGAAGCGCATCTTGAGCGCAGCGGCAGTTTCGACTGCCCGATTTCGGTTGGCGTGACGGCGGCGGGTCCGATGGGTGAGCGGATTATGTACCGCTCCGAGCTCTGCTACGTGGATGCGGGCGCCGTTGCCAAGCGTATCCCCACGCAAACCGAGCACAAGGCGTTTATGCACGTGGAGGCAGCTTGCGACGAGCTGGCTCAGGCCTGCGCGGCACAGCTGGGCGCACGGGCGGAGGTTGTGGCCGAGCAACCGTACCCATCGAGCGCGGCGGTCGATATCGAGCGCGAACGTGCCCGCGTAAAGCGCGAGGCGGCAAACGAATTTGCGATTCAGGGCTTTTCGATGGAGCCGAGCAATGTGATCTATGAGTGCCGCATGCGTCGATATCGGCTCGCGGGCGCCCCAGTGTCCACCGAACTCGCGGTGGCGGCCAAAGTCGAGGGCTATGTGGCCTCGATCGGCGGCGTCGCGGGCTCTATGGGTAAAGGCATTGCCGCTGGGGCCGAGACGCTGCTGGGCGCGGGCCTTTCGAGTGGGCTGATCGGCGGTGTTTTGGGCAAGCGCCTGCGCGAGCGCCAGGCGGCGGCAGCGGCGGGACAGGGCGTCGCGCAAGAACAGCCCACGGGTCGAGACGGTTGCCCGGACGGAGCGTCGTTCGAGCTGGGCGCGGCCGACCTGCTGCAGTGGCGTATCAGGGACAGCTTCTGTTTGGTTGCGCCAGAAGGTCGCCTGGACGAGGCAGCCACCACGGCGCTTGCATCAATGGCGTCGACTCTGCGGCTCAATCCGGCGATTGCACGCGAAGCGTCAGCTCAAAAGCAACAGATGGTGCTTGAGCAGCGCCAACGCACGCAGATGAACATTGCCCAGCAGCAACAGCAGTTTGCAGCCTGGCAACAGATGCATGCCTCGCAACAGGCGGCGTTCGACAGCTACCAGCAGGCGTGGTTCGATCGCAGCGACCGTCAGCACGCCGCGAATATGGCTGCCAGCACCGCCAATTTTCCCAGCGCGGGCGTAGGCACGGGTGCGGCCTCGTATTCCGATGCCATTCGCGGGGTCAACCATTACGCCAGACCCGACGGCACCGATGTCGAGGTCTCGGTGATGGCCGACCAGGCCTGGGTCAACGGTTCGGGCGATGTGATCGGTACACGCGATGGCTTTGAACCCGGTTTTGGCTGGACGGAGCTGCCTCGTCAATAGCGTGAGGCGGCTTATGTGTGAATCGATGCCAGGTGTGTTTCTCGGCATTGTGATAAAGAACGGGAAAGGAACAATGATGAGGGAGACGGTACTTTCGCGCACGGCATTTGTCGCGGCGGCGGGAACGGCGCTGCTGACGCTTGTGGGGTGCGGCGGACAGCGGACGCAGGATGCGACGGGTTTTAACGACGACCGCCCGGTAAAGGACAAGATGGACGCGGGTGCGACGTCGGGCGATTCCGGCGACGCGGACCGCGGCCCGGGCGCGGACAGCGGCTCGGCGGATGCGTTCGATACGTGGTCGGGTGATTGCTGGGATGCGCACCGCAACATCAGCATCGCGGCGCTCCTCGAGCTTAAGGGCTGGCAGTTGCAGGAGTTTGCCTCGCAGCAGGGCTATACCTGGCAAGACGCGCTCGAGATGTACGAGGACGAGGCGGGACACGTGCTCAGCGTCTGCAATATCAGCAAGGACGGCGCGACCGAATGGCTCGGCGAGGACGAAATCGGAAAGCTCGACAAGGGCGGCACCGGAAGCACCGTGATGTTCACGCTGCAACTTTCGGGCTATTCGAGCTGCGAGGATGTTATCGCGGGCTTTTCCGTGCCGGTCGAGGACCGGGCGCAGATTACTTCGGACTCATGGATCGCGTGCGTATACGGTTCCAACATGGCGCGGCACGTTGCCATGGCGAGTCCGATGGAAAACGGTGACTACCGCTTGGATCTCATTACCGAGGAGGCTATCAAGACCGGTAGGTTTACCCAGGGCGGCGGTGCTCCGACGATAGACGAGTTTTGGCAGGAAAAGACTGGACGCGCGCTCGGCTAGGTGCGACGTGGCCAATACCATAGCGAGGAACGAACATGATGAATGAAGTGACGATGAACCGTGCGGCCTTTGTGGCAGGCGCGGGTGCGCTGGCTTGTGCGCTGGCTGGCTGCTCGGGCGGATTGGGCGGCGCGGGCGGTGCCAAGAAGGCGACCACGGCGGACGCCGCCTGTGTAGACGACAACGCCAACGTGACGGTCTATGCTGCGATCAACTTGGACGGCGCCGACCTGGTGCGCCTGCTCAAGCATCAAAACTATGAGTGGCAAGGCGAGAGCGTGGGCTACGGTGCCGCCGATGACGCGGGACTTTTCGCTTTTACCTTTTCTAAGATTTCGGATGACGTGGACGAACTTGCGAACAGCGCGATACCGCTTTCGGAGTCCGAGTACGAGGAACTTGAGCCGGGCGGCGGAGACGATAGCGTGGCGATTTTGCTCTCGGTGGGCGGCTATACGACGGGCAATCGTGCGCTCACCGGCGCAATCGGCGATGCGGCGATAGTGCAGGAGAAGTGCACAATCGACGATTCCGTGTATTGGCTGGTCAAGGCGCTCGACGGCAGCCGTTACGTGATTTCGGCCTACGACACCGAAGATGATGGCGACAGCGCGCATGACATCTATATCTATAGTGAGTCTTTTATTCACACCGGTTATCTGAGCGGCGGCGACCAAATCGATATTGACGAACTCTGGAGCCGCCTGACCAATGCCTCGTAGCGCACCAAAACCACCACAAAGGGGACAGTGAGGCGGGACTTTTTGACCGCCTGATGGGTCGAGCGTAACAACTCGTGCGTTACAGCAGCTCGCCGTGGCGGGCGATGTAGCGGCGCTTGGCCAGTTGGGTGAGCGCGATGTAGGCGGCGACAATGCCGATGAGCAGCGCGAAGAAGATTGGCGGCAGCGGCATGAGACCCAGCGCATCGGCGATGGGGCTTGCCGGTAGCCAGGTGACGAGCACCAGGCCCAGCACGGTGAGGAGGCACAGCGCGGGCGCGGCGTGGTCGCGCGGGCGTGGCAGGCGCGGGGAGCGCAGCATGTGGACCACGAGCGTCTGCGACCACATGGACTCGACAAACCAACCGCTCTGGAAGAGCGCCGTAAAGGCCGCCATGCCTGCGACGTCGCCTATAGCGGCAAGCTCTGCCCAGCTTGCGCCCACGGCGGCGGGGCACACCACAAAGAAGAGCGCGGCGAAAGTCACGATATCAAACAGTGAGCTCACGGGACCCAACTCGAGCATAAAGCCCTTAATGGACGCGGCATCCCAGGCGCGCGGACGGGCAGTCCAGGCGTCATCGACGGTGTCCCACGGCAGCGCGATGCACACGATCTCGTAGACCAGCGACAGCAGCACCAACTGCAGAGCGCTCATGGGCAAGAATGGCAAGAACAGGCTCGCGACGGTCACGGATAGCACGTTGCCAAAGTTGGAGCTCACCGTGGTCTTGAGGTACTTGAGCAGGTTGCCGTAGGTGCGGCGGCCTTCGATGATGCCGCGCTCGAGCACGCCCAGGTCCTTCTGGAGCAAAATGATATCGGCGGATTCCTTGGCGATGTCGACGGCGGAATCGACCGAGATGCCGCAGTCGCTCGCTCGCATAGCGGCGGCGTCGTTGATGCCGTCGCCCATAAAGCCCACGGTGTGACCGAGCGGCTCGCGCATGACGCGCACCAGACGCGCCTTCTGCAGCGGCGAGAGCTTGGCAAAGAGATGGGTTTTCTCGGCGCGCTCGGCAAGCTCGGCGTCATCGAGCGCATCGATCTCGGAGCCCAGCAAGACATTGCTCACGTCGATGCCAATCTGCTCGCAGACGGTGGCGGCCACGCGGTCGTTGTCGCCGGTCAGGACCTTGACCGCTACGCCCTTGGCCTCGAGGGTGGCCACGGCGCCCGCGGCACTTGCTTTGGGTGGATCGAGGAAGGCCAAAAAGCCCATCAGCACCATGTCGCACTCGTCGGCGATGCCAAACTCGCCCACGCAGCGCGGATTGGTCTTCTGCGCCACGGCGATCACGCGCAGGCCCTCGGCGTTGAGCCCGGCTACCTGCTTGCGAATCTGGGCGAGCTTATCTTTGGTAAGCGGCTGGGCGGCACCATCGACCTCGACAAAGGAGCAGATCTCGAGCATTTCCTCGGCAGCTCCCTTGGTGACCATCTGGGTTTTGCCTTGGGCGTCGGCGACAACTACGCTCAGGCGACGGCGCGAGAAATCGAAGGGCACCTCGTCGACCTTGGTATAGCGGTCGCGCAGGCTCTGGCCCAGCATGGAATCGGGTGCTGCGGCCGAGGGCGTCACATCGGCGCGGTCGATGACGGCCAGGTCGATAAGGTTCTTGAGGCCGGTCTGGAAGAAGCTGTTCAAAAACGCATGGCGCAGCACGCGTGCGTCTTCGTTGCCGTCGGTGTTGAGGTAGCGCTCGAGCACGATGCGGTCTTCGGTGAGGGTGCCGGTCTTGTCGCAGCACAGGACGTCCATCGCGCCCAGGTTTTGGATTGCTGGCAGCTCCTTGACGATAACCTGGCGACGGGCGAGGTCCTTGGCGCCCTGCGACAGGCTCGTGGTCACGATGACGGGAAGCATCTGCGGCGTGATGCCCACGGCCACGCTCGTGGCGAACAACAGCGCATCGATGACGTTGCCCTTGGTGGCGGCGTTGATGGCAAAGACGGCCGGCGCCATAACGAGCATGAGGCGTACGAGCAACATGGAGACGCTCGAGACGCCGCGGTCAAACGCGCTCTTCTCGCCGCGCCCGTTGAGCATCTTGGCGATGCCGCCCAGGTAAGTGTCCGAGCCGGTGGCTACGACAAGTGCCATAGCGGTGCCGTTTTGCACGGAGGTGCCGGTAAAGACGATGTTTTTGCAGGCAGAGAGCGGCAGTGCGGAGTCGTCGGCGCCCTCGACGACGGTGATGGCAGCGGTCTTCTCGACAGCCTCACTCTCGCCGGTGAGTGCGGACTCGATCACAAACAGGTCGCGCGCGGTGATGATGCGGGCATCGGCCGGCACCATGTCGCCGGCAGAGAGGCGGATCACATCACCGGGGACGAGCTCGTCGAAGGGGATCTCGACGCGCTCACCGTCGCGCAGAGCGGTGCAAGTGTTGGAGACCAGGTCCTTGAGGGCCTCGGTCGCATTGCCGCTGCGGGCTTCTTGGATAAACTTCATACCGCCCGATACCAGCAACATGATGCCGATGACGATGACCGTGGAGGGGTCGCGCTGCGGTTCGGGCACGGCGAGCACGTCGATGTAGAGCGAGACCAGCGCGAGAGCGGCGAGGATGCCGGCGAAGGGGTCGACAAAGGCGTCGGCGATACGGCGGGCGAGTGTCTTGGTCGGCGCCTCGATGGTGTTGGGGCCGGAGGCGTCCAGGCGCTCGGTTGCCTGCTCGGCGGTGAGGCCGTTTGCCGTGGCGTCAAGCAGTACGAGAGTGTCCTCAGCACAATGGGTGGCGGCGAATATGGTGTTCTTGGACAGGCCGGCGTGGGCGGCAGGGCGCGCCGTGCGGCGGCGCTTGGAGATAGCTTCGAGTACCGTAGCGGTTTTGAGCATCAGCATAGGGTCCTCCTTGTTGAAGGGAGTTAGCGTACGTGTCGTATTTGCTTCAAAAAACCTAGATGTCGCTCACGTAAAGCTCGCGAACCGCCACAAAGGGGACAGGCACCTTTGTGGTGGTTTTGACGATCGGCTGTTGGCGCTTATGCGTGTGCGGAATCCTCGCGGCGTGCCGAGGGCGACATGCAGGTTTTTCGACTATGACTGCCTTCCATGGCACACCTCCTTAAGACCGGGCGCAGCGCGCTTCGGGTATCTCGTACCCGTTTCAATCCGCCCGTATTTTTGACGAGGGGGTTTATCGTGTCAACCCCATGCAAGCTTTCTTCATTTTGCGTCACCGTCGCCGGCGAACGGTTGATTTTCGCCTGTAAACGGTAGTTAAGTTCAGATTAAATCAAATAGTATCAAGAATGGTCAAACTTGATTAACAGCAAAACCACAAGGTAGATGGCCATTTGCAGTGAAAAACTCTGACACAATGAGAAAAAGAATGAAAAATATTGATTGAAAATGAACTTACGTGGCAGTAATCTACATGTCACAGGGTAAGCCCCGGCGCGCAGGCGGCGGCCCTTATCGAATTACGGATATAGATCAGGTGCTCGAACGAGCAGAAACGATTAAGGACGAAGGTAAAGGACGTAGAAGCATGAAGCTTGCAACTCGTATCAACTCCTATTTTCGCGATGGCGACAAGAATCTTGATCGCGTGTTCGCGGAGTTCCAGAGCGTGGGCCTCACGCACGTCGACCTCAACTACCCCGAGCACTGCACAGGTGTCACGGCGGAGGACATGGCCGCCAAGCTCGCGGCTCACGAACTGCAGCTGAACGGCTGCGCGCTGCGCTTCCGCAACGCGTTCCTCAACGGTGACCTGGGCAATGCCGATGATGCCCTTGCCGCGGAAGCCCTTGAGCTCTGCTACGAGGCGTGCGACTACTGCCGCACTGCCGGTGGCAACACGGTGACCATCTGGCTCGGCCACGACGGTTTCGACTACAGCTTCCAGATCGCCTATGCTCGCGTCTTCGACCAGCTCGTAGCCGCATTCCAGAAGGTCTGCGATTATGCGCCCGACCTCAAGATCTCGATCGAGTACAAACCCTACGAGGAGCGCGCGTACGCGTTCATCGACTCCATGGGCATGACCGGCATGATCCTCAACGCTGCAGACCGCCCGAACCTGGGCGTCACGCTGGACTACTGCCACATGCTCATGAAGCACGAGAACCCCGCCATGGCCGTCGACCTGTTCGGCCGCGAGGGCAAGCTCTACGGCATTCACCTAAACGACGGCAACGGTCGCTTCGATGATGGCCTTATGATTGGTACGTCCACGCCGGTGAAGACCCTCGAGTTCCTCTACTACGTGAAGAAGCACGGGTACGACAGCGCGATCTACTTCGACACGTTCCCGGTCATCGAACCCGCTGCCGGCGAGGCTACGCAGAACGACCAGATGATTCATCTGCTCAACGATGCAATCGAGACCGTAGGCATGGAGAAGATCCAATCCGTTATCGATGCAAACGACGCGATTAAGGCAGCCGAGCTTGTCCGCGAGCTCTTCTGCGCAATGGGGAGGTAACCAATGAAACGCGACTGGAACGCGATGGCTCAGGGGATTCTGGACGCCGTCGGTGGTCCCGAGAACATCTCGGGCATGACGCACTGCGCGACGCGCCTGCGCCTCAATCTCAAGGACGACGCGGCTTGTGACGACGCTGCGGTCAAGGAAGTCGAAGGCGTTGTGAACACGCTGAACAAGGCTGGTCAGTATCAGGTTCTCATCGGCACTGAGGTCCCGAAGCTGTACGAGAAGTTTGAGCCGCTGGTCAAGGGCTCGGGCGTGGAGATCTCCGCTGCTACCAAGGACGAGGGCGAGAGCATCGTCAGCCAGATCTTCTCTGCGATCTCCGGCATCTTTGCCCCGCTGCTGCCCGCCATGGCCGGCTCCGGTATCCTGCGCGGCTTCGTCATCCTGGCTGCCCAGCTCGGCATCATCGCCGAGGGTACGGGTACCTACACCATCCTGTACACCCTGGCCATGAGCGTGTTCTACTTCCTGCCCGTGCTGCTCGGCTTCTCGGCCGGTAAGCGCTTCGGCGCGAGCCCGTACCTGTCGGCGCTGCTCGGCGCGTGCCTGCTCTACCCGGACTTCATCGCCCTCATGGGCGACGCGGGCAACGGCGCCATGACGGATTTCTTCGGCATCCCCGTTGTTCTCATGAGCTACAACTCCACGGTTATCCCCGCCATCCTGTCCGTCTGGGTCTACTCGTTCCTGTACAAGTGGCTCGATGAGCACGTCTCCGAGATGCTCAAGCTCGTCGTGCTGCCCGCCATCTCCCTGATCGTTATGGTTCCGCTCACGATGCTCGTCATCGGTCCCCTGGGCGTCTACGCCGGCGAGGGTATCGCCTTCGTGGTCAACTGGCTGATCGAGCGCAGCTCCTTGCTTGCCGGCGTGCTGGTTGGCGGCGGCTGGTCCGTGCTCGTGTCCATGGGTATCCACTGGGCCGTGAACCCCATTATGATCAACAACATCGCCCAGAACGGCTTCGACTACATCTGCCCCTTCACCTTCGCCTGCAACTTCGCCGTTATCGGCTGCGCCTTCGGCGTGTTCCTCAAGGCCCGCGACCAGAAGCTCAAGAGCTTTGCCATGACCGGCGTCGTGTCGATCGCCCTGTCCGCCATCATCGAGCCCACGCTGTTCGGCATGCTCGTGAAGAACAAGAAGGTCTGGCTTGCGCAGATCATCGGTGGTGCCGTCGGCGGTGCGTTCCTCGGCATCATGAAGGTCGTCACGACTGCCTTCACCTTCGGTTCCGTTACCACGTTCCCGGCTTTCGTGAGCTCCGACCCCATGAACTTCGCTTGGGCCATGGCCGGCATGCTCATCTCTGCCGTCGTGGCCGGCGTCCTCGCCTTCATCTTCACCGGCAAGGAGGACCAGCTTGCCTAAGAGCTTGAGGTGCGCTTCCCTTGGGTGCTGTCTCACTTGAGGCGCGGTGCCTCGCCCGGGGCTCGTTATCCTTGCTCAAGGAGCGTCGCCCTTACGTGAGGACGTCAACCTCGTTCAAATTGTGAACGAGCGGGTTGGTCAATCGATTAAAACGGCCGTTATCGTTGCGGATGGCGGCCGTTTTTCTGCTCGTGCGTTACACTTCTCGAAAAGAAATGAACGAGCGTGAAGCAAAGTGGTTTGGAGAGGTTCCCGATATGATCCCGTATGAGCGCCAGGAGCGAATTGTAGAGTGCCTGCAGAAGTCGGGCCTTGTGAGGATTTCTGAGCTGCAGGAGGAGCTGCCGGGCGTTTCTATTTCGACGCTGCGCCGCGACCTCAAGGAGCTGGAGGCGCTCGGCAAGGTTGAGCACCTTTCGGGCGGCGCGGTGAAGTTGGTCTCGGCCGTTCACGAGGTGAGTATCTCGACGCGCTCGGGTTTGCATGGGAACGAGAAGGATCAGATTGCCCAGGTCGCCCTGCGTCTGGTTGAGGACGGGGACACGCTCTATCTGGACTCCGGTTCAACCTGCACGGCCCTGCTGCGCCTGCTGCTCGACCGCGACGTGACGATCTACACGACGGACGCCTCGGCGTGCCTGATTAAGAGCGAGACGCGCGCCCAGCTCATCGTAGTGGGTGGCGAGTTCAACCACGTGAACTCCTCGTTTTGCGGCTCCATGACCGAGTCGATCCTGCGCGATCTGTACTTTGACAAGGCGTTCATCGGGACCAACGCGATTGACGAAGACCGGGGCATCATGACGCCCTCGTATGTGGAGGCAACGAAGAAGCGCATCGTGCGCGAGAACTCGAATAAGGCGTACGTGCTGTGCGACAGCTCGAAGTTTCATAAGTTCTCAAATGTTCGGGCTTTTGGGTTTGATGGCGTGGCGATCATCGCGGAATCCTATGACGAGAAGATCGCCCAACATGCGCGCCTGATCACGCCGGAGGCGTAGGGTTCAAGGCCCACGCCCGTGCGAGCACGGCCCATGGTGGCCAGCTGAATGGCGGGGCCTCTTTCTAGGGAACACAACGGCTTTTCGCCGTACGGAATCCGTATGACGCCAGCTAGATAGACAAATATGACAACGTTGTGAATCTAGAGAAACCTGTAGGTTAACAACGTGGTTAAACGATTAATCAGCCAGACTTTAGATACAGGTTAAACGATTAATTATCAACGAGTAGATAACCAATGAGCAGATAAGGAGTTCACCATGTTGCTCTGCCCCAGCCTCATGTGCGCCGACTACGGCAACCTGCGTGCGACCGTCGAGGAGCTCGACGCCGCCGGCATTGATATCTTCCATTGCGACGTGATGGACGGCAGTTTCGTTCCCAACTTCGCCATGGGCCTCGAGGACATTAAGGCCGTGCGTGCTGCTACTAACAAGCTCGTCGACGTGCACCTTATGGTCGAGAACCCCGCCAGCAAGGTGGAGCTTTTTGCCGCCGCGGGCGCGGACATCATCTACATCCACCCGGAGTCCGAGCGCTACGTGGTCAAGACCCTCGCCGCGATCAAGTCTCTTGGCAAGAGCGCCGGTATTGCCGTGAACCCCGACACCTCGATTTCCGAGGTTGAGGAGATGCTGAACCTCTGCGACTACGTGATGGTCATGACGGTGAATCCGGGTTTTGCCGGCCAGAGCTTTATCGAGTTCACGAACGACAAGGTACGTCGCCTTGCCGCTCTTAAGGAACGTTTCGGCTTTGAGCTCATGATCGACGGCGCCTGCTCGCCCGAGCGCGTGCGCGACCTGTCCGCTATCGGCGCGGACGGCTTCATCTTGGGTACCAGTGCGCTGTTTGGCAAGGACGCCGGTTACGAGGAGTGCCTGCGCCGTCTGCGCGCCGGCGAGGTGTATTAGACACGAAAAGGCAAATTAGGACGAAATAAGCGCGCGACACGCGCGAGCGGATTTGGAAAGGGGTCTCTTATGAAGATCGGTATTGGAAACGACCACGTTGCGGTTGAGTACAAGGAAGCCATTGCGGCTTATATCCAGGAGAAGTACGGCTATGAGGTCGTGAACTTCGGCACGGACAGCACCGAGCGCTTTGACTATCCCATCGCGGGTGAGGCCGTGGCGAACGCGGTCGTGGCCGGGGAAGTCGATCGCGGTATCGTGATCTGCGGCACGGGAGTGGGCATTTCGCTTGCCGCGAACAAGGTGCGCGGTATCCGTTGCTGCACCTGCTCTGAGCCGTATTCCGCTCGCTTGTCACGCGAGCACAACAACACCAACATGCTCGCATTTGGTGCTCGCGTGGTAGGCATCGAGCTGGCCAAGATGATCGTCGACGCCTGGCTCACCGGCGAGTTCGAGGGCGGCCGTCACAAGCGCCGCATCGATATGATTCGCCAGATCGAGGCTCGTCAGCTCGTGCGTGCGGAGGAAGCACGCGGCTGGTAGTGGAAAAGCCCGTCACCCGTGTGGTGGCGGGCTTTTTGCATATCGCGCGTGGGATAGAGCGCATGCGAGAGGAAAGCTCGGCTGCTTCGGGCGGTGTTGGAGGGGGTGCCTGAGAAGACCGAGATCATGCACATCGCCTAACTGTGGTTTCTTCCATTGTCATCCATCCGCTACTCAGCAGGTCGTCCCTAAACCGTCCGAAACAGCCGAGTTTTGGAAACCGACTCCCTCGGGGGATAGGCTGAGCATCACGTTGGGACCATTTACCACCCGTGGTCTAACTGCTCGCGCGCTGCACGAGCTTGACAGGGACAAGCGTCTCCATCTCGGGTTTCTCGCCGCGCAGCAGGGCGAGCAGGGCCTGACATCCCTCGTGCGCGAGGCGCTCGGGGAAGCGGCGAATGGTGCTGATCTGCGGCGTCGGGATCTGCGCGTACACGGAATCGTCGAAACCGATGAGGCGGACGTCCTCGGGTACGCGCTTGCCGGCCGCAACGAGCGCCCGCAGCGCACCCACGGCAGCGTGGTCGCTATGGGCAAAGATGCCGTCGACGGGGCAACCCGTGGAGAGGAAGTCGGTCACGAGTTCCTCAGACTCGATGATGCTCGGCTGCTTGCCCGAGACAAACAGCTGGTAGTCGCGGCACAGCGGCATCCCATGCGCGGCAAGCGCCCGCTCGTAGCCCATCTGACGCTCGTTTCCGGGGTAGTTGGCCGTAAAACTCGAGATGCTCAGGATGTTCTTGCAGCCGCGCTCGATGAGGTGCTCGGTTGCCATGTAGCCGCCGCCGATGTTGTCGGAACCCACGTGCGGGAAACCGAGGTCGTTTTCGGGCGCGCGGTCGATGCAGACCACGGGAATGCCGTGGGGGACAAATTCGCCGTCGAGCCTGCGCAGGCCGGAGATGCAGATGATGCCATCGGCTTGTTTGCTCGCAAGCGTGCGGAAGTAATCGCGCTCGCGGGCGGGGTCGTTGGCGCTGTTGCAGACAAAGACCGAGTAGTCCTCGGTGGCGAGCTCGCGTTCCACATGCAGGGCGATCTTGGAAAAGAAGTCGTTCGAGATGTCCGGCACGATCATGCCGATGGTCCGGGACTGGGCCATGCGGAGGCTCTTCGCCGCCATATTCGTGACGTAGCCGTATTCCTCGACGGCGGCTTCAACACGCTCGCGGGTGTCTTCGGAAAAACGGCCACTGCCGTTGATGACGTGGGAGACCGTGGCGACGGATACGCCGGCCGCTGCGGCAATCTGGCGCATGGACGAGCGCTTGCCGGGTGTGGGCATGGGGCCTCCTGCTGTTTGCGAGTGGTTAACAGGTTAACTGAGATTGTAGCGCATGCGCGATGCCGCGATGGACTCCATGTGCCCAGCCTATAAACTACGCCGCTGAACAGGCAATATTATCCATATGTAGGACCTGAGTAACAAAACGCCGCCGTTTGCTCGACGGTATGGGACCGCTTGTCGCCAGCGGATATAAGGGCTCTCAGTCCAATGTGGATAAACGTTTAACCTACAAAGCGTCAAAACATCGGCGCTCAATACGTCAAACACGAACCCTCAACGGGGGAGTGGCGTCGAGAGCGCTATGGAGGTGTGCAGAGAACGGTTAAAAACACTCCGGAGAGCGATCACATAGAAGCAGGGCAGGCACCTCAGCGGCATCGGTTCGCTGAGGTGCTTTCTGGTAAGCTAAGAACCGGATTCACACGCGCCCGTCCAAGCTGGACGCGCCTATTGGAAGGGAGACCCATGGAGGCTTACAAGCAAGAATTCATCAAGTTCATGGTCGAGTCCGACGTGCTTAAGTTTGGCAGCTTTACGCTCAAGAGCGGCCGTCAGTCCCCGTTCTTTATGAACGCCGGCGCCTACGTGACGGGCTATCAGCTCAAGAAGCTGGGCGAGTAT
The DNA here is from genome assembly GCA_900549345.1 of uncultured Collinsella sp. GTDB lineage: Bacteria > Actinomycetota > Coriobacteriia > Coriobacteriales > Coriobacteriaceae > Collinsella. The sequence continues at coordinate 26,976 of UROC01000002.1, forward strand.
TACGCCCAGGCCATCCACGATAACTTTGGCGACGACTTTGACGTGCTGTTTGGGCCGGCCTACAAGGGCATTCCCCTGGCCGTCGTGACCGCGATTGCCTACCACGAGCTGTACGGCAAGGAGGTCAAGTACTGCTGCGACCGCAAGGAGGCCAAGGACCACGGTGCCGATAAGGGCAACCTGCTGGGTTATGAGCCCAAGGACGGCGACCGCGTGGTCATGGTCGAGGACGTCACCACCAGCGGCAAGTCCATCGACGAGACCTATCCCAAGGTTAAGGCTGCTGCCGACGTCGAAATCAAGGGCCTGATCGTGTCCCTCAACCGCATGGAGGTCGGCAAGGGCGGCGTGACCACCGCGCAGAAGGAGATCGAGGCAAAGTACGGTTTCCCCGTCGCGAGCATCGTTTCCATGGCCGAGGTCGTCGAGACCCTCTACAACCACGAGATCGACGGCAAGGTCGTCATCGACGACGAGCTCAAGACCGCTATCGACGCCTACTACGAGCAGTACGGAGCTCGTTAGTTACGGCGTTTTACCAAACGCCGTAACTGCTCGACGCTGCAAACCCGCCAGAGCGGCAATCTGCCTTTCAACTTCGGCGGCATGATCGAAAGATCAATGCCGCCTCGTTTCAAGGCACCTTGCTCGCTCTGGCGGGTTTTCGCTCATATGACCCAATCCGCTGTCAAGAGCCACAATGGCCCCGCCGACCGCTTGCAATCGGTCGGCGGGGCCTGCCGTTAACCCGTCCCGGTCCGCCCCCGGCATGTCATCGACGCCTTCGGCTCAGTCTCATATCCGCGGATACCGTTCTGTCGGCCCGCACTCCATTCCTTCGGCGGGGTTCCCCAAGTCTGTCGGGGCGCATGCGGAGGGCTCCGCGCGCACAGCGAAATAGGGGGTATCCCCGAAGGCCGCCCGGCTCGCCGGGACGGGGGCTATGTCTATTCCGCGCCCTCCCGGCACATCGTGCCGAGGGCCCACAGCCACCTCACGAGCTCGGCCGCGGTGGCCGCGTTGGCCTTCGCCGCGGGCATGCCGCGGGCGAGCATCTCCTCGCGCCGCCGCAGGAGCCGCTCGGACCCCTTCCTCCCGTGCATCCTTATCTCGAGGGGCACGCCCGTGTCCCTCGGCATGAGCTTCGGCTGGTGCCGTGCCGCGGCGTAGCACCATGAACCCTCAACGGCCAGCTTCCTCACGAGCGCGTTGCCCGCGCCGCTGACGCCTCCGAGCCGCACGGAGTCGCCACTCGACCTCTGGCTCGGCGCGAGGCCGAAGTAGGCCGTGACCTGCCTTCCGGAACGGAACCTCGTGAAGTCGCCGACCTCGGCCGAGAAGGCTGCGGCCAGCGCGAAGGCGCAGCCCTTGATCGACTGGAGGGCGGCCGCCTCCGCGGCGATCGGGCTGGCATCCACGGCCGCCCTGTACTCGGAGAGCAGGTCCGCCCGGGCCTCCGCCGCGGCCTCGACCTCGTTCCTCAGGGCGGCGAGCGTCCGAACCCCGCCGTCGTCCTCCGGCCTGACCTTGTCGAGCCACCTCAGGAAGTCGTAGGTCCAGTACTTCCTCGGGTTGCCGGCGGGCGTGGTGCCGCCGTAGGCGAACCCTCGCTTTGCGAGGAAGGCGAGCAGCCGCTGCTTGGCGGTCGCCAGGCGCGCGGTCGCCCCGTCGTAGGCGCCGGCGAGGTCCCTGATGCCCTCGACCTCGGGGGAGGGGACCCATACGGGGGAGATGTCGTGGGCGAGTATCGCCTTGGCCATCCTGGCGGCGTCGTTCCTGTCGTTCTTGGAGGCCGAGTCGGCGGCCGACCTGGGGATCTTCGAGACCGCGGCGACGACGCACTCGACGCCGAGCCCGGCGAGCTCCCTTTGCGGGGCGAAGCCGAGGTAGCCGCTCTCGTAGGCCGCGAGCGACGGCCCGGGGAACCCATCCATCCACCCGGCGATCTCGCCCCAGGGGTTGCCGGGGAACCTCCTCGTCACGGCCTCGCCGGTGTCCGCGTCGAGGGCGCAGACGGTGGTCGACCTCAGGTGGACGTCCATCCCGAACGCGGTAGAATACTTTGGCATGGGAGCCTCCCAACCTCGTTGCGGCGCGGCTGCGCCTATGGCACTTCAACATCATTGTCGCAGCCCCGACCCGCGGTCACGAGCGGGGGCTCCTATCTTTTTAGTGCCCTCGGATTGGGTCATAGTGTCTGTCTTTGCCAATACATCGGCGTTGCCTTGGCCGTCAATAGTCATTGGGGACGTTCTTAAACGACTACCCAACGGCTATTGAGCACATGGCTCGCATGGCAGCCGTCTCTTTTATGTTTCCTTTAGCCGTTGCTGCCTAGGATGGGGGTTAGTCGGTAGGAAGGGAGCGTCTATATGGACGACGCGAGCGAGCGTGCAATCGAAGAGGACATGCTCGATCAGTTCAATTACTTTGACGATGAGGATGAGGAGCTAATCGATCGTCGCGAGCCGGCATCGCTTGACTCATTTGATCTGGTCGATGAAGAGACTGATGAGGTTGAGGACGAATCAACGGAGCCCCCACAGTCTTCGCGCCTTGACTCGCTGCTTTCGAGAGCCCCCATGCACCACGGTGTTCGTGCCGGCGCACTCCATATGAAAACTGACTGGCACCAGATCGTGACGGCAGGCGATGAGCTTGCCGTCGATGCGCCGCTCACCGATAAGTCATCCATCATCTGCCGCACCGGTATGCTTATGCTCGCGAGCGGAACAGGCGCCTGGCGCGTGCGCGATACCATGAATCGTGTTGCCGCTGTACTCGGCGTCACGATTCACGTCGACCTGAGTCTTCTGTCGTTTGAGTGCACCTGCATCGAAGACGGCCACTGCTTTAACGAGGTTGTCAGCCTGCCCACGACGGGGGTCAATACTCATCGCATTTGGATGATGGAGAGCTTCTTAAAGGAAATCGAGACATATGGCCGCCGGTTTACCGTGCACGAATACCACGAGATGCTCAAGACCGTTGAGAGCTCAAAGCCCGATTACGCTCCCTGGCAACAGGGCCTTGCGGCAGCCTGTGCTTGCGGCGCCTTCGTCTTTTTGCTCGGCGGCGGCCCTATCGAGATGGCCTGTGCATTCGTAGGCGCTGGTGTCGGCAACTTTGCTCGCTCCCATATTCTCAAGCAGGGCCTTGGCCAGTTTAGCGCGCTGACGATCGGCGTTGCGCTCGCTTGCGTTTCGTATCTGCTGGCATTGCTCGGCCTTGGCCAGGTCGTACCGGGGGCAATGTCGCACCAAGAAGGCTATATCGGCGCCATGCTCTTTGTGATTCCCGGCTTTCCCCTCATTACGGCAGGCCTCGACATCGCTAAGCTCGACATGCGAAGCGGCATCGAGCGTCTATCGTATGCTGTGTCAATTATTGTGATGGCGACCCTCGTAGGCTGGATGGTTGCCGAATGTGTGGGGCTGGCGCCGGATGACTTCGCCCCGCTCGGCCTCTCACCGTTGGCTCTTACGCTCTTGCGCATACTGATGAGCTTCGTTGGCGTATTCGGCTTCTCGGTGATGTTCAACAGCCCGGTAAAGATGGCCGCGGCAGCCGGTCTGATCGGCGCCGTGTCCAATACCCTGCGTCTGACCCTTGTCGAAGCGCCGACGATGCTTCCCTTCCTGGGCCTCAGCGCGGGAATGCCTCCCGAGGCAGCAGCGTTTATCGGCGCGCTGGTATCGGGACTGCTCGCGAGCTTAGCCGAAATCAAGCTCACCTACCCACGCATCGCCCTCACGGTGCCGTCGATTGTCATTATGGTGCCGGGCTTGTATCTGTATCGCTCGATGTATTACATGTGCACCTTCGACACGGTCAATATGCTCGGCTGGTTTGTGCGTGCAGTGCTCATCGTGGCGTTTCTGCCCGTTGGCCTGGGCGTGGCGAGAACCCTTACCGACCCTCGCTGGCGCCACACCAGCTAATTGGCGCAAGGAGGACAGGTTGCTTTGCACCAATGGCTAGCGCAGGAGCTCGGACTGCCAAGCCTCGAGCTGTTCTGCCAAGCTCTTGCCGGCAGCGGGCATGTCGATCTGGGGACGTTTGGGCAGAAGCGCACACTTAAGAATCGCAACGATGGTCTGCGAGACAAAGCGTCGCGTATCCTCGTCAAAGCCTTGCGCAGCCTGGAGCATCACGGGCAGGCTCTCGCGCAGATTCCCGGCGATATCCGCAAACCGCTCAGCACCCGTAGCCTCAAACACGGAGAACAATGCATCCACAAAACGCTCGCGCTCGGCAGGCCCCACTGCAAGCAGCATCTCGCGAATGGAGCCATCAACGTATCGAGCACCGGCGGACAGGCGCTCACAGTACACGAAGTCACGACCATCAACCACCCAGCTAAAGGGATTGTGCTGCAGCAGGCTGAACTCGGTGCTCTCAACGATGGCATAGTCCTCCTGCGTCTCAAACATCATGCCAAAGATCGACGACCGAGGTAGCGTCTTGTCGATTCGACCGGAAAGATCGGCAAAGGCGTTGCCGTTCAGAAACTCCTCGACGAAGCCCGGACTATCATGGGAATACACCCGTTCGATTCGCTCACGGGCAACATCGGAGCACATCGTCGCACCGTACACCGCAAGGTTTCCACCCTTGGAATGACCTCCGCACAAAAGCGGCCCGTCAATCGCATCCGCCGCCTCGTCCACATAACGCACCGCGGATTCCTGGGCCGGCACAGGACACCGGAATGCCATGTTAAAGTCCTCTTTCCAGCCCACAATCGTGCTGTCGGTCCCCCGGAAGGAAAGATAACTAAACCCCGCCGGAAACCGGAACGCCATGGCTGCAAACTGCTCTGTCGCCACCACATCGCTCACGGCACGATAGCCGCAAACGTGCACGCCACGGTAGCGAGGGCTTGCTGCCACGGCCTCCAACAAGGCCCTGCTCCCCTCTGGGTCCCACAGGTCGCCAATCATGTCCCAGTAGCACTCGGCACGCAGCAGCTCGCGTACGTCTAGGCCCTGCCAGTTCGTCAGCTCCGCCATATCACCCGGCAAACGCAAATAGGACAACCACGCAAAGACCAGGCTATCCACCGCGCAGAACGGCCGTTCCTCAAACGGGTCAAACGCCGTCTGGGCATAGGTCAAAAAATTAGGCGAATCCGACATGGCCCTCCCGTCAACTATGGTGCATTGGGGTCAGGTTACTTTGCACCAAAAAGGCGCCCGGGCCGTGTGGGCTCGGACGCCTTCATTGTAGCTTTTCGCTTTAGCGAGCTTGATTTAGCAGGAGAAGTCGACGCTGTCGATGATGTCCTTGAGGGCCTTGGCGGAGGCGGTGAGCTCGTGCTGCTCGTCATCGTTCAGCGGCACGGGGACGCGGCAGACAACGCCGTCGCGGCCAACGACGGTCGGCATGGAGATGGCAAGATCGGACAGGCCGTACTCGCCCACCATGAGCGAGGAAACGGGCAGAACGGTCTGCTCGTCACGCATGACGGCAGTGCAGATGCGTTTGACGGCCATGGCGACGCCATAGTAGGTGGCGTGCTTCTTCTCGATGATGGTGTAGGCGGAGTTCTTGACGTCCTCGGCGATGCGCTTCTCGGCAGCCTCATGCTCCAGATGACCGTGAAGCTCGCAGAAGGTGTTCAGCGGAACGCCGGCAACCTGAGCGCTGGACCAAGCGACAAACTCGGAATCGCCGTGCTCACCCATGACATAAGCCTGGACATCGCGCGGGTCGACCTCGACATGGGCACCAAGCATCTGCTGCAGACGGCCGGTGTCGAGCACGGTACCGGAACCGATGACGTGGCCCTCGGGCAGGCCGGACATCTTGATGGCGGCGTAGGTCAGAACATCGACCGGGTTGGAGACGATGAGCAGAATGCCGTCGAAGCCGGACTTCTTAATCTCGGGGATAATGGACTTAAAGATGCTGACGTTCTTGTTGACCAGGTCCAGGCGAGTCTCACCGGGCTTCTGGGCAGCGCCAGCGGTGACGACGATCATGGCGGCGTCGGCGACATCGGAATAATCGCCGGCGTAGATCTTCATCGGCTCGGCAAACGTCATGCCGTGCGCGATATCCAGGGCCTCACCCTCGGCGCGGTTCTTGTCCACGTCGATGAGGACCATCTCGGAGAACAGACCACTCTGCATCAGCGCGAACGCCGAAGACGAACCAACGAAACCGCAGCCGACAATAGCGACCTTCTTCTCGTTAACCATTAGAAACTCCCATCTCTCTCCACAAGCAAGCCGCCCGGGAACGACCCGAGCGGCTTGCCGTAATCCCAATACATCCAATCGGGACTTTGATTATGCTCCTATTCGCAGCCAAAAATCGACCGTTTACCGAAATTGTTTGCAGAAATCGTAAAATAACTGCACGAAATCGGTTTCGAGCTATTGACGAGTCGAAATACCTTTCTAATACAGGCCCGCCTCGCGAATGGCCTCGACAGCCAAAGCAATCTGGTCGGGCGGCAAGACCAGCGCCATGCGCACGTGCCCCTCGCCCGAAGGACCAAAGCTCGCGCCCGGCGTCACCACAACGCCGGCCTTCTCCATGAGCTCCTCGCAAAACGCCATGGAATCGGTGCGACCACCGGGAAGCTTGGCCCACACAAACATTGAGCCATGCGCGTTGGGACGCTCCCAGCCCAGGCCCTCAAGACCGTCGCACAGGGCATCGCGGCGCTCCTGGTACTTCAGACGCTGCGCCTCGACCTCATCGCGCGGACCGTTCAGGCAGGCGATAGCAGCCTTCTGGACCGGGAAGAACATGCCAAAGTCGATCTGGCTGCGCAGCTTGGCAAAGGCCTGGACAACGTCCTCGCGACCGACCAAAAAGCCGATGCGAGCACCGGTGACGTTAAACGACTTGGAAAGCGAGAAGAACTCCACGCCCACCTCGAGCGCGCCGGGATACTGCAAAAAGCTGCCGCCCGGCTCGCCGTCAAACACGATATCGGAATACGCGTTGTCATGGACGATGAGCAGGTCGTGCTCGCGGGCGAAAGCGATGATCTCCTCGTAGACCTCGGGCGTGCCCACCGAGCCGACCGGGTTTGCGGGCAGCGACACGATCATATACTTGGCACGATCGGCCACCTGGGGATCGATACCCGCCACATAGGGCAGGTAATTATGCTCGGCGACCAACGGATAGTACTCGAGCTTGGCATCGGCGATCTTGGCGCCCGCCTCAAAGACCGGGTAGCACGGATCGGGAACCAAAATGGTGTCACCCGGATCGAGCAGGGCCAGGCCCAAATGGCCCACGCCCTCCTGCGTACCGTTGCACGACTGCACCATAGACGGCGTAATGCCCGAAACGCCAAAGCGACGCTCATAGTAATCGCACACGGCCTGCTTGAGTTCGGGCAGGTCGCGCAGGGCATACTTCCACATCTCGGGATCTTGGGCTGCATGCGTGAGCGCCTCGACCACGTGGTCGTACGGCTTAAAGTCGGGCGTGCCCACGCTCATGTTGTAAATGGTCTTGCCCTGAGCCTTCAGCGCGAGAAGCTTGTTGTTGAGCGAGGCGAAGACCTCCGCGCCAAAGCGGTCGAGACGCTGCGATGCCTGCATGGTGCCACCTTTCGATATGAAAAACGCGGCGCTCCGACAAGAGCGCCGCGCGATACGGGCCATCAGATTGCAAAAGTGTAACGCTTGCAACCCCCGTATTGGTTCAATTTAGCCAACCTTAGTCAACTGGATTGAGCGCGTCGATCTGCGCAAGCCACAGACGCGAGCTAGCGTCACTCGGCATACGCCAATCGCCGCGCGGGCTGAGCGTCACCGAGCCCACCTTGGGACCATCGGGCAGGCAGCTGCGCTTAAACTGCTGGGCAAAGAAGCGACGGTAGAACGTACGTAGCCACGTGTGGACGGTCTTGGCGTCGTAGACGCCCTCGAAGCTCTTGAGCGCCATGCGGTAGATCTTGCCCGGCTCAAAGCCAAAACGCAGCAGGTAGTAGAGGAAGTAGTCGTGCAGCTCGTACGGGCCCACCAAATCCTCGGTCTTCTGCGCAATCTCGCCGTCGCCCGTGGGCGGCAGAAGCTCGGGGGACACCGGCGTATCGAGGATATCGAGCAAGACCTCGGCAATGCGCCCGCCAAAGACATCGGCGGCATAACGCACCAGATGGCGCACAAGCGTCTTGGGCACGCTCGCGTTGACGGCGTACATGCTCATGTGGTCGCCGTTGTACGTAGCCCAGCCGAGCGCCAGCTCCGACAGGTCGCCCGTGCCGATGACAAAACCGCCAGCCTGGTTGGCCAGATCCATCAGAATCTGCGTACGCTCGCGCGCCTGGCTGTTCTCGTAGGTCACGTCCTGGACGGTCGGGTCGTGCTCGATGTCCTTAAAATGCTGCTCCACGGCTGCATGGATCGAGACTTCGCGAAAGCTCACGCCTAGGTCGCGAGCGAGCGACTCGGCATTGGACTTGGTGCGGTGCGTCGTGCCAAAGCCGGGCATGGACACGGCCGTGATACCGGTGCGCGGCAGGCCCAAGGCGTCGAACGCACGCACAGTCACAAGCAGTGCCAGCGTGGAATCCAGGCCGCCCGAAAGACCGATGACTGCAGCCTTGGTGCCCGTATGGGCCAGGCGGGTCTTGAGGCCGGCGGTCTGCAGGTCGAGAATGGTCTCGCAGCGCTCGGCCAGGTCGCCGTGGTCCGCCGGCACAAAGGGCGCGCGCGGGAAAACGCGGTCGATATCGCAGGCATCGCGCAGGACAGGTTCTTCGACCAGCACGCCCTCAAAAGAGAACTCAACGGTCGTGGCCTCCGGCGCATCGTCCGCGCGCGTCCACGTCGTCGAGCGACGGCGCTCGGCAACCAGGCGGTCAAGATCGACGTCGGCGATGGCCATATCACAGGTAAGCAGTTTGGTCGCGGCGAGCTTGGAGCCGTTTTCGTAGACGAGGTTCTCGCCCGCAAAGACCATGTCGGTCGTGGACTCGCCCTCACTCGCATCCGCGTAGGCATAAGCACAGTACAGGCGCGCGCTTTGGTTAGAGATAAGGCTGCGGCGGTAATCTGACTTACCGATGATTTCGTCAGAAGCCGACGGGTTGAGAATCACCGTCGCACCGGCAAGCGCCATCTCGGTCGAAGGGGGCGCCGGCACCCACAGGTCCTCACAGACCTCAACGCCCAGCACCAGGTCCTCGGCGCCCTCATCACAGCAACGGTAGACAAGCCCCGAACCCAGCGGGACCGGACCCTGACCGGCAAATTCAACCCACACGGGATCCGCAGGCGCCGGAGCAAACCAACGGCGCTCATAGAACTCGCCATAGTTGGGCAGATACTTCTTGGCCGTGAGGCCCAAAAGCTCGCCCGCGCAGCACACGGCGGCGCAGTTGTAGATATTCTCGGCAACTGCAACGGGAAGACCGATGGTAAAGACAATCGGCAGCTCACGGGTTTCATCGAGAATATGTGCCAGTGCCGCCTCGCAGGCATGCAGTAGTGTGCGGTTATGGAACAGGTCAGCCGCGGTATAGCCGGTCAGGTTAAGCTCGGGCAGCACCAACGCACGAACGCCGCGCTCGGCAGCCTCGCGAACAGCCGCCAGCGCAACCTCGGCATTGCCCTCGACATCGGCCACGCGAATCCGCGGCGACGCCGCCGCCACACGCAAAAAGCCATCAGACTGAGAAAGGTGAAGATTCATAAGAATGCTCCCGTGCGTAGACGCCATTCACAACAATTAGCAAGCTCTATTGTAGTTCAACCGCCGGGTGCAACCGCATCCCACCAACTTGGTGAGCTATTGATGAGTTGATGGTATCTGTTAAATGTCACGTACGATTCACATCTGATGGGTACCCTGATGGCTGCATGAAACGAAGCAGATTTACATCGGGAGGGCCCCGTATGACAACCAAGTACACCGATGCGCCGCGCACGCGCGTCATGACACCGGCCGCGCTCAACAACGGCGTTCACGAAAACCATTCCATCGGACAGACCATGGCCATCGCGCCCAAAAAGGGCCTGTTCGATGACATTTCCATTCCCCAGATCATCGCCGGCGCCGCAGCTGCCGCCACGAGCGTGGCGCTTGCTTCAAAGATCGGCATTGCCGGCTCGGTGATTGGTGCCGCTGTGAGCTCAGTCATCACTGTTGTGTCCTCGCAGGTCTATCGCCACTTTATCTCCGCCAGCGCCGAAGCAATCAAGGGCACGCATGCCGCTGTCGACTACCCTACCGGCGCCTACGAGCCCGTTGAGCCCAATGTCGAGGAGCACCTAGGTGGCGCCGCAACCACGCAGGAGATGCGCCAGGTTGCGGGACGCGCGACCACGGCGCGCGTCGCTCCCAACAGCCTGCGCGCCAAGGCGGCGGCTGAGCGCAGCCAGACGCAAAAGAAGGTCATCGTCTTCTCGATCGCTATCGCCATCGTCGCGGTCATCGCCTGCGCCGGCGCCATCCTTATCACCACTGCCGGTGAGGGTCTGGGCGAGCGTCCCGAGCCGATCCTTTCGTCGCGCACGACCGAGAGCGATGCGGATAGCACTGGTCAATCGCAAATCCAGCAGGACGACCCGCAGGGCAACTCCGCATCCACCAACTCGTCTTCGGACACCCCTGATCAGTCGCAGAGTGCCGATTCCTCTCCGTCCAACAGTGGCACGCCGTCCGGCACGACCGACTCAAGCCAAACGACTGACGGCTCTCAACCGAGCACGGGCGACCAGACGAACGGCAATACATCGAGTACGGGATCTACCGACAACGGCAACACCAACAGCTCGAGTGGAACCGCGTCCGGCACGGCATCTGACAGCTCGAGCCAAGGCACGGCATCGGGTAACTAAGCACGTTTGCCTCTCAAAGAGAACCAACCTGTATAACGGGCGCGAACCGGCAACGGTCGCGCCCGTTTGCCTTGGGCGCCGAGGTAGCACGCCCCGTGCGATGGTAAGATGCTTTGGTGTGTAAAGAGGAGATTTGCCATGAGCAAGACAATAGTTAAGCCCACGCTATCGCTGGGCAACCACATCTATCTGTATCGTCTGCTGCGCGATGCAATCGGATGCGGCAAGCAAACGTTTATGACGCAGGTCGAGGAGGCGCTCGCCACCGGCGATATGGCCGCTTATGACCTAGGCTTTGAGTCCACGCGCGAGCTGCTCGAGGAGCTCGACGACTGCATTAAGCTGACCGTCTTTAAGGGCGGTCGCCTGTATGCCACCGTCATCGCCAACGAGGCCTGGGATACCGCCCTTGCCAAAGGCGAGGACAAGCCCAAGGCTGCCAAGGGTGCCAAGCAGTCCTACAAAAAGAAAAAGCGCGGCGAGAAAGACCTCAAGGCTGTACGCCCCAAGCACGTTAAGCGTCCCGAGCCCGTGGCCGAAGTCGCTCCGGAGCCCGAGCCCGAGACAGAGATCGAAGTCGCTATTGAGGTAGCAGCAGAAGCCGAAACCGAAATCGCCGCCATGACCGATCCCGAAGTCATGTCAGAGCAGGAAGCCGCTGTGGAGCTCAACGAGGCCCCCAAGTCGACAACCGAAGAAGCCGCTAACCAACCCGAGACGTCTGCGTTCCAAAACAGCGATGTCTTTGGCAACGAGGCCGAGGACGATCAGTCCGACGAGCCCGCCGATCAAGGCGCTACCGAGTCGGCGCCGGAGCCCGAGACGCCGCAGCCCGCCATCTCGCTCACGGTTGTCTATGACCCCGAGAACGCCAACGCCGGCATCACCACCATGGCATCCACGCCGGTCGAAGCAAAGCTGCCTGTCGAGGCAGAGGACGCCCCCGCAAGCCGATGCCAAAACCGAGACTGAAGACACATCCGTCTCCGTGGAACCGACAGATTCCGCAGTTAAGCCGGAACCGGTGCCTGAGTCTGCACCCGTCATCGAGTCCGCATCCGAACCTGTCTATGACCAGATTCCCGCACCGGCTCCGGTCCCCGCTGCAGCACCGGCCCCCGCACCCGCAGCGCCCGCCATCCCCGAGGACTTCCCCGTCGATTTCACAACCGAGGTCTTCTGCCCCGGCCCGCTTTTGCACCAGCTGTCGACCTATCTCCCCTACGGCGCCGACACGCTCGGCATCGTCGGCGAGTACTACTGGATCGCCCGCGAGCGCGGTACCATCGAGGCCGCGCGAAACCGCGCAAGCTTCCCCCTGCACTACACGCAGGCCGGCGAGCGCCGCGAGGTTGCCGTGCGCATCCGCCGCAACACCGCCGGCGGTCTCGGAGCCGCCTGGACCATCGATAAAGTCGAAGAACCCGAGCAGTAACGACAAACGGCTCAAATCCAAATCAGGATTTGAGCCGTTTTTGCTCATTCGTTTAAATTGCTCATTTGTCAATGCATCGTAACCAACAGCGAGCGAGCCGCAAGTGCCCCAGGTTGCCGTGAAAGAGGAGCGACGCGTACTTTGGTACACGAGCGACGGTTTGAACGACAAGATGGGGTGCTTGCGGCTCGCGCAGCATCATCTCGTTACGCGGTTTGGTAAAACCGCGTAACAAACCTAGTCACGCGTCAGCTTGCGGTGAATACGATGCGGCTGGGCTGCGTCCTCGCCCAGGCGCTCGATACGGTTGGCCTGATAGGCCTCAAAGTTGCCCTCGAACCAATACCAGTTGCCCGGATTCTCGTCGGTGCCCTCCCACGCCAGAATATGCGTGGCGACGCGATCCAGGAACATACGGTCGTGGCTAATGACCACCGAGCAGCCCGGGAACTCAAGCAGCGCCGCTTCGAGCGAGGACAGCGTCTCGACGTCGAGGTCGTTCGTGGGCTCGTCGAGGAGCAGCAGGTTGCCGCCCTGCTTGAGCGTAAGCGCCAAGTTCAGACGGTTGCGCTCGCCACCGGAGAGTACGCCAGCGCGCTTCTGCTGGTCCTGGCCCTTAAAGCCAAAGCTCGCCACATAAGCGCGGCTCGGAACCTCGGTCTCGCCGACCATCATGTGGTCCAGGCCGTCCGAGACTACCTCCCACAGGTTCTTATCGGGGTCGATGCCGGAACGGTTCTGGTCGACGTAAGAAATCTTGACGGTCTCGCCCACCTCGAGCTCGCCCGAAGTCAGCGGCTCCAGGCCCACAATCGTCTTGAACAGCGTGGTCTTACCGACACCATTGGGGCCGATGACGCCCACAATGCCGTTGCGCGGCAGGGTGAACGAAAGGTCATCGATGAGCACGCGGCCATCGAACTCCTTGTGCAGATGATGGGCCTCGAGCACCTTGTTGCCCAGACGCGGGCCCACAGGGATGCGGATGTCGGTCCAGTCGAGCTTCTGGCTGGCGCGGGCCTCGGCCTCCATCTCCTCGTAGCGAGCCAGACGGGCCTTGTTCTTGGCCTGGCGAGCCTTGGGCGAGCTGCGTACCCACTCGAGCTCGGCCTCCATGCGCTTGGCGAGTTTGGCGTCGCGGTTGCCCTGAGCCTCGATACGGGCGGCCTTGGTCTCCAGATACGTGGAGTAGTTGCCCTTGTAGGGATAAAGGTGGCCGCGGTCGACCTCGCAGATCCACTCGGCAACGTTATCCAGGAAGTAGCGATCGTGCGTGACGGCAAGCACCGCGCCCTGGTAGTTGTGCAGGAAGTGCTCGAGCCACAGGATCGACTCGGCGTCCAGGTGGTTCGTGGGCTCGTCGAGCAGCAGCAGGTCGGGAGCTTCGAGCAGCAGCTTGCACAGGGCCACGCGACGGCGCTCGCCGCCGGAAAGTACGTTGACCGGCATGTCGGAATCGGGCAGCTGCAGGGCGTCCATGGCCTGGCCGAGCTTGGAATCGATATCCCAGCCGTCGGCGGCATCAATCTCGTCCTGGAGTTTGCCCATCTCGGCCATGAGGGCGTCCATGTCGCAATCCGGGTCGCACATCTCCTCGCCGATCTTATTGAAGCGATCGACCTTGGCGATCATGTCGCCAAACGCCATGCGCACGTTCTCGATGACGGTCTTGTCGTCGTCGAGCGGCGGCTCCTGCTGCAGGATACCCACGGTGTAGCCGGGGGTGAGCCTGGCATCGCCGTTGGAGACCTCCTCAATGCCGGCCATGATCTTGAGCAGGGTCGACTTGCCCATGCCGTTGGGGCCCACGACACCGATCTTGGCACCGGGGTAGAAGCTCAGGGTCACGTCGTCAAGGATTACCTTGTCGCCATGGGCCTTGCGAGCCTGATACATCTGGTAGATAAACTCTGCCATTTGCCTGTTTTATCCTTTCTACCTGCTGTTTCCCTATTCTTGTTTCGCTTTAGTGGAAACGAAATGAGGAAATCAGCTCTGAAACTTAACGAAAAAGGGGCATGGTTGCCCACGCCCCTAATACTACCTGGGAAAAGTCCCCCAGAACATACTATGAACTGCGTACGCTAGTTTTCCGCAACCTTAACGAGCGGCTCGCTGCGATTTGCGCCACAGCAGATACGAATAGACGTAGGCAGCTCCAGCTGAACCAAACGCCAGAACCGCAATCACCGCGGCGACGACTTCACTCGAAAGCACGCTACCCGCCACGCCCATCACAATCAGGCCAACGCCCAGCACCATAAAGCAGGCACCGCCAAAACGCTGCGTACGGCGCCAGTTCTCGGGATCGGCAAGCGCCCAGGGCGTCTTGATACCGAGCGTGTAGTTCTGCTTTACGCGCGGTAAGTAGTTGCCCATACCAATAAAGAGCAAGCCGATAGCGCCTGATACCAGCAAATTGACCGTTCCTACCACCGGCACGATGCCCCACACCGTTAGCTCCCCCAGCCAGCTTATGGCACACATGAGCAGCGTGAAGGCAATTACGAAGCCCTGATAGAACTTACCCGAGGTCCGATACGCCTCGCCCTTGGGGTCAATGCGTGGCACGACGTAGAACATCGCGAGAAGTGCCAGAGGCAACACGCCGAGCGCGGAGGCCATCCAGCTAGGGCCCCAACCGTCGACGGCGCCATTCGCGCCCCAGTGCGTGGGAATCTGCGCCGGCAGGCTCGGCATCACTATCAGATGCGCTGCGACATTGGCAACGCACAGAGCGACCAGTGCAATCCACACGCGCGACGATACCCCCGTGGCGTGAATGCCCTTGTTTTCGTTATTCATCCTTATCACCTTCAGTGTTTGTAAAGCCCATAAACCAGCCAATCAAGTCCTGCATGACGGTGGTATTTAAGCTGTAAACGATGTTTTGGCCATGGCGCTCATCGGTCACCAGCCCGGCGTTTTTAAGCGTTGCCAGATGATGGCTGAGCGACGGTTTGCTTATGTCGAAATGCTCGGCGAGCTCCCCCGCCGTGCAATTGCCCTCGCGCAGCAGTTCTAAAATGCGCCGCCGCGTTGGATCCGCCAGCGCCTTAAAACCTTCTCCCGGCATAGAACCTCCTCTCGCTATCTCTCGCGACGTACACACTATACTCGATATTTAGATGTTTGTCTAATTATCTAATAGCAATGTTATGTATAGAACATTCGTTCGTTTTTAGATACAATGGGTCCAGAAGCAGATGGGCCAGCTCCCTCTTCCCAAGAAGGAGATGGACTATGAGTATTAACGATGTCCTGACGTTGTTGTTGCTTGTAATCGCGGCTGTGGAGCTCGGCATCCACATTGGAGGTCGAATGAAATAGCCGCCCCCGCGTAATGCGAAGACGGCCACTTCTCACGCTACAAACGTGTTTGGGAGTTGGCCAACCCGCTGCAACGGGTGCCATCTGCTTCATCTTATGCGAATCACTGCCTCATTTCAACAAGCCCCTAGGGCTCAAATGGAATCGCGATAATACCTATAATGGCGATAGCTAAAACACGATTCGCTTCCCCATCGGAGGATGTCTATGACCGAAACCACAGCCGCAACTCCCAACGAGACGCGCGATGCCAAGCTCGAGATCATCATGGGCCGCGAGGCACTCGACAAGCTTGCCGATGCCACGGTGCTGGTGCTCGGCTGCGGAGGCGTGGGCTCTAACTGCTGCGAGGCACTTGTCCGCGGCGGCATCGGTCATTTTGTGATTCTGGACAAGGATATCGTCGCGCCCAGCAACATCAATCGACAGGCCATCGCCTTTCACAGCACCGTCGGCAAGCGCAAGGTTGACGTGATGGAAGCCATGATCCACGACATCAATCCCGCCGCCAGCGTTATCAAGCGCACCGAATACCTGCTGAGCGACAACATCGACGAGTTCTTCGCGAGCGTTTTGGAGCAGACGGACGGCAAGCTCGACTACGTCGTCGACGCCATCGACACCATCTCGGCCAAGCTCACCATTGCCAAATATGCTCAGGACCATGACATCCGTTTGGTTAGCTCCATGGGCGGGGCCAACAAACTCCATCCCGAGTGCCTCCGCTTTGCCGACATCTTCGATACGGTACGTGACCCCATGAGCCGCATTATGCGCAAAGAATGTAAGAAGCGCGGAATCAAGAGCCTACACGTACTGTTTAGCTGCGAGGAATCGGTTAAGACACAGCCCCGCGATCCTTCCAACATCCACGAGCGCACCGAGCTGGGAACTGCCAGTTTTATGCCGCCCATCATGGGCCAGATGATCGCCGGCGAGGTTATCCGTCAGATCAGTGGCCGCGGCACCGAGCGCGTGCGCGCCGATGGCCAGCGCCTAGGCTAGCGGAGCGCGCCGAGATGGAGCCCCGGTTATTTGATGCACACTGCCATCTTGATCTAATGGCTCACCCGGACGCCGTTGCCGATGAGGCAACGGCGCTGGGCCTGATTCTATTTGACTGCGGCGTCGATCCGCACGACTTTGCACGCGCCAAGAAGCGCGCCTGCGGCCGTTCAAATATCTTTGGCGGCATCGGCCTCCATCCCTGGTGGCTCGCCGACGGACGATGTGGCAACGCTGAAATCAATCTGCTTTGCGAAGTCGCTGCACAAGAACGCTTGATCGGCGAGGTCGGGCTCGACTTTTCCGCTCGTTTTGCTGGAAGCGAGCCGTTACAATTACGGGCACTTGAACGGCTCTGCGATGCACTTGTGCATCATCCTCTTGCCGGGCGCGTGATATCAATTCACGCCGTTCGTTCGGCAGGAACCGTACTGGACGTCCTCGAGTCGCACGGATTGCTCACCCCAAGGCCCGACTCCCCCGTTATCATCTTCCACTGGTTTAGCGGCACCTCGGACGAACTCGTCCGCGCGCGCGATACAGGCTGCTATTTTTCCGTCAACGGGCGCATGCTCGCCACCAAACGTGGACGCGAATACGCCCGACAGATCCCACTCGACCGCCTGCTGTTCGAAACCGACGCTCCGGCCGAGCCGCAAGCGGATACAAGCGCACGGCAGCTCATCGCATCGCTAAAAAGCGTCTCCCGGCGCATCGCCGAACTTAAAAACTGCGCCGAGGAGAGCGCCGAATCAACCGTTTTAGGAAATTCGCACTCCATATTTGGCTTCAACTGACCCCGGTGGGCAAAAAACGCCAAATATGAGTACTGCTGCAAAGCTAGTAGCATTATATTGTGACAAAAGAACGCCTTGATAATGTACAGCTGTTCATTATCAAGGCGTTTTAGCATGGCTAAAGCCATATTTAACAGGTTATAATCGCCCCCAAGCGCTCAACCAGGGCCTTAAAAGCATAATTTCCCTGTTACTAAATTAGTGACAGTACTCATATTTGGCATTTTTGTCCACGAACCCCTAAAGAGCCTCCAACAGACCCCCTAAGAAAGCTCAAGCAGCTCGGGCAGCTGGTCGATAATCTTGTCCGCGGCATCCTGGCTAAAGCCAAAGCGCTCCTCGCGCTTGGCAATGACCGTCAGGCCGGCTCGCTTACCCGCGGTAATGCCCGGAACGGAATCCTCAACGCAGCAGCAGCGATTCGCGGGCAGCCCCAGCAGGTCCAGCGCATGCAGGTAGATATCGGGCTCGGGCTTGCTCTCCTTAAACTGTTCGCCGCTCACCACGTACTCAAAGGCATCCGACAGACCACATGCATCGAGTACTTCCTCGATGCTGTCCATGGGAGACGAACTCGCCAGCGCCACACGGACGCCGCGGCGCGGCAGCTCTCGAATCGTATCAACGGCACCCGGGTTGATCAAAGCCTGATAGTCGCGCGGACGCTTATGCGCCCACTCGTCCCAACGGGCCAACGCTTCCTCGCCAGTGAAGTGCCCTTTACCGGCGCGCTCAAACCAATCGACCAGCATATGCAGGAAGAACTGATGTGAGGTACCAACCTGCCCGTTCAACTCCTCTTGGGTCAGATTCAACCCAAGCTCCTTGGCAAACGCGGCGGTCTCCCCCAGGTAGTAATACTCGGTATCGACGATGACGCCATCCATGTCAAAGATAACGGCGTCGAACGGAAATGCAGACACGGCACCCTCCCTAACAAAAGGGCGCCCGCAAGCGGACGCCCGAACCATGCACTATCGGCGATTCTAACCCAGCAGTTGGTCAAGTGCTACCGCGATACCGTCTTCGTTGTTGTTGGCGGTCACCATCTGGGCCACGGCCTTAACCTCATCGACGGCGTTGCCCATGGCAACACCGGTGCCGGCCCACTCAATCATGGACTTGTCGTTCTGGCCGTCGCCAAACGATACGACCTCACTGGCATCGATGCCGAGCTTGGGCAGGGCACCCTCGAGCGCACGGGCCTTATCGATACCGGGCGCCGTGTACTCAAAGTACCAGTCGGCCGTAAACATGCCCGAAAGCGTCTGGGTAAAGGGCGCATACATTTCCTCGTAATGCGCCTGCAGGTAGGTCGGATCGCCCGCCGTCAGCAGCTTGTCCACGGGATAAGTATCCACGACCTCATGCAAGCTCTCGACCTCGCGGATCTTAAGGTCGCACGCATCGCGCTCGTATTTGACGATGTTTTTCTGCGAGCCGTCAGGCAGCGTGATCATGCAGCGGTACGAGTCCTCGACGTGCAAATCGCGACCGAGCGAAATCATAGGGATCACGTCAAAATTGCGCAGATGATCAATCAGACGGTGCAGCTCGTCAGCCGGCATGGCCTGGTCAAAAAGGACCTCATCGGTCTGAGCGTCGACCACATGCGCGCCATTGAAAGCGACTAGCAGACCGTCATGGTTTTGAAGGTCGAGCTCCTGCGCCAAGGCGTGCAGCCCCCATGCGGGACGACCCGAAGCCAAGATGAGCTTAATGCCCGACTCCTGCGCCGCGAGCAGCTTCTCGCGCGTACGCGGGCTGATCACCTTCTGATCGTTGGTAAGCGTACCGTCGATATCCATTGCGATGGCTTTAATTGCCATATGTGCCTCCTTGCGTCGTTTTTATCGCGCATCATCATATCCGAGGTTGGCAGCCCTCATACGGAACAATTGAGGACGAATGCAAAACACACCGGATAACTGCGGACACATAGCAAATAGAAAAGGGCCCGCATCCGATAGGATACGGGCCCCTGACTATAAGGCGCGATGCGTTAACAGCAGCGACTACTTGCGATGCACACGATAGAACTCGATAAGCGCTTGAGTCGAAGCATCCTGCTCGGCCTTGGCGGCGTCGTCGTGGAAGGCAGGAGTGATCTGCTTGGCAAGCTGCTTGCCCAGCTCGACGCCCCACTGGTCATAGGAGTCGATGCCCCAGACCGTGCCCTCGACAAACGTGATGTGCTCATACAGGGCAATGAGCTCGCCGAGTGCAAACGGGGTCAGCGTGTCGCCGAAGATCGAGGTCGTCGGACGGTTGCCCTCAAAGCAGCGGGCCGGGACGATCTGCTCGGGCGTGCCCTCGGCGCGCACCTCATCGGCCGTCTTACCAAAGGCGAGCGCCTTGGTCTGGGCCAGGAAGTTGCCCAGGAACAGCTCGTGCACGTCCTGACCGCCATCGGTTGCGGGGTTGGCAGTGTTGGCGAAAGCGATAAAGTCGGCCGGAACCACCACGGTGCCCTGGTGCAGCAGCTGGTAGAAGGCATGCTGGCCGTTGGTGCCGGGCTCGCCCCAGAAGATCTCACCAGTATCGGAGGTCACAGCGCTGCCGTCCCAGCGGACGTGCTTGCCGTTCGACTCCATGGTGAGCTGCTGCAGGTAGGCCGGGAAACGGTGCAGGTACTGGCAGTACGGCAGCACGGCGTGGCTCTTGGAACCGAAGAAGTTGACGTACCAGACGTTGAGCAGGCCCATCAGCGCGACGGCGTTGTTCTCGAGCGGGGTGTTGCAGAAGTACTCGTCGATGGCGTGGAAGCCCTCGAGGAACTGCTGGAAGCGCTCGGGGCCGAGCACGACGATCAGCGACAGGCCCACGGCGGAGTCGACGGAGTAGCGGCCGCCGACCCAGTTCCAGAAACCAAAGGCGTTAGCGGGGTCGATGCCGAAGGCCTCGACCTTCTCGAGTGCGGTGGAAACGGCGACGAAGTGCTTTGCCACGGCCTCGGCGTTCTGCTCATCGGAGCCGTCGATGGCGCCCTGAGCCTTGAGCTGCTCGAGCATCCAGGTCTTGACCTCACGGGCGTTGGTGAGGGTCTCGAGCGTGGTGAAGGTCTTGGAGACGATGATCACGAGCGTGGTCTCGGGATCCAAACCCTTGAGCTTCTCGGCCTGGTCGTTGGGGTCGATGTTGGAGATATAGCGGCAGTCGATACCGGCGTCGGCATAGGGACGCAGGGCCTCGTAAGCCATGACCGGGCCCAAATCGGAGCCGCCGATGCCGATGGACACCAGGTGCTCGATCTTCTTGCCGGTAACGCCCTTCCACTCACCGGAGCGCACGCGCTCGGCGAAGGCATACATGCGGTCGAGGACCTCGTGCACGTCGGCGACGACATCCTGGCCGTCGACGATAAGCTGGCCTTTCTCGCTTGCCGGACGGCGCAGCGCGGTGTGCAGGACGGCGCGGTCCTCGGTGGTGTTGATGTGCTCGCCGGAGAACATGGCGTCGCGGCGCTCCTCGAGCTTCACCTCGCGGGCAAGATCGCACAGCAGCTTGACGGTCTCATCGGTCACCAAGTTCTTCGACAGGTCGAAGTGCAGGTCACCGGCGTCAAAGCTCAGCTTGTTCACGCGCTCGGCATCGGCGGCGAACCAGGCCTTGAGGTCGATACCCTCGGCCTCGAGCTTCTCCTGATGGGCCTCGAGCGCCTTCCAAGCGGCAGTCGACGTAGCATCGATAGGTGCGGCAACAGTTGCCATAGAGTCCTCCTCAGCATACGGGCGCACGCCTCCATGCGCCCGGACATTCAGATGCCACTATTCTAGCGCAGGTCAAGACTATAATCAGCGAGCGTTGCCAATCGGCCCCCAAACGGCAACCGACCAAAAAGGGACAGGTTTAATTTGGCAGGTCAAACGCTTTACCAATCAAAAATAACCTATCCCTTTATGCCAAATATTAGGCCGCAGCGCAGACGCTACCGAGCAACTCACGCAGAGGAGACCCGATGCCCTCCAGCAGTTCGGGCGCGATGATGGCAAAAACGGGAACCTCGCCGACACCCACAACGGCGGGCACTTTTCCCTCGGAGACGATGCATCCATAAGGCACAAAGCCGTCCTCACCGGCATCGAGCGCCGCCATACGACGGGCGAGCTCGCGCGCAAAGCCGGCCGTATCGGCATCGCCGATCGCCAGGACAAAGTCCACGCCTTCGTCGGTCGCCAGGGCCACGGCTTCGTCGATCAGCTCGTCTCCCCCGTCGCCCCCGACCAAACCGCAGCGGAAAAGCACGCGCTCGAGCAGGGCGCGATCGAGCGAGCCCAGCGCCGCCGAAACGAGCTCATCACGCGTGTGCTTGTCGCCTCCCAGCACGACCAGTGCCTTGGTGCCGCCATAGTGGGCAACCAATCGCCCGCACCAGCGAGCCACATCCCCATCCGCAACCAAGCGCGTCGGCATACCAAACCCATAGTCGACCATTATCCCCACAACCCTTCCGTGCGTATAGGCGGTATCAATCGTTAGACTCATGCTACGAAGCGAGGTTTTCCGAGCTGTTTCGCGCTCTTTAGAGCTGCGTTAAAAAACCCGATGCAACCGCACGACCATACCCGCCAAAGAGGGACAGGTTTTGACGATGTCCGCGCAAGCAGGTATTATCGAACATGTATTCGATAAGAACATGTGTTTGATGGAAGGACACGGATGGCGCACGAGCAGCACACCTATATCTGCATCGACCTCAAGACGTTTTATGCCAGCGTCGAGTGCGTCGACCGTGGGCTCGATCCGCTCACCACCAACCTGGTCGTTGCCGACGAATCGCGCGGGCGCACGACCATCTGCCTCGCCATCACACAGGCCATGAAGGACCTCGGGATACGCAATCGCTGCCGTCTGTTCGAAATTCCCGATGGCATCGACTACATCACGGCCGTACCGCGCATGCAGCATTACATGGAGGTGTCGGCGAAAATCTACGGTATCTATCTGGAATACGTCAGCCCCCAGGACGTGCACGTCTACTCCATCGATGAGTGCTTTATCGACGTGACGCCCTATCTGGACCTCTATCACACAGATGCGGAAGGGTTCGCCTGCACGCTGCGCGACGAGGTCCTCGCGCGCACCGGCATCACGGCGACGGTCGGCATCGGCCCCAACCTATTCCAGGCCAAGGTAGCGCTCGACATTACCGCCAAGCACGTACCCAGCCGCATCGGCATACTCGACGACGAGACCTTTCGCAAGGAGATCTGGCCTCATCGTCCCATTACCGATATCTGGGGCATCGGCCCCGGCGTGGCAGCCCGCCTCGAAAAGTACGGCGTCTACGATCTGATGGGTGTCGCCGCGCTCGACGAAAACCTGCTTTACGATGAGCTCGGCGTCAATGCCGAATATCTTATCGACCACGCCTTTGGGCGCGAGCCAACGACCATCGCCGATATCCAAGCCTATCGCCCGCAAGCGACCTCGACCACCACGGGGCAGGTGCTCTCGAAGGGCTATGCCTACGAGCAGGCCTACACCGTCTTGCGCGAAATGGTCGATGCCGCCGTGCTGGATTTGATCGACAAGCACGTGGTGTGCGACAGCATCTCGCTCTTTGTGGGCTATGCAAGCGAGCGCGCCGACATACGCCGGCTCAACGTCAGCGGCACGGCGCAGTATATAGACGGCTGCGGACACCTGCGCTCGAGTACCTCGGGCATCGAACCCGCAGCGACCGACGGCTCCGAGCTCGCGCCCCGTGCTCCCAAGCCCGTCCAGCGCGATGACGAAAGGCGTCGCCTGGTGCGCGAAGCGCAGGCAATCGATGGCATCTTTGTGGGAGAGCATGGCGGCAAACCGCGTGGTGGCTATGCCGCACTCTTTGCGCACTCCAACGCCTCGCGAAAGCTGCCCGAGCGCACTAATTCGTTTAAGAAAATCATGGGCTATTTCGATGAGCTCTGGGCACAGACCGTCGATCCCAAACGACCGGTCAAGCGCATCAACCTGGGCTTTGGCAACCTCATGCCCGAAGAATTTGCCACCATCGATCTATTTAGCGATATCGAGGCCGATGAGCGCGAGCGTGACCTGGCACGCGCCGTGCTGGCCGTGAAAGGCAAGTACGGCAAGAACGCCCTGGTCAAGGGATTGAGCTTTACCGCCGGCGCCACTGCACGCGAACGCAACGATCAGGTAGGAGGACATCGTGCCTAAACCCAAGCAACCCATGCGCCCGCCCACCGCATTTGAGCGATTGGCGGACCCCGAGGGAAGACGTCGCTCCGCCGACCCTAAACTCACCGCCAACGGCGCCGTTCGCGCCGGCCGTGCCGCACAGTTTATGCCCTTTGCCGCCCTCACGGGATACTACGAGCTCGTGCGCAAGCAAGAGATCACCGTCGAACCAAAATGTGAGTTAACGGAAGAGAAAGCCCTCGAGCTTTCGCATAAGCTCGAGGGCCTCAAACGTGGCGACCTGGTCCGCGTCACCTATTACGATACGTACGGCTATCGCTCCCGCACCGGCATCCTTGACGAAGTGCTCCCCGCCTTCAAACTGCTCAAGCTCAAGGATATCGCCATCGACTTCGACGACATCCAAGACATCGAACTGCGCGGACGAGCCTAGACAAGGAAATGCATCCAAGGCGGCGCTTACAGCGTCATGACGTAGTAACCCGCATCCCTCACGGCCGTCTCGAGGACACCGCGATC
Organism: uncultured Collinsella sp.; assembly: GCA_900549345.1. Classification (GTDB taxonomy): domain Bacteria; phylum Actinomycetota; class Coriobacteriia; order Coriobacteriales; family Coriobacteriaceae; genus Collinsella. The sequence continues at coordinate 51,023 of UROC01000002.1, forward strand.
GATCGGCCGCTTGGAGCGCACGCGCGCTGTGTGGTCCGCGTACGTTACCGTAGCCCACACGCCATCCAGCGCATTGAGGGCATTGGCTACGTTCTGAGCGCAGCCGTCACAGCTCATGCCGCCGATGAGCAGCTCATCGCTATAGGGATAGTGTGACGCATCGGTATCCACCACAACAACCTTTTTGGCCTTCTTGCCGCTCGTACCATCGCTGCAGCAACTCTTCCCGTGTGTCGAAGCGGCAATGCGACACAGTCCAAAAAACATGCCGACGGCAATGACGGCCAGCACGATGAGATTCGCAGGGTTGAGCAAGTCACTCATGCGCTCCCCTTTCAAGTAGCACTATCTAGATACCCCCATGGGGTGTCCCCATCTTAACCCAAAATCATGTCTGTTCGGTCAATTAGTTTCCCTCTTCAAACTTTTTTGTTGACCATGGCTTACTTTCGTGTATAAGTTTTCCTAGGCTAACAGTTTAAATCCGTAAGGAGCGCCGTGACTCGAACCATAGATATCCCAACGTTTCAGGCAGCGGTCGTGCGCAACTGCTCTCCCACGCTCGCGGGCATCAAGCCGGCATCGCTCTTTACCTATCCAGGCACCTACGCCCACGGGAACGGCTCGACCACAACCGAAACCATCGCAGAACGTCGAGCACGCCTGCTCAACGTTATCGCCCAGTGCAATCGCGAGCTTGACCCGCTCGGCATCCACCTGAGTGTTTTGGTCTGGCGGCCCTGCGGAGCACTCGTGTACGTGTACCGAGCCAAAAGCCTCGCCACCTATTTCGCAGACCCTCGCGCCCAAACAGCGCTCGCCTCGGAAGGCTACGACACGAGAGACCTTTCGACATGCCTTGTGCATTTGGCATCACGCATCACGCTCGCGAGCAATAACGTCGCGGAATGCGCTTGTAGCCAGACTCGATGCGCACTACCCCAGCAAGCTAGCTGCAGCAACGACTGCACCTGCGAGTTTCCGCACGAAATAGGCTACTTCCTTGGATATCCCTACGACGACGTGCACGAGTTTATCGTCCAGCGCGGCGAGAACTACAAGGTCTTTGGGGCCTGGAAGGTCTACACGAATGTCGAGCAAGCGCTTGCGATGTTTGACGCCTACCGCGCTTGCACTCAATACCTCACCTTTGTCTATCAGCAGGGCTGCAGCTTGGCGCAACTTGCCCAGGCAACCCGATAGAACATAGAAGCCGCGGCAACCTGCCGCACAACTGAAAGGACTCAACATGAGCAAGATCGCCGTCGTCTACTGGAGCGGCACGGGCAACACCGAGGCCATGGCAAACCTCGTCTCCGAAGGCGCCACGTCCGCGGGTGCCGAGGCTGAGGTCATCTCCTGCGCCGACTTCTCTGCCGACAAGGTCACCAACTATGACGCCTTCGCCTTCGGCTGCCCCGCCATGGGGTCCGAGGAGCTCGAGTACGACGAGTTCCAGCCGATGTGGGATGAGGTCAAGGAAGTCCTCGGCGACAAGAAGGTCGTCCTCTTTGGCTCCTATTCGTGGGCCGAGGGCGAGTGGATGGATAACTGGAAAGCCGACGCCGACGAGGCCGGCGTCAACGTCGTGGACTCCACCATCTGCTACGATGCGCCCGACGATGAGGGCGAGGCGGCCTGCAAGGCCCTGGGAGCGGAGCTGGCCTAACGAAGCCGCCAGAAAGTCGCAAGGCAACTAACAGCCGAGCACCGCACAACAACAGTCACTCATGCCCAAACAAAAACGGGGGCCGGATACTATCCGATCCCCGTTTGTTATATCGACAATTTCGACGCGCCGCTACGAGATATTGCCCAAGAACGCCTTGGTGCGCTCGCTCTTGGGGTGGTCGAAGACCTCGCTCGGCGTACCCTCTTCCACGATAACGCCACCGTCCATAAAGACGACGCGGTCGGCGACGTCGCGGGCAAAGCCCATCTCGTGCGTCACCACGATCATAGTCATGCCATCACGTGCCAGGTCGCGCATGACGCCCAGGACGTCGCGAACAAGCTCGGGGTCGAGCGCCGACGTGGCCTCGTCAAAGAGCATGACGTGCGGGTTCATCGACAGGGCGCGGGCGATCGCCACGCGCTGCTGCTGACCGCCCGAGAGCTGGCTCGGCATAAAGTCGATGCGCTCGGCAAGACCGACCTTGGTCAGCTCCTCGACGGCAATCTTCTCGGCCTCTTCCTTGCTGCGCTTGAGCACCTTTTGCTGCGCAAGCATGACGTTCTTTTTGACCGACAGGTGCGGGAACAGGTTGAACTGCTGAAAGACCATGCCCAGGTGCGTACGCACTTTGTTGAGGTCGACGCCCTTGGCGCAAACGTCCACGCCCTCAACGACGATCGAGCCGCTCGTGGGATGCTCCAGGCGATTGATGCAGCGAAGCATCGTCGACTTGCCCGAGCCCGAAGGACCCAGGACTACGACGACCTCGCCCTTGTGCACATCCAGATCGATGTCGCGCAGGACCACGTTATCGCCGAAGGCCTTCTGGAGATTCTTGATGCTGACGACGACCTCGTTCGAGTTATTGGTTTCGCTCATGATAGGACCTCCTTACAGACCGGCGATGTGGTCGGCGGGCGTCGCGACGACCTGTCCAGCGCTCTTGGCGGGACGCTTCTTCTTGGTTTCGGCCGTCCCCAGAAGCCTCGCCTCAAGACCGCTCACCAAGCGAGCAAGCGGCAGGGTGATGACCAGGTAGAACAGCGCGGCAACCACATACGGCGTAATGGAACCCGTCGTGGCCACGATGGTACGGGCGTTCATGACGATCTCGACCACGCCCACGGCCGCGAGCAGCGACGTATCCTTGTAAAGCAGGATAAACTCGCTGGTCAGCGTAGGCAGGACATTGCGGAACGTCTGCGGAATCATAACGTAGAGCAGCGTCTGGAAGGCGTTCATGCCCAGCGAGCGCGCGGCCTCGTTCTGGCCCTTGGGGATCGACTGGATGCCCGCGCGGAAGATCTCGCACAGGTAGGCGGACGAGTTCATGGCCATGACGATGACGCCCAGCACATAATCGTCAACCTTGACGCCGGCCAGCGGCAGGCCAAAGAACGCGATGTAGATCTGCAGGAACGCCGGCGTACCGCGGATGATATTCACATAGATGCCGGCAAGGCAACGCAGGATGCGCGACTTGGAGATGCGCATGAGTGACAAGGCAAAGCCAAAGGGAATGGCCAACGGAAATGCCACGAGCACGATCGAGAGCGACATGAGGAAGCCTTTGAAGACGATCGGCAGGCTCTGAACCAAAATGACCGGGTTCAGGAACAGGCGAAGGAACATGTTGGAATTCCATGCCTCGACCCACGGCTGCTCCTTAAGGTCGGCCAGGAAGTTATCGAATGCCGTCACGCCCTTAATCTCGACGGAAGGAATCTTGGAGATCTTCTTGGTTGAACCGTCAGCCAACGTGTAGGTGCCGCTAAAAGCCTCGTCGCCGCCCTCGACGGGGAAGGTCACACCGTAGACCTCGACACGGAAATAGCCGCCGGCCGGAGCCGTCTCGCCAAAATCGATCTTGAGCGTCTGGCCGTCGACCTTGCACGTAGGCTTCATGGGCGTACGGTCCATGAGGTCATCGCCCGAGAGCATCGTCAATCGCGTGTCATCGGCACCAAACGTCGTGCCGTCGACAAACGTCAGCGATAGACCGCTCAGCTCCTCGTCGGCATCGGCCTGAACTTCCCAGGTAATGCGCGTCTCGGTGCCGCCGACCACAGCGCTGCCCGAACCGGTGTTGGGTCGGGCAGTAATCTTTGCGGTCTCAAGCGCCTGGGCGGTCGTGGGCGCATATGCCCCCGCGCACACCAGCGCGAGCGCCACGGCCATGACGCAGGCTAGCTTTTGGGGCAAGGCGGGCAGTGAAAAACGCTGCTCCGTGGCCCCTTTGTTCAGTCGAGACAAGGTGGCTCCTATCGTAGAAGTTGCCGACAAAACGAGACGGAAACGCTCTCCGTCAAGAGAGGCGCAAAGGCCCTCTCCGCAAAACGGAAAGGGCCCGCGCGCAATCAAGCATTAATTTACTTGATGTTGTACTTAGCCATGAGGGCGTCAACGGTACCGTCGTCGGTCAGGTCCTTGATGGCCTGGTTGATGTCGTCCTTGAGCTTGGTGTTGCCCTGGTTGATGGCGATGGCGTACTCCTCGCCGGTGCTGACCTGCTTGATGGTCTGGCAGGTGTTGAACTGCTCGGCGGTCAGCTGGCTGGCAACGGAGCGGTTGGTGACTACGGCATCGCCCTTATCGGACTGCAGGGCGCTGAAGCACTCGGTGGCGTCCTTGTAGGGAACGATCTTAGCCTTGGGGAAGTTTTCCTGAGCAAAGGCCTCGGCGGTCGATCCAGACTGGACGATGATGGTAGCGTCGGCGTTGTTGAGCTTCTCGCTGTAGTTGTCGGCCGTGATGTCGGTGTTATCGACCTTGGTCACGATAGCCTGATCGTCCATGTAGTAGGAATCGGAGAAAGTGACTTCCTTCTCACGCTCGGGCGTGTCGGTGATAGCCGCGATGGAAACGTCATACTTGGCGCCCGAAGCGACACCCGGAACCAGCGTGTCAAAGTCATTGTTGACGTACTCGACATCCAGGCCCAGCTTGTCGCCGATAGCCTTGATAAGCTCAAGGTCAAAGCCCTGATAATCGCCGTTGTCGTCCTTGTACTCAAACGGAGCGTACTCGGCAGAGGTGCCGACGGTCAGCGTACCGTCCTTGACGAGCGCGTACTCCTTGGAGCCGTCGACCTTCTCGACCTTAGCGTCGTCAGAGCTGCTGGAACCGGCATCAGAACCAGAGGTGGCGTTGGACGAGCCGCAGCCCGTCAGTGCGAGGGCGAGTGCCATGGCGCCCGTGGCGGCAAATGCGCCAAGCTTCTTCAGCTTCATAATCAGTCTCCTTCCGGTGACCCCGTTTGATTCAGAGGTCTGCAAAAACTGTTGGATATTATGCGCCCGTTTGGAAGAATCCGCAATTAGAAAACTGATTGAAACAAACCCATAACGTGAATGGAACACTCCACTTTATGACAGTCATTACTGCTGCAATGACCTTAACAGTTTGATTTCAGCCGCATAACCTGCAAGTTCGTTCGGTGTCTCCAAAATGAATGGCAATGCGCGCAAGCGGCCATTCGATACAATATTCTGCATAACCTGCATACCGCCGCCAAACTCCTCGCTGCCAAGGTAGCCCTTGCCGATGCACTCGTGACGATCTTTATGGGCGCCACTGGGGTTCTTCGAATCGTTGATGTGTACGGCACGCAAGCGGTCGATACCCACCACGCGGTCGAACTCGTCGAGCACGCCGTCCAGATCATGGATGATGTCGTAGCCGGCATCGCTCACATGGCAGGTGTCCAGACACACGCCCAGCTTGTCCGATAGCTCTGGACGCCTGGCGGCAGCACCCTCGATAATGCGCGCCAGCTCTTCAAAGCTACGGCCCACCTCGGTACCCTTTCCCGCCATGGTCTCGAGCAGCACCGTCGTCTGCTGCCCCTCAAACATCACCTGACACAAGGTGTCGACGATCATCTGAATGCCAGCATCAGTCCCCTGCCCCACATGCGCGCCGGGGTGGAAGTTGTAGTAGTTGCCGGGCAGCGCTTCCAGACGCTGCAAGTCCTCGGCCATTGCCTCCAAGGCAAACTCGCGTGCCCGCTCTTTGGCAGAACAGGGGTTGTAGGTATAGGGGGCATGAGCCACAAGCGGGCCAAAGTCGTTTTTCTCCATAAGCTCGCGCAGGGCCGCCACGTCATCCATGTCAAGATCTTTCGCCTTGCCGCCGCGCGGGTTGCGCGTGAAGAATGCAAAGGTGTTGGCGCCAATGGATAGCGCCGTCTCCCCCATCGCCCGATAGCCCTTCGTCGTCGAAAGATGACACCCAATCGTCAGCATCTCCAGCTCCCCCTCATCAGTTGCGGTGAAATAGTTCCTGTCGATGCCCTATTCTGCCGCAAACAGGAACTATTCCACCGCAACTTATAAAAGGGGCATCAGGAACGCGTTTTGCAAAAGGCTTTAAGCGCGGCCGTTACGGGGCCAGGCTGGAAACGTCGGCGCACATCGTCGAGACGCTCAGGAATATCGATGTGCTGCGGGCAGTGACGTGCGCATTTGCCGCATTTGACGCAATTGCTCACCAACTTGGGCTCACTCGTCCGCACCGCGCTCGCCGTAAAATACTGCGACAGGCCCGTAAACCAGCTGTGCGCATAGCTTGCGTTGTAGGCGGCGAAACACCCAGGGATATTGATGCCTTTGGGACACGGCATGCAGTAGCCGCAGCCCGTACAGGGCACGCGATTCGATTTCTCAAACTCTCCCAGCACACGCGCGATGGTATCGAGCTGCTCTGTCGTCATCGAATTCGGCAGTGCGCGATCCGCCAATGCCGCGTTCTCGTCCACCTGCGCGGTATCGGTCATGCCCGAAAGCAGCATCGTGACTTGAGGATGGTTCCACACCCACGAAAGGCCCCAGGCGGCAGGAGTGCGCAAATGCGGGTCAGGGGCGCCATCGAGCACAGCGCGGGCCCGCGGCGGCAGCTTGCCCGCTAAACGCCCGCCCAGCAGCGGCTCCATCACAAACACCGCGAGCCCGCGCTCCGCAGCCGCCATGAGTCCCGCCGTTCCCGCTTGGTAGCGCTCTCCAGCGTAGTTGTACTGGATCTGGCAAAAATCCCAGTCATACGCGTCGAGCATCGTCAGGAAGTCCGCCGCACTGCCGTGATACGAAAAACCTATCTGGCGAATACGCCCCGCAGCCTTTTGGTGCGCAATCCAGTCCTCGATGCCCAACGCCACCACGCGCTCCCACTGGGCGGGCGAGGTGATGTTGTGCATAAGGTAGTAGTCGATATGGTCGGTCCGCAAACGGTGCAGCTGCTCGTCAAAAAAGCGGTCGAAATCCTCCGCACATTTGCACGAAGCGTGCGGCAACTTAGTCGCCAGCAACACCCGGTCACGCAGCCCCAAGCGCTCAAGTGAGGCGCCCACGCACACCTCGTTACCGGGATAAAGATACGCAGTATCCAGATAATTAATCCCCTGTTCCACCGCACGGGAAATGATGGCATCGGCCGTCTTCGCATCGGGGTGTCCCGGCGCACCGGGAAATCTCATGCAGCCCAGACCCAGAGCAGATATTCGGTTACCACTTTTGGGGTCAACGCGGTATTGCACGGCCCCTCCTTTCGCCATCAGCGCCCCGGCAAGGCGAAACACAATGGTCACGCGGCCGAAACATCGTGGAATCGCAATCGAGAACGTATCGTAACGCAGCAGAAATCGAGCTGTCACGGCACCGCTTTAACATCAGCAAAAAGCCCGATGAAAGGAGCAACAAACAAATACGGCCATCCGGTGCACGCAGCATGGTCCGGCAGCATACAATCCATCAGGCGCCCCTTACGCGGGCGCCTTTTATATGGGGAGATGATTCGCATGCAGATCAACAAGATCGCCTTTATCGGCAAGGGCGGCGTCGGCCTGCTCTACGGCAGCATGATTGCCAAGGCCCTCGGCAATGACGCCGTCGAATACGTTATGGATGACGCCCGTTTTGAGCGTCACGCAAACGATGCGCTCACCGTCAACGGCAAGCCCTGTGCGCTCAAGTCCGTCCGCGCCAGCAAGGCAACGCCCGCCGATCTGGTCATCCTGACGGTCAAGACCACCGGTCTCGACCAAGCACTCAAGACTATGGAGCGCGTCGTGGGACCCAATACGCTCATCGCCTCGCTGTGCAACGGCATCACGAGCGAGCAAAAGATTGCCGAGCGCTTTGGCTGGGAGCATACCGTTCTTGGTATTTGCCAGGGCATGGACGCTGTGTTTCTCAACGGAGAGCTCACCTTTACCAACACGGGCGAAATCCGCTTTGGCGCGGCGGCCGGTACGGATCCCGCAGCCATCACCGCAATCGACGAGCTCTACACGCGCTGCGGCATCGCACACACCGTCGAGAGCGACATTGCGCACCGCATGTGGGCCAAACTCATGCTCAACGACGGCATCAACCAGACCTGCATGGCCTACGGCGGCACGTACGGAAGTGCCACGGAGCCGGGCTCCGAGCAGCGTCGCTGCCTTGTTTCCGCCATGCGCGAAACGCTTGCGGTCGCCAACGCCGAGGGCGTTGAGCTGACCGAGGCAGACCTGACGCAGATGGTGCACCTCATCGAAGGAATCGATCCCGCCGGCATGCCCTCGATGGCGCAAGACCGCGTCGCGCGGCGCAAAACCGAGGTCGAGGAGTTCGCCGGCACCATCTGCCGTCTGGCGGCCAAGCACGATATCCAGGCACCGCAGAACGAATGGCTCTATCAGCGCATTCGCGATATCGAGGCAAGCTGGTAGCGCCCGACTCACCACGTCAACAGACTCAACAGCAAAGCCGCCGCAAGGGCACTCCCCTTACGGCGGCTTTCATCTTCATCTATAACCAGTAGTCGATGTCCCGACGGTTAGAGCTGCGACTCCGAGGCCTGGCCCTCATCGTCGCGACAAAGGACTACACCCGCACTTCCCAGCAGCGCGGCCGCAATCAGCGCGCCGACCACGATTGGAGCAGCCCCGCATGACCCCTGCACGCCCGCAATGAGCGCGGCCGTAGGACCAAGGCAACCAAGCACCAATGCGACGACGGCAACGGCGATATCTCGAGCGTTCACAAGACCACTTCCTCCAAGAGAAAGACCTTATTTCTCATGAACTAGTGTGCCCCGCGCCCATATGCGCGGCGTACTGCCACGGTAAGCGCTCTGTTAACTCAAGCACGCACAAAAAACGAACGCCCTTACGTTGCCCAAAGGCTCGGTAAAGACGCCCGCCCGTCATGTCCTATTGGCTTATGGCAGATTACCAGCCAGTGTAGTAGTCGGTGGTTCCGGCAGCGCAGCCGGAGTCATAGACCTTGCACTCGCCCTTGGAACCGGTAAACGTAGAGCCTTGGGCCTTATCGCCCGCGGCAACGACGTAGTAACCATCGGAATCGCGCCAAAAGCCCTCGGAATCCTGCGTCCACTCGCCCGTGCGGTGATGGTAGAGCACGTTGCTGCTGTAATAGGTCTCGCGGCGGCCGTTATAGTTATTGACGCCGCTCAAGCGCGTCAGACCCGAGCCGTTCGCGTAATACGCAGCAGACGTGTAAGACGGGCTGGAGCCGGCGTTGCAATACGAAGCCTGGGCGGCCGCGGCCGCGGCCTCGGCGGCCTCAAACTCAAGCGCCTCACGCTTGGCATCCTCGAGCGTGGCGCGAAGCTCATCGAGCTCGGTCGACTTGGCATCGACCTCCCCCATCGTCAACAGGCTACCCGCACCGTCGATGCAACCCTGCAACACAGCGCGCTCGTCATCGGTAGCATAGTCGCCATACATATTCATAATGATCTGAGCGCGCATCTCCAGGGAATCGCGCTTTGCCCCCATCGAGGCGTTCCACTCCTGCATAGAGCCATAACCGTCGCCGCGGTAGTCGACGGGCTGCACCAGCGTCGCCTCGGACGGCGTAGATCCGACCGTATCGGATAGTGTTGCCGCGTGGGCATCAGTTGCGCCGGCGCCCATCAAAAGTGCCACGGTCAGAGCGGCGGAAAGGGCGGCGGCTTTCGGTTTTCGTGAATCGATCCTCATGTAGCTGGAAACCTCCGTAGTGCGTTTTTGCTGCGTTTAAGCTGCGTGTGATTCGATCGCGCTGCATAGTACCCCGAGCAATTCGCGACCTGCGGTTTTTCTCAAAAGGTGCACGTCATTTGCGTAAAACTCACATTCACTTAACAGGAGTTTTCCATATCTCGATTGCATAAAGCGTGTCAAAAACCCTGTTTTTGCACCCTCTCTATGCAAAAAAGGCGCCTGCGCAAACACTGTTCGCACAGGCGCCTTGAGCAGGCATTTTATGCAGTTATGTCTATCGAGCCGCAAAGGGTCCTTGCACAAGTCGCCTTACTCGTCCAGCGCGGCGAAGGCCTGCTTCAGATCCCAAATGATGTCCTCGGCGTTCTCGGTACCAATAGAAAGTCGAATCGTGGAGGGCGTGATGTTCTGCTCAGCGAGCTCCTCGGCAGAGAGCTGGGAGTGCGTAGTGGTAGCCGGGTGCACGACGAGCGACTTGACGTCGGCCACGTTGGCGAGCAGCGAGAACACCTGCAGATGATCGATGAACTTCCAAGCTGCCTCCTGGCCACCCTTAATCTCAAAGGTAAAGATCGAGGCACCTCCGTTGGGGAAGTACTTCTGATAGAGCTCGTGATCGGGGTGCTCAGGCAGGCTCGGGTGGTTCACCTTGGCAACGTGGCTGTCGCCGGCAAGGAACTCAACGACCTTCTTGGTGTTCTCGACATGGCGGTCGACGCGCAGCGACAGAGTCTCGGTGCCCTGGAGCAGGACCCAGGCGTTGAACGGGCTGATGCAGGCACCCTCGTCACGCAGCAGGATGGCGCGGACATAGGTTGCGAACGCGGCGGGACCGGCGGCCTCGGCAAACGAAACACCATGGTAGGAGGGGTTGGGCTCGGCGATCTGGGCGTACTTTCCGCTCGCCTTCCAATCGAAGTTACCGCCGTCGACGATCACACCGCCCAGCGAGGTGCCGTGGCCGCCGATGAACTTGGTCGCGGAGTGGACGACAATGTTGGCACCATGCTCCAGCGGACGGAACAGATACGGGGTGCCGAAGGTGTTGTCGACGACAACCGGCAGACCGTGCTTCTTGGCGATCTCGGAGATGGCGTCGATGTTGGGGATGTCGGAGTTGGGGTTTCCGAGCGTCTCGAGATAGATGACCGTGGTGTTGTCCTTGATGGCACCCTCAACCTCTTCCAGGTTATGCGCATCGACAAACGTGGTCTCGACGCCAAACTGGGAGAGCGTATGCTCCAGCAGGTTGTAGGAGCCACCGTAGATGGTCTTCTGAGCCACCACGTGATCACCAGCCTGGGCAAGAGCTTGCAGGGTATAGGTGATGGCAGCGGCACCGGAGGCGACGGCAAGACCGGCCACGCCACCCTCGAGTGCGGCGATACGGTCCTCGAAGACGCCCTGGGTGGAGTTGGTCAGACGGCCGTAGATGTTGCCGGCGTCGGCCAGGCCAAAGCGGTCGGCAGCGTGCTGGGAGTTACGGAACACGTACGAGGTGGTCTGATAGATAGGCACGGCGCGGGCATCGGATGCAGGATCGGCGCTCTCCTGGCCAACGTGCAGCTGCAGGGTATCGAAACCAAAGGTGTGCTCGGGGTTGTTGATGAACTGGCTCATGATGATCTCCTTGATCGAACGAAAGTAAATAAATAAGAGAGAAGTAAGTCGCTGTCTCCTGATCACGCCGACGGGCGCAAACAGGAGCCCGGCATTCGTCTTGGTAAGCAGTTCATATGCGGTCCTCCTTTTGACATCCCGGTTCCGTGGTCGGCTTAATTACCTACCGCCTTTGTGTGTTTTGAATAGTACGAGCATTGTTTCGCTCGGTCAATCACTTAAAAGCGCTAACCTGTTATCGGTTTTTTAGATAGCTATCGAAAGGACGGGCACCGATGACACTCCAGCAGCTTCGTTTTCTTATCGCCGTGGCAGAGTCCGGCTCAATTAACGCCGCAGCTCAGCGCCTCTATACCGCTCAGTCCAACATCTCAAACGCCGTCAAAAGCCTAGAACAAGAGCTCCATCTGGAGATCTTTACGCGCTCCAGCCGCGGCGTCACGCTCACCAACGACGGCACCGAGCTTTTGGGCTATGCGCGCCAGGTCGTAGAGCAGGCCGACATGCTCGAGGCACGCTACGAGGACGGTGGCACCCCGCAAGCCCGCCTCGCCATTTCCGCCCAGCACTACGCCTTTTCGGTCGAGGCCTTTGTCAACGTAGTCGAGCGCTGCCGCGACAGCAAGTTCGAGTTCATCATGCGCGAGACCACCACATCGCAGATCATCGATGACGTCCGTGCGTTTCGCAGCGATATCGGCATTCTGTATCTGGATGACTTTAACGCCCGCGTTCTGCAGAAGGCCTTCGCCGATGCCCGCGCAAGCTTCCATCCCCTATTCGACGCGACGGTCCACGTCTTCGTTAGCGAGCGCCACCCGCTCGCACGCCGCCCGCAGCTGTCCCTTGCCGACCTCACGCCCTATACGCGCTACAGCTTTGAGCAGGGAACCTCAAACTCCTTCTATTACGCCGAGGAACCTTTTAGCTATATCCCTTGCGACCGCAACATACGAATCTCGGACCGCGGAACACTTACTAACTTACTTATCACGTCGAACGGTTACACCCTGTCGACCGGTGTCCTCTCCAATGAAATGCAATGGGGCATGGCATCGATCCCGCTAGCAGACGCCCCAACGATGCACGTTGGCTACATCATGCACGACGAGCGCAAGCCCTCTCTCCTCTTGCAGCAATACCTCGACGAGCTCAACCGCATCATCCATGCCAACTAACAGTCCGAAGACGGGGTAGAAATCGTAGATTGCTGGCCCCCGGCGGGCATGGCGCTACAATGGTCACTCACACGAAACGTACCCAACGAAAGGAAGCCCGTGAAGGTCATCATCTATACCGACGGCTCGGCCCGATCAAATCCGGGACGCGGCGGCTACGGCGCCGTGCTCAAATACACCAACCCCGCCGGCAAGACCTTCACCTCCGAGCTTTCTCGCGGCTATGCCAAGACCACCAACAACCGCATGGAACTCATGGCGGTCATCGTGGCGCTCGAGGCGCTCAACCGCCCTTGCGAGGTCGAAGTCCATTCCGATTCGCAGTATGTCGTCAACGCCTTTAACAAGCACTGGATCGACGGCTGGAAAAAGCGCGGATGGAAAACCGCCAACAAGCAACCCGTCAAGAACCGCGACCTGTGGGAGCGCCTACTCACCGCCAAAAGCAAGCACAAGGTTGATTTCATCTGGGTTAAGGGTCACGCCGGTCACGAGCTCAACGAGCGCTGCGATGAGCTCGCCACCACGGCGGCCGACGGCAGCAACCTCGATATCGACGCCGGCTTTAACGAGAGCGACCTGTAATAGCGTTTTCGCGCAGCTTTATATCCCCACGCGCTACACTCATCCTGTAGGCCAAACAACGCAAGGGGGACGTATGCTGCGCATCGCGACCATCGGCACATCCATGATCACCGACGACTTTATCCAAGTCGTCAACGCCAACGACCAAGCCGCGTTTGTGGGCACGCTTTCACGCGATGCCAATCGCGGTGCCGCCTTTACCGCCGAGCGCGGTGGCGAGCGAAACTTTACTTCACTCGATGAGCTCGCGGCAGCTGCCGACGTCGACGCCGTCTATATCGGCAGCCCTAACGCACTTCACTACGAGCAGGCCCTTGTCTGCATCGCCGGTGGCAAGCACGTCATCGTCGAGAAGCCCTTCTGCGCCACCGAAGCGCAGGCGCTGGAAGTCTTCCGCGCTGCCGAGGCAGCAGGTGTCGTGGCCCTCGAGGCCATGCGTCCCCTCCACGACCCCGCCTTCCACGCCATCGAGGACGCCCTGGGCGAGATCGCCCCCATCCGCCGCGCCTCATTGCGCTTTGGCAAATATTCCTCGCGCTACAACGAGATTCTCGCGGGACGCGCCACCAATATCTTCGACTGCAATATGGCATCGGGTTCCCTCATGGACATTGGCGTCTACACCGTCGAGCCCATGGTCGAGATTTTCGGCATGCCCTCCGGCCTTACGAGCATGGCTACTCTGCTCGGCCCCGCCACGCGACAGCTCACGCACGGCCCCATCGACGGCTGCGGTTCCATCCTCGCCAGCTACGGCGGTGGCCGTATCTCCGTCGAGCTCGCGCACTCCAAAATAACGAATGACCTGCTACCCTCGCAGATCGAAGGCGAGCGTGGCACTATCCAGATCGACCATCTGTCCACGCCCCGCAATGTCCGCATCGACTATCGCGGCGATGTCGTACGCGGCTCGGCGACCGAGGCACCGCGCGAACAGGGCGACAACGGCCGCGTGCTCGACCTGCCCAAATCGAGCAACACTATGGAATACGAACTCACAGACTTTATCACCGCCATCGGCGGCATCGATAACGTTAAGGAAGAGATTTGGGAGACCCCGGCGGGACGTCACGAACTTGGCCACTACCGCGATGTCACGCTCGTCTCATTGCGCATCATGGATGCCGTGCGCCAGCAGGCCGGCATTACCTTCCCGTCCGACGCAGGCAAGCAGGCCTAGCGATGGGCTTCTTCGATGCGTTCTTCTCCAGCGTCACCGGCGGCAGTCGAGAGCCTCAAAAACCATCAAACATCGAGCTCGAGTTGCGCCGCAGGCTTACTGTGCTCGCAAGCGACGAGGCCACTCAAGACACTCCCCTGCGCTATTTCCTGCGCTGGGCGGGGCAAGTCCAGGGCGTTGGTTTTCGCTTTACCAACACCAACCTCGCGCAGGCACGCGCACTCACCGGCTGGGTGCGCAACATGGAAGACGGCTCGGTCGAGATGGAGATACAGGGAGCTCCGGCAAACATCCTATCTCATCTCGAGGCGCTTCATGCCTCCTACGAGCGCATGGGAACGCGTTTTCGCCTCGTAGAAGCCCAGGCCCAAGCCCCACTTGCCAATGAAGACAGTTTCATTCCTCGTTATTAGTATTGTGTGCTAAATACGGTATCATTTACCTACGACCGTTGATAGAAAAGAGGCGAGGCGTATGGCGGTGCAAAGAAGGAATACCAGGCAGCGAAAGCTGGTTCTTGACGCCGTGCGCCAAAGCTACAACCATCCCACCGCCGACGAAATCTACAACGTCGTGCGCGCACAGGATGACAAAATCAGCCGCGGCACGGTCTACCGCAATCTCAACCTCCTGGCCGATGCCGGAGAGATCCTCTCCATCAAGACACCAGGCGGCAGCCGCTTCGATCGCACGATCGAGCCGCATGCGCATATCATCTGCACCTCGTGCAGCCGCGTCATCGACGTACCGCTCCCCTTCGATGCCCAGCTCGACGCCAAGGCGTCCGAGCAAATCGGATGGAGCGTCAGCTCGCACTACACCATCTTTGAGGGACTCTGCCCCGACTGCCAGTAGCCTTTGGGACATGCCTGCAAATCTACTTGCCCATCCGCTACAGCAAACAGTACATTTCTAGGCATGTCCCAAATATCTACTCGGCGAGCAGGCGACGCAGCTCCTCTTCGACCGTGCGTACGTAACGGACGCGGTCGTTGATGCCGCGCATGCTGGGATTGCAGCTCTCCATCAGATAGGGATGGCCCACCACGTTGAGCATGTCGCGATCGTTTTCGTTATCGCCAAACGCCATCATTTCGTTAGGTGAGATCCCCAGCGCACAACCATAATCGGCAAGCGCGGACCCCTTGCCCGAATCAAAGCCGATAAAGTCGGTCCATTCGGTTCCCGACGTCATCACATCGACCCGGTCGCTAAAGCGACGCACAAAATACTCCAGCGCCGCCGGCTGCTCCGCCTCGGGCGTCTGGAAGGCAATCTTAATGACATCCTCGTCAATGTCTTCGGGACGGTCGACTACCGCCACATCACAATGGACCTCATAACGCAGGTGGTCAACAAACGCATCGTTGCTGCTCATGGTGTAGAGGTGCCCCTCGCACGAAAGGGTCACGTCGGCATGGGGATACGCAACCACGGCATTCGCGATATCCATAGCAAGGCTACGCTCCATGGAACGCTTGACAACGGCATGCCCCTCGCTCATCACCAGGGCTCCGTTTTCGCATACATAGGCGAGCTCATCGGCCACCGGGGCAAACAGGTAGCGCAGGCTCGCATATTGACGGCCGCTCGCCGGCATAAACACAATGCCGCGACGATGTAGCTCATCGATGAGCTCAAACGCCTCGGAACGCGGCTCGCGCTCCCCCGGATGCAGCAACGTGCCATCCAAATCGCAGGCGATCAGCTTGATTCCCTCAAGACCCATATGTTTCCCCCAAAACATCTCATCAACAGCAAGACGGACTTTGAATCGTTGCCTCTCAAAGTCCGTCTTGCATATATGCGCGTTAACCACGCGCCGCCTTTACAATTGTAAAGTCGGGAGCCATGCTCACGACGACATCCGCCGCGCTCGATGCAAAGCGTCGGTCCGCATCGAGTTCGCGGGTAACCACCGAGAGCCGAACACCCTCGACACCCCGGAGCATACGGCCCAAAACAGGCTGCACCGGCGTATACATGCGCACGGTATGCTCGTCCGAGTCGCCCCGGAAGAGCGGCGCATGCATGTTGCCGATCTCCCAGCACGCATGCGCGAGCGCAATCGGATCCATGCGGTCGACTTCGACCAAATAAACCTCGGCGCTGCGCAGGCGCACGACAACCGCCACGGGCACCATGCCCGAACGGTCAATGGCGAGCACGTCGCCATCGGCAAGACGACCGCCGTCGGTAGCATCCAGCCGAACATCAATCGTGCGCCCCAGCTCCGTCACGCCCACAAACGCGCATACATCGGCCTGGTCCCAATCGAGCAGCAGCTCGTCAACTTCAAAGACGCCGCCCAACTTCCGGCGAAGCAGGAGTTCATAGGACGGATCGTTGAGATTTCCCAAGCATGTCGTCGAAACCAGGCGTTCAGACATACTCTAACCCTCGACCTCAACGAGCTCGATATCAAAGTTGAGGTCCTTGCCGGCCAACTCGTGGTTGGCGTCGAGCGTCACAGCCTCGGGCGTCACGTCAATGACGACGGCGGGAACGGGCATGCCGCTCGGCGTGGACAGGAAGAGCTTCATGCCCTTCTCGATCTGCTCGATGTTGGGAACCTGCTCGGCCGGGAAGGTCAGAACCATCTCGGGATTGTGCTCGCCGTAGGCATCGGCAGCAGGAATGTGCACGGTCTTCTTCTCGCCCACCTGCATGTCGACAACAGCGGCGTCGAAGCCCTTGATCATCTGGCCGGCGCCGCAGGTGAACTCCAGCGGCTCGCCGCGATCGTAGGAGCTATCGA
>UROC01000003.1 GCA_900549345.1 uncultured Collinsella sp.
AACGAGTCCCCATACCCTCGTTCGGTCAGACACGCCGCCGCGTTGCTGCTTTGTGCCGTATAATGTCCACTACCTATGACGCGATACAAAAGAAAGGTGTTTGCCCATGCAGGCACAGAAGGCGGAGGGAACCCGCGACCTTATCGGCGCCGAGATGCGCGCCTGGCAAAAGATGCAGCAGATTGCGGCCGGCGTGTTCGAGCCGTTTGGTTTTAAGCCCATCGAGACGCCCGCCATCGAGCAGGTGGACGTGTTTGTCCACGGCATCGGCCAGTCGACCGACGTCGTGCGCAAGGAGATGTTCCGCGTCTTTAGCGGCGCCAACCTGGAGCGCGTCTTTGCTGAGGGCACCGATAGCAAGCTCAAGCCCAAGCAGCGCCTGGCGCTTCGTCCCGAGGGCACGGCCGGTGTGGTGCGCGCCGTCGTGGAGAACAACCTGGTGCCCCAGGGCTCCACGCCGTTTAAGGCGTACTACGCCGAGGCCATGTTCCGTGGCGAGCGTCCCCAGAAGGGTCGCCTGCGCCAGTTCCACCAGGTGGGCATCGAGTGGCTCGGCGCTCCCGATCCGGCAGCAGACGCCGAGTGCATCATCATGCTCATGGAGTTCTACAAGCGCCTTGGTTTCGATCTTTCCAAGCTCCGTCTGCTCATTAACTCGATGGGCGATGCCCAATGCCGTCCGGCCTATCGCGAGCAGGTCAAGCAGTTTATCCTCGATCACGCCGACGAGATGTGCGACGAGTGCCGCGAGCGCGCCGAGCTCAATCCGCTGCGTGCCTTCGACTGCAAGAACGACCACTGCCGCGAGATCATGGCCGACGCACCGCTGATGGGCGACAACTTGTGCGATGAGTGCCGCGAGCACTACGAGCAGGTCAAGCGCTATTTGGATGCGGCGGGTATCGAGTATGTCGAGGATCCCACCTTGGTGCGTGGCTTGGACTACTACACCCGTACCGTCTTTGAGGTCGAGGCTCCCGGCGCCGGCGTCGGTTCCATCGGTGGCGGCGGTCGCTATGACGGCTTGGTCGAGCTCGAGGGTGGCAAGCCCACGGCAGGCGTCGGCTTTGCCGTCGGTTTTGAGCGTGCGCTGCTGGCCCTGCAGGCCTTTGGCAGCGACCTGGGTGCCGAGGAGGCCCCGTGCGCCTACGTCGCCAATGCCGGCAAGGAGCTGCGCCAGAACGTCTTTGCCATCACGCAGGAGCTTCGTGCCGCTGGCATCGTGACCGAGGCCGACTACCAGGGTCGTTCGCTCAAAGCTCAGTTTAAGCAGGCCGACAAGGTGGGCGCCAAGCTCATCCTGGTCCTGGGTGGCGACGAGCTTGCCGCCGGCAAGGTCAAGGTACGTGACATGCAGAGCCATGACGAGGTTCTCGTCGATCTGGCCAACGTGGTCGAGGCGGTTCGCGAGCGCCTGTAGCGCATCTTTTTGAGCTGCGGACCCGCTTGAGTGTCCCGTCCATTGCGAGCGATTGTTACGGGGGTGTTTCGCATTTATGCGGAATGCCCCCGTTTGTGTATGCCGTCCACCGAGAAATACGACCATTTAGAGCAAAAACCCTTGCAATGCAGAAAATACTTTTGTGTGGTAAAGCGCAATCAGTGTCGAAAGTATTTCGCAAGCGCCTATAATGAATACCGCATGTTACGTGCATAGAAGGAGGAATGGGAGGAAACGTGGCTGAGAACCTAAGCAACCAGTCTGTACCCGAAGCCGCGGCGCGCGTCGCTGCCGTGGTCAACCGCCTCGTTAACCGAATCGGCTCGAATGCCGAGTCCAGGGAGCGTCTCGCCGAGATCGAGATCCCCGAGGAGCTGCGCGACAATCTGGCGCTGTTCCTGCGCCTGGAGCGTCGTGTGCTTAGCGAGTATGATCCTGAGATCGCGGACCTGTTCGACAAGATCCTGTCGGCCGAGATTGTGGCCAATGCCGGCAACCCCGGTACCCGCGCTGCCGACGAGGCCGTCGACGAGCAGGGCGTGCCCACCGCCGACGAGCCCACCGCCGTGGCATTCCGTGAGGTCGTCGATCTGATCGACAGTCTGCCGCTCGATAAGCAGCAGGTCATCGTTCGCGCCTTTACGAGCTTCTTCCACTTGGCAAACCTGTCGGAGGAGAACTACCGTGTGGCGCAGCTGCGCGAGCGCGAGGCCGGCGCATCGACCGATACCGAGGTCGATCCCGCCAACGAGCTCACCGTCGCCTATCACCAGTTGGTAAACGAGATGGGTGTCGAGGGCGCCAACGAGCTGCTCGGCAAGCTCGAGTTCCACCCTGTCTTTACCGCACATCCCACCGAGGCCCGTCGCAAGGCCGTCGAGGGCAAGATTCGCCGTATCTCCAACCTGCTGGAGGAGCGTCCGCGTCTGGGCGGCTCCGACCTGGTGGAGAACGAGCGCCATATGCTGCAGGAGATCGACGCCCTGGTGCGTACGAGCCCCATCGCGCTCAAGAAGCCCACGCCGGTCGAGGAAGCCGATACCATCATCGACATCTTCGATAACACGCTGTTCGACGTCATCCCCGTCATCTATCGTCGCTTTGACGACTGGGTGCTGGGCGACAAGGCCGGTACCGTGCCGCCGCTGTGCCCGGCGTTCTTCCATCCCGGCAGCTGGATCGGTTCCGACCGCGACGGTAACCCCAACGTCACCGCCAAGGTGAGCCGTGAGGTCGCCGCCAAGTACTTCACCCACATGGTGCTCAAGCTCGAGGACAAGTGCCGCCGCATCGGCCGTAACCTCACGCTCGAGGCCACTTACAGCAAGCCGTCTGCCGAGCTCATCAACCTGTGGAACCATCAGGTCGAGATGAGCCCTCGGTACACGGCCCGCGCCGAGCTGATCTCCGAGCACGAGCCGCATCGCGCCGTCATGCTCGTCATGGCCGACCGTCTGAACGCCACCGTGCGCCGTATTACCGACACTATGTACCACAGCGCCGATGAGTTCCTGGAGGATCTGCGCGTCGTCCAGCGCTCGCTGGCTGCCTGCGGTGCCGTCCGTGCCGCCTACGGCCCGGTCCAGACCATCATCTGGCAGGTCGAGTCCTTCGGCTTCCATATGGTCGAGATGGAGTTCCGTCAGCACTCCGTGGTACATGCCCGCGCCCTCAAGGATATCCACGAGAACGGTATCCATGGCGACCTGCAGCCCATGACGCGCGAGGTCATCGACACCTTCCGCGCTATCGGCTCCATCCAAAAGCGTTACGGCAAGAAGATGGCGCACCGCTACATCATCTCGTTCACCAAGAGTGCCCAGCATGTGGCCGACGTCTTCGAGCTTGCCCACCTGTCCTTTGCACACGAGGAGGATGTCCCCGAGCTCGACGTGATCCCGCTGTTTGAGCAGCTCGAGGACCTCGAGGGCTGCGTCGACGTGCTCGACCAGATGCTTACGCTGCCCGTGGTGCAAAAGCGCCTTGCCCAGACCAACCGCCGCATGGAGGTCATGCTGGGCTATTCCGACTCCTCCAAGGACGCCGGTCCTACCACGGCCATGCTCGCGCTGCACTCCGCGCAGGAGCGCATCGCCAAGTGGGCCGAGAAGAACGATATCGACCTGGTGCTCATGCACGGTCGCGGCGGTGCCGTGGGCCGTGGCGGCGGCCCGGCCAACAAGGCCGTGCTGGCGCAGCCCAAGGGTTCGGTCAACTGCTTCTTTAAGCTCACCGAGCAGGGCGAAGTCATCTTTGCCCGTTACGGCAACCGCACGCTGGCTCAGCGCCATGTTGAGTCCGTTGCCGCCGCAACGCTTTTGCAGTCGGCCCCGAGCGTCGAGAAGACCAACACCGAGACCACGCAGAAGTTCTGGGATATGGCGGAGAAGCTCAACGCAGTAAGCCATGAGCGCTATCTGGACCTGCTGAACACCGAGGACTTCACGCCGTGGTTCTCGACCGTGACGCCGCTGACCGAGGTCGGTCTGCTGCCGATTGGCTCGCGTCCCGCCAAGCGCGGCCTGGGTGCCAAGTCGCTCGACGACCTGCGTACCATTCCGTGGATCTTCAGCTGGAGCCAGGCGCGCATTAACCTGGCCGCTTGGTACGGCCTGGGCACCGCTTGCGAGCAGCTGGGCGATCTGGACCAGCTTAAGGCTGCCTACCAGGAGTGGCCGTTCTTCCGCACGTTCATCGACAACATCGAGATGTCGATCGCTAAGACCGATCAGCGCATCGCCAAGATGTATCTGCACCTGGGCGATCGCCAGGATCTGTCCAAGAAGGTCTTCACCGAGATGCAGCTCACCCGTAAGTGGGTCCTTGCCATCGTCGGTGACGAGTGGCCGCTGCAGCGCCGCCGCGTGCTCGGCTGCGCCGTTCGCGTGCGCAACCCCTACGTCGACGCCCTGTCCATCGCCCAGGTCCGCGCCCTTCGCGAGGTACGTATGAACCAGGACGAGATGGCGGAGGAGAAGAAGGCCGAGTACATGAGCCTGATTCTTTCGACTGTGACCGGCGTCTCGGCAGGTTTGCAGAACACGGGGTAATCGATAGCCCTGTGGCTCTCACCGGGACCCGACGGGTTTCCCTCTGAATGCGTCCTCGCACTTGAAGCCCCCTTATCCTGCTCCTTCGGAGCTGCGGATAAGGGGGCTTCGTGCTGCGGAATGCATTCAGAGGGAAACCCGTCGGGCCCCTTCGTCCTCGGTCTTCTGGGATTAAAGCTGATGAAAATAAAGTGCGCTTCGCGCCCAATGTGGAGTGCGGCGAGGGCTTCTTGCGTCCTGCGGAGTGCGCCGGAAAGTAGGCATACGGCGGGCCCCTTTGTCCTCGGTCTTCAGGGATTAAAGCTGAGGAAAAGATGGTGCGCTCCGCGCGCTTTGATGGGGACTTCGTGCGGAATGCATTCAGAGGGAAACCCATCGGGTCCCTTCGTCCTCGGTCTTCTGGGATTGGGGCTGAAGAGAATTAGGCGCGCTTCTCGCCTTACGACTGTAGCGGCCGCGGTCCCCTTTGGGGTCGCGGCCGCTCTGTTTTGGGTCAAATATGAACGTTCTGTTAACGAGTGGGCAAACGGTAGCTTTTTTCGGTGAGCGGCGTATTCTCTCAACGGTTTATCTAGTGTGTCAGTTGAAAGGAAGAGGGCGCTCGTCATTGTTTGAATGTGAACTGCCGTTTGACCACAAGACGTTGCATCTGGAACTCGAGGATAAGAACTTCGCGGGTGTGATGGAAGGTCATCAAAACGAGTTTAAGACCACGAAATCGCAGGAAGAGCTGGTGGAGGAGTCGCTTGCCAACCCTTACGGCTCGCCTTCGCTCGAGGAGCTTTGTGCTGGCAAGAAGGATATTGTCATCATTAGCTCAGATCATACGCGTCCCGTTCCCTCGCGTGTGACGATGCCTATTCTGCTGCATCACATCCACTCCGCTGCGCCTGAGGCGCGCGTTCGCATTCTGGTTGCTACGGGTATGCATCGTCCGTCGACGCACGAGGAGCTCGTCAACAAGTACGGCGAGGAGATCGTTGCCAACGAAGAAATCGTTATGCACGTCGCGACTGACGACAGCATGATGAAAAAGATCGGCACCCTGCCTTCTGGTGGCGAGTGCATCATCAACAAGATTGCGGCCGATTGCGATCTGCTGCTTGCCGAGGGCTTTATTGAGCCGCACTTCTTTGCCGGTTTCTCTGGTAGCCGCAAGTCCGTCCTGCCTGGCATCGCCAGCTACAAGACCATCATGTACAACCACAACGGTCAGTTTGTGAATGATTCCCACTCGCGTGCCGGCAACCTGTGCCACAACCACGTGAGTGAGGACATGTTCGCCGCCGCCGAGATGGCTCACCTTGCCTTTGTGCTCAACGTGGTGCTCAACGGCAAGCACGAGGTCATTGGCTCCTTTGCCGGCGACATCCACAAGGCGCACGAGGCTGGCTGCGAGTTCGTGAAGAGCCTTGCCGGCGTCGAGCCCGTCGAGTGCGAGATTGCCATCACCACCAATGGTGGCTACCCCCTCGATCAGAACATCTATCAGGCTGTGAAGGGCATGTGCGCTGCCGAGGCCACGCTTCCCGAGGGCGGTGTGATCATCGACGTCGCCGGTTGTGCCGACGGTCACGGCGGCGAGGGCTTCTATCACAACATTGCCGACAACGATCCGGCAGAGTTTGAGCGCGCCTGCATCGATCGTCCTAAGGACGAGACCCTGCCCGATCAGTGGACGAGCCAGATCTTTGCCCGCATCCTGGCGCATCACCCTGTGATCATGGTCACCGACCTGTGCGATCACCAGATGCTCAAGGATATGCACATGACGCCGGTCAACACTATCGAGGAAGCGCTCAAGCTCGCCTTTGAGATGAAGGGTGCCGATGCCAAGGTCGCCGTCATCCCCGATGGCCTGGGTGTTGTTGTCGCACAGCACTAGTGCGCGGCTTAAACGAATCGTTTATAACCGACAAGAAAGATAAGGTTTTATGCTTACCAAACTCCTCTGCGAATTCGGCGCAACGGCCCTCATGATCGTCTTTGGCGTGGGTGTTCACTGCGATACCGTGCTCAAGGGCACCAAGTATCAGGGCTCCGGGCATATGTTTGCCATCACCACCTGGTCCTTTGGCATCTCGGTCTGCCTGTTTGTTTTTGGTGGCGCTGTGTGCATGAACCCCGCCATGGTGCTTGCCCAGTGCATCGTCGGCCTGGTGCCGTGGGGCAACTGCATCCCCTTCATGCTTGCCGATATGCTCGGCGGCTTTGTGGGTGCCGTGATCGCTTGGTTTATGTATGCCGATGAGTTCAAGGCTTCCGAGGACGTCGTCGACCCCATTGCCCAGCGCAACATCTTCTCGACCAACCCCACCACCGAGGGCACGAACTATGCTCGTAACTTCTTCTGCGAGGCTATCTGCACCTTTGTGTTCATCAGCGCCATCCTTGCTGCCGCTAGCCGCGCCGGCGAGAACGTTCTGATGCTCGCAATCTGCGTCGGCCTGATCGTTTGGGCCGTTGGCATGGGCATGGGCGGCATCACCGGCTTCGCCATGAACCAGGCACGTGACCTTGGTCCTCGCATGGCCTATCAGGTGCTGCCGATTAAGAACAAGGCCGACAACAACTGGAAGTATGGCCTGCTTGTTCCTGGCATCGCGCCGTTTGTCGGTGCTATTGTGGCCGCGCTGTTTGTGCATGGTTTCTTGGGCATGTTCTAGTCGAAGGCAATTGATATAACGTCCGGGTCCGGCATAGGTTAACTTTCCGCCGCGTCCTCGGACATGTAAGAAGCTCCCGCTGCGCACTTCGTGCGGCGGGAGCTTCTTGCGTCCTGCGGAATGCGGCGGAAAGTTAACCTATGCCGGACCCTGCGGGAATCCAGTTGGATTGGAACAAGCAACCCAACATATATCTGAATTTGGATGGGAGGGGCTTGTTGCTGATAGGGGCGTCGGGCTGTTGTTGACACTTTGGGATGCGTGGCGCCCTGGGTTGGGGTGATGCTTTGGGATGAGCTTCTTACTTAGCCGAAGAGGGGTTTTATGGCTGAGAGGTAGTCTTTGGCTACGTCGGCCTTATCTGCTTGGAAGTTGTGCCAGGCCCACCATTGGACCATTCCTACGAAGCTTGAGGCTATGTGGTGTAGTAGGAAGCTTCGGTCCATGGTGGCGGCGGGGCCGTTTGGGTCGGTGGGGACGGTTTCGGCTGCTCGTGACATGATGGTCTTGCGTAAGCAGTCGGCGAAGACGCGTGAGCCGGCGCCGGCTACGAGGGCTCGTACGCCCTGGCGGCGTTCCCAGAGGTTGTTGAGGATATGCTCGACCTGCACGAGTGGGTCGTCGAGCGGTGTGCCATCGTCATCGAGGGCGTGGGTGCAGATGTCGCTCACGAGCTCGGACAGTAGGTCGTCTTTGCTCTTGAAGAGACCGTAGAATGTCGCGCGGCCTACGTGAGCGCGCGCGATGATGTCGCCGACGGTGATCTTGCCGTAGTCCTCTTCGCGCAGCAGCTCGGAGAACGCCGCAACGATGGCGGTGCGGCTTTTTGCCTTGCGGGCATCCATGGCTATGCGTCCGCGTGAACAAGCAGGCAGCGGAGCGTGCCGGAGCAACCCTCGTAGGGGCGTTTGCCGGCGCCGTAGCCGACAGCTTCGATGCGGTAGCGGGCCGGCAGATGCTCGGACGTGCGCAGTGCGGCGACGATGGCGGCGCCCGTGGGCGTCACGAGCTCGCCGGCGACCGGCGCGGGCGTGAGGGCGATATTGCCCGCTTGGCACAGGTTGACGACAGCGGGGACAGGAATGGGCATAAGGCCGTGGGCACAGCGGATGGTGCCGTGACCCTCGGAGAGCGACTCGACCACGATGTCCTCAATACCTAGGTCATCGAGGCAGATGGCGACAGAGCAGACGTCGACGATGGAGTCGATGGCGCCCACCTCGTGGAACATGACGGTCTCGGTTGTTTTGCCGTGGGCCTTGGCCTCGGCGGCGGCGAGCGCGGTAAAGATGGCGAGCGCGCGACGCTTGGCGCCGTCGCTTAGCTGCGAGCCGTCGATGATGGCAGTGACGTCCGCCAAAGAACGGTGGTGATGGTGGTGGGCGTGATGGTGACCCTCGTGGCTATGACCGTGGGCCTCATGGTCATGGTCGTGTGTGTGCTCGTGCTCGTGTTCGTCATGATCATGATGGTGGTGCTCATGCTCATGTGTGTGCTCGACAGCTGCTTCGTTGCCGTAGAGCCAGGCCATATCGTGATCGTGGTTCTCGAGCTCCTCTGCAAGCTGGACGTCGAAATCGCAGGCGTCGATGCCATGCTTGCTTACGCGCGGCACGGCGATCGAAAAGCCGTCGACCGGCAGCGTGGCGAGCTGTTCGCGCAGGTGTTCCTCGTTGGCGCCCAGGTCGAGCAGGGCCGCGACGGTCATATCGCCGCTGATGCCCGAGGTGCCGTCGATGATAAGTGTGTGCTGATGGTTGGACATGGAATGCTCCTTAACGAGCGCGGGATGTACCGGCGCTCAGATGATTGATAAGACTTGCCTGGTAGGCGGCACCAAAGCCGTTGTCGATATTGACGACCGAAACGCCGCTGGCGCAGGAGTTGAGCATGGCGAGCAGCACGGCTACGCCTCCAAAATTTGCGCCGTAGCCCACGCTGGTAGGAACGGCGATGACCGGACAGCTCACCAGGCCGCCGATAACGCTCGCCAGGGCGCCCTCCATGCCGGCGATGGCGATGACCACCTGCGCCTGAGCAAGTTCCTCGGCATGCGCGAGCAGGCGGTGCAGGCCGGCGACACCTACGTCGTAGAGGCGGTCGACCTCGTTGCCATAGAATTCGGCCGTCAACGCGGCTTCTTCGGCGACGGGCAGGTCGCTCGTGCCGGCGCAGGCGACGACGATGCGTCCGTTGCCGGTGGGGGAGGGCTTGCCACCCACCAGAGCGAGCTGGGCGTCCGGGACATATCCCAGGTCGATGTCGTTGCCGAGACGTTCAGCGGTGCGCGCGGCTTTTTCGGCGTCCAAGCGTGTGACCAGGATACGCTCCTGGCCGGCATCGCGCAGTGCTTCGATAATGGCGGCAATCTGCTCGTCGGTTTTACCGGCGCCGTAGACAACCTCGCCGGCTCCCTGGCGCACCCCGCGCGAAAGATCGAGCTGCGCAAAGCCCAAATCGGCGGTCGGAGCCGTCTGGATGCGCGTGAGGGCGTCGGCAGGGGTGACTGCCCCGCCGGCAACATCGCTCAGCAATTGCTCAAGATCTCGCTTATCCATATATGTTCCCTTCGACGGCGCAAAGTCTAGCACTCAAAGGGTATGTTTCCGAACACTAAGACAAAATTGTTCGGAAACTATAGGACAGACTGATTCAGTTGTTAGACGGATCGGCTAGTCACGCAGGATGATGTCCATGGCGAGCATCATGTTGCGCTCGTCGATGGCAAACGGGGCGGTCTCGCGCGTCTTGGGCTTGGCGCAAAACGCGATGCCCGTGCCCGCGGCCTGAATCATGGGGATGTCGTTGGCGCCGTCGCCGATCGCGACCGTGTGGGCCATATCGACGCCGCACTCAACTGCCCAGTCCAGCATCTGGATAAGCTTGGACTCCTTGGTCACGATGTCTGCCGCCAGCTTGCCGGTGAGCTTGCCCTCCACGACTTCCAGGCGGTTGGCCAGACAAAAGTCGATACCCGCGGCAGCCACGATCTTGTCGGCGACCTCGTGAAAGCCGCCGCTTACCACGCCGACCTTCCATCCCTTGCTGTGCGCCGAGCGCACAAGCTCCAGCGCGCCGGGGGTAAACGTCACGCGCTCAAAGGTGCGCTCGAACACGCTCTCGTCCAGGCCGGCAAGCAGCCCCACGCGCTCCTCGAGCGCCTGCTTAAAGTCAAGCTCGCCGCGCATGGCGCGCTCAGTGATCTGTGCCACTTGCTCGCCTACGCCGGCCTCCTCGCCCAACAGGTCGATGACCTCCTGGTTGATGAGCGTGGAGTCGATATCCATAACGATGAGGCGTGCGGTCATGACGGGCCTTTCCGAGTGCAGTTGTATTGGGGCACATTGTCGCACGTGACGAGCGCGGGCGGGTGCCGCGGCGCGTCAATTGTTTCGTCTCCGTCAAGTCTTTGGGCAGGAGCTACTTTTCCGCGGCACATCGACACAGGTGCGATAAGATAGAACGCCATGTCTGGCTGCGCGGTTTACGCAGGCTGGGCAAATCTGTACGACGCCGCCCGGAACGACACGGGGCGGCACAGATCCATAAAGGAGGATCACTGGTATGAGCCAGACCCGTCCCATCGACGAGCATTCCATGCACACCCGTACCTGCGGCGAGCTTCGCCGCGAGAACGTGGGCGAAGAGGTCACCCTCACCGGTTGGGTGAGCCGTCGCCGCGACCACGGCGGCCTTATTTTCTGCGACCTTCGCGACCGCGAGGGCATCACGCAGCTCACCTTCGACCCCGAGCACTCCGACGGCGACGCCTTTAAGATCGCCGAGACCATGCGTCCCGAGTGGCCCATCAAGATCCACGGCGTCGTGCGCGCTCGTGGCGAGGAGACCACCAACACCAAGCTCGCGACCGGCGAGATCGAGGTCCTGACCGACCACGCCGAGGTGCTCAACACGTCCGTCACCCCGCCGTTCCAGATTGAGGACGGTATCGAGACCAGCGAGGACACCCGTCTGCGTTATCGCTATCTGGACCTCCGTCGTCCCGAGATGATGGCCAACCTCAAGCTGCGCTCCGACTTTACCTTTGCCATTCGCGAGGCGCTGCACAACCGTGAGTTCATGGAGGTCGAGACACCCTCCCTGTTTAAGTCCACGCCCGAGGGCGCCCGCGACTTCATCGTCCCCAGCCGCATCCAGCCGGGCAACTTCTACGCCCTGCCGCAGTCCCCGCAGCTCCTGAAACAGCTGCTCATGGTCGGTGGCGTCGAGCGCTATTACCAGGTTGCCAAGTGCTTCCGCGACGAGGACCTGCGCGCCGACCGTCAGCCCGAGTTCACCCAGGTCGATATCGAGATGTCCTTCGTGGACCAGAACGATGTCATGAGCGCCCTCGAAGAGGTTCTTGCCGATGCCTTCGGCCGCATGGGTGTCGAGATGCCCACGCCGCTGCGTCGCATGAACTACTGGGAGGCCATGGACACCTATGGCTCCGACAAGCCCGATACCCGCTATGGCATGCACTTGGTCGACCTGACCGACATCTTCGCCAACTCCAAGTTCAAGGTCTTTGCGACTGCCGCGAACGAGGAGGGCTCTGTCGTTAAGGCCATCAACGCCAAGGGCGCCGGTGCCTGGGCACGTGCCAAGATCGACAAGCTCGCCGGCGTGGCCTCCACGTTTGGCGCCAAGGGCCTGGCATGGATCGCCTTCCGCGAGGACGGCTCCATCAACAGCCCCATCGTCAAGTTCTTCTCGGACGAGGAGATGGCCGCTCTGCGCGAGCGCATGGACGTCGAGCCCGGCGACCTTGTGATGTTCGCCGCCGGTCCGCGCCTGCTCTCCGACGAGATCCTGGGCGGCATGCGTTCCCACATGGCCAATGCGCTCGAGATCAAGCGCGAGGGCCACGACTTCCTGTGGGTCGTCAACTTCCCGCTGTTCCACTGGGACGAGGATCGCAAGGCCTATGCTGCCGAGCACCAGCCCTTCACCCTGCCGACCGAGACCGACATCGCCAAGATCGAGGCCGATCCGTTGGCAGCCGGTTCTTGCACCTACGACTTTGTCATGGACGGCTTTGAGGCCGGTGGCGGCGGTATGCGTATCCACAACGCCGAGATGCAGATGTCCATGCTCAAGCTCCTGGGCTTTACCGAAGAGCGCGCCGAGTCTCAGTTTGGCTTCCTCATGGAGGCCCTCAAGTTTGGTGCGCCCCCGATGGGCGGCTTCGCCCTGGGCCTGGACCGCGTGTGCATGCTGCTCACCGGCTCCGACTCCATTCGCGACGTCATGGCGTTCCCCAAGACGGCCAGCGGCTCCGACCTCATGTCGGGCGCCCCGAGTGCCGTTTCTGGCACCCAGCTCAAGGACGTCAGCCTGCGCCTGATGTAGGCGAGCGGCTATATAGTGCCTGCAACGAGGGAGGGACGCGTGCCTTCCCTCGTTTTTTGTGGGACGGGGATGCGGCCGGTAACGTACAATAACTACCACGTGGCTGGGTTTTGCCGGCCGAATGTGCGATGCCGCGGGAGGGGACATGGTCGAGTTTACAAAGACGATTAAAGATCCGTTGGGACTTCATGCCCGCCCGGTTGCGCTGCTCTATGACATCATTGCCAAGCATCGTAGCGACGTGTCAGTCAGCATCGGCGATCGCCACACGGATGGCCGCGATGTCATGGGACTCATGGCCCTCTATGGTGAGTGCGGCGAGGACATCGTGTTCCGCGTTTCGGGCGTAGACGAGGCTTCCTGCGTCACATCGATTAGAAACCTCTCGCTCTAACCTCAACAATGTGACAAGGGGACAGGCCCCTTTGTTGCATAAATTGGCATGACAAGGCACCGCAAAGAGATGGTCTTTGCGGTGCCTCTTTTGTTTCGTATAGGAAACTTTTCCGAAAACTGAATAGGGACCCTTTCCAAAAAGTTAACCACGTGCTAGTTTACTGTAGCGAACATAGACGTGGTTAACTTTTGCTGCGTCGATGTTGAGGACGAACTGACGTTAGGAGCACACTCATGTCTTGCGGACCGCAGATGCCGGCCATGCCGCTTTCGATGGTGAAAGCGGGCGAAACCGTGCGCGTGTCTCGCGTAAAGGGCAATGAGGACATGAAGCACCACCTCAAGGACCTCGGCTTTGTCGAGGGCAGTGAGGTTCACGTGGTGAGCTCGAGTGGCGCCAATATCATCGTCACCGTGCTGGGCGCACGCTTTGGTATCGATACCAAGGTCGCCATGCACATCATGACCGTCGGTTAGTTCGCAGCATTTCATAAAAGCTGAAAGGGGGAAAAGAATATGAAGACGTTGGGTGACGTTAAGGTGGGCGAGAGCTCTACCATCGTCAAGCTTCACGGCGAGGGCGCGCTTCGCCGTCACCTTATGGACCTGGGCCTCATCAAGGGCACTTCGTTCAAGGTCGTTAAGGTTGCACCGCTCGGAGATCCGGTCGAGATCAACGTGCGCGGCTACGAGCTTTCCATCCGCAAGGAGGAGGCTGCCGTCGTCGAGGTCCAGTAAGGGCCCGCGGCAACTATTTATGCAGATAAAGTTAGGTTTTTCTAACTTAAATTTGCAATGTTGAAGCACATTATCCAGCCCGTGCGGAGAAAGCAGCGCGGGCACACAAGGAAGAAGGATTGAATGGCGGATTCTCAGATCCATGTCGCGCTGGCGGGTAACCCCAACTGCGGCAAGACCACGCTTTTCAACCTGATCACCGGCGCCAACGGTTACGTTGGCAACTGGCCCGGCGTCACGGTTGAGAAAAAGGAAACCAAGCTCCTAAGCGACAAGAACGTTACCATCACGGACCTCCCCGGCATCTACTCGCTTTCCCCCTACAGCCCCGAGGAGCAGTGCTCGCGCGACTACCTCATGAGCGGCGAGCCCGATGTCGTTGTCCAGGTGGTCGATGCCACCAACCTGGAGCGCAACCTGTACCTGGCGCTTCAGGTTATCGAGACCGGCCTGCCCGTGGTCGTGGCCCTCAACATGGCCGACCTCGTGGAGAAAAACGGCGACAAGATCGACACGGACAAGCTTTCCAAGAAGCTCGGTTGCCCGGTCATGATGATCTCGGCCCTTAAAAACAAGGGTATCAAGGAGCTGTTCGAGCAGGTCAAGAAGTCTGCTGCTTCCAAGGGCCAGGTGCCGGAGCACAAGTTCGATTCCTCCATCGAGGACGTTCTGGACCACATCGAGAACAACCT
Source organism: uncultured Collinsella sp. (assembly GCA_900549345.1). Lineage (GTDB taxonomy): Bacteria > Actinomycetota > Coriobacteriia > Coriobacteriales > Coriobacteriaceae > Collinsella. The sequence continues at coordinate 14,336 of UROC01000003.1, forward strand.
GCCGGCGAGCGTTCCCGCCAACAAGCGTCGCTACTACGCTGTCAAGCTGTTTGAGCGCGACGCGGACGCCTGCAAGCTCATCAACCTCACCAAGGAGAAGGCCGATCGCGTCGAGCAGCTGGTCGCCCAGTGCGAGCAGGATTGCGACGACGACGCCGAGTCCATCATCACCGGCGAGCGCTATGGCGTGATTGCCCACATTATCGACGAGTGCATGACCAAGGCTCCGGCCAAGATGAGCACCTCCGAGAAGATCGACCGCGTGGTTACCAACCGTATCCTGGGCCTGCCGATCTTTGTGGTCATCATGTTCTGCGTGTACTACATCGCCGTTTCCACCCTGGGCGGCACGGTGACCGACTTCACCAACGACCAGCTCTTCGGCACCGACGGCTGGTACGTGCTCGGTCAGGGTCGCGACGCCTATGACGCAGCTGTTGAGGCTGCGGGCGACAACGCCGACTCGGTCGATCCAGCACAGTACGGCCCCTATGTCCCGGGTATCACCACCGCGGTGCATGACGCTCTCGTGGCGGGCGGTACCGAGGACGGTGGCCTCGTCGATTCGCTGGTCTGCGACGGCATCGTGGCTGGCATCGGCGCCATCATGGGCTTCGTCCCGCAGATGTTCCTGCTCTTTGTGATGCTGTCTTTCTTGGAGGACTGCGGTTACATGGCCCGCGTCGCCTTCATCATGGACCGCGTGTTCCGCCGCTTTGGCCTGTCCGGTAAGTCCTTTATCCCCATGCTCGTGTCCTCGGGCTGCGGCGTCCCCGGCGTCATGGCTACCAAGACCATCGAGAACGAGAAGGACCGCCGCATGACGGTCATGACCACCACGTTCATCCCTTGCGGCGCCAAGCTGCCGATCATCGCCCTGCTTATGGGTTCCATCATTGGCGACTCTTCTACCACCGCTGCGTGGATCAGCCCGCTCTTCTACTTCCTGGGCGTCTTTGCCGTCATTGCCTCGGGCCTCATGCTCAAGAAGACCAAGCTCTTCGCCGGCCGCCCGACGCCGTTTGTTATGGAGCTTCCTGCCTACCACTTCCCGGCGATCCGCTCTTGGGCGCTGCACGTGTGGGAGCGCTGCTTCGCCTTTATCAAGAAGGCCGGCACGGTCATCTTTGCGTCCACCGTCGTCGTTTGGTTCCTCTCCAACTTTGGCAGCTACAACGGCGCCTTTGGCTACCTGCCTTCCATGGAGGGCATCCCCGAGGAGTTCATGGATTACTCCGTGCTCGCCATGCTCGGCAACCTGGTCGCTTGGATCTTCGCCCCGCTCGGCTTTAGCACCTGGCAGGCCACCGCGCTGACCGTCTCCGGCCTCGTGGCTAAGGAGAATGTCGTCGCTACCGCCGGCTCGCTGCTCTCCGTCGCCGATGCTGGCGAGACCGACCCGAGCCTGTGGACCGCGTTTGCGGGCATGTTCCCCACCATGGGTGCTTGCGTGGCCTTTGGTGCCTTCAACCTGCTGTGCGCTCCGTGCTTTGCCGCCATGGGCACTATCCGCAACCAGATGGACTCCGGCAAATGGACCGCTATCGCCATCGGCTACGAGTGCGCCTTCGCTTGGGTGATCGGCCTGTTCATCAACCAGTTCTACAACCTGTTTGTGTTGGGCCAGTTTGGTATTTGGACGATTGTAGCCATCGTGCTGCTGGTTGCGATGCTCTTCCAGATCTTCCGTCCCATGCCCAAGCATGCATGGACCGACGAGGACGAGACCAACACTGCTTCCGCCGCAGTTTCCGCTTAAGTCCGAATAAGGATTAGCCCCTTTCCACGAGCCCGGGTGTCCCAGCGACACTCGGGCTTTTTGGTGAGGGAGATGTGGCGTTTCCGCAGATAAAACCGACCAAAATATACCTGTCCCTTTTTGGCAGGTGGAGAATGGGGTAAAGTAAGTGGTGGTTAACTAGAGGAGGCTTGCTATGGCACCTATCGATATTGTTGTACTGGCTGTTATCGGCATTGCGTTTGTCGCCGTGTGCGTGCGCATTTATCGCAAGGGCACCTGCGCCGACTGCGCTCAAGGTGGCGTTTGCACAGGACATTGCTCCAACAAAAAGACCTGCGCCGCACTTAAGGGCGTAGACAAAATCGCCGAAGACTTGGGCCGCGGTATTCATTAGCCGACCGGCGTTTGGGCATGCATGATTGCAGATGCGGCAGTTGCTGATACGATAGGCACGTTAGCAACTGCCGCCGAGCGGCTCAAACGAAAGGAACCCTGTATGGAGTCCTCCGCCTATCCGATGCTCTTTAGCCCGATCAAGGTCGGTACGACCGAGGTCAAGAACCGCGTCTTTATGCCGCCGGTATCTACCAACCTGGCCGATCACGGCTATGTGACCGACGATTTGGTCGACCATTACCGCGCCCGTGCCAAGGGCGGCGTGGGTCTGATCATCACCGAGGTCGTGACGGTCGAGCCTACCTATACCTATCTGCCGGGTGACATGTGCTGCTACGACGACACGTTTATCCCTGGCTGGGAAAAGCTCGCCGCCGCCGTCCACGAGTACGGCTGCAAGATCATGCCGCAGCTCTTCCACCCCGCCTACATGGCCTTTAACATTCCGGGCACCCCGCGCCTGATCGCTCCGTCCTTTGTGGGCCCGTCCTATGCTCGCGAGGCGCCGCGCCCCAATACGGTAGATGAGATCCACGAGCTCACGCATCAGTTTGGCGACGCTGCCGTGCGTATGCAGAAGGCCGGCGTCGATGGCGTCGAGGTTCATGCGGCGCACGCCCACGGTATGCTCGGCGGCTTTTTGACTCCGCTCTACAACAAGCGCACCGACGAGTACGGCGGCTCACTCGACGCCCGCATGCGCTTCCTGCTCGAGGTCATCGCCGAGATTCGCGAGCGCTGCGGCAAGGACTTTATCATCGACGTCCGCATCTCGGGCGATGAGTACACCGATGGCGGCCTGACCCTCAACGACATGATCTACGTCTCGCGTCGCCTGGAGAAGGCCGGCGTCGACATGATTCACGTGTCGGGCGGCACCACTATCAAGCGTGGCTCTGCGATTCCCGCCGCCGGCACCCAGCAGGCCTCGCACGCCGCCTGCTCGCGCGAGATTAAGAAGCACGTCAACATTCCCGTCGCCACCGTCGGCCGCATCAACGAGGCCTGGATCGCCGAGGAGCTGATCGAGGACGGCGCTGCCGACATCTGCATGATGGGCCGTGCCAATCTGTGCGATGCCGAGTTCTGCAACAAGGCCGCTGCCGGCAACGCCGACGACATCCGCCCCTGCATCGGTTGCCTGCGCTGCCTGAACGGCATCATGTTCGGCAAGCGCATCTCCTGCACCGTCAACCCGGACGTGGAGCGCGACGAGGCCGGTTACGAGCCTGCCGCCGAGGCCAAGAACGTGCTCGTTGTGGGTGCCGGTCCCGCGGGCATGGAGGCGGCCTATATTGCCGCCAAGCGCGGCCACAACGTGGTGCTCGTGGATAAGCAGGACGAGCCGGGCGGCGAGATGCGCATCGCGGCCGTTCCGCCGGCAAAGCAGGAGCTCACCCGCGTGATCAAGTATCAGTATCGTCGCCTGGCCGAGGCCGGCGTCGCGTGCGTCTTTGGTACCGAGCTTTCGGCCGAGGACATTCAGCGCGACTACGCGGGCTACGAGGTTGTCCTGGCTTATGGCGCCGAGCCCATTGCTCCAGCCTTTATGCAGGGCTTTAAGCAAGTTATGACGGCCGATGACCTGCTGGGCGGCAAGGCTTTCCCGGGCAAGAAGATTGTCATCGTCGGCGGCGGAACCGTCGGTTGCGAGACGGCCGACTACCTGGCCCCGCTGGTCAACGACCTGTCGCCGGCCAACCGCGATGTCACCGTCATCGAGATGACCAAGACGCTTGCCGCCAACGAGGGCGGTGCCAGTCGCGCGGTGCTCATCACGCGCATGCTCTCCAAGGGTGTTCACGTGCTGACCGAGGCCAAGGTGACCGAGATCACCGAGGACACCATCAGTTACGAGAAGGACGGCGAGGTCCACACCATCACCGGTGCCGATACACTGGTGCTTGCCATGGGCTATCGTCCCAATACCAAGCTGGCTGACGACCTGGCTGCAGCCGGTGTTGCCACCCACGTGCTGGGCGATGCCAACAAGTGCGGCAACATCCGCGACGCTATCGGCGATGGCTACAAGATCGCCTGCGAACTCTAGTCAACCCCTTGGCGCATGGGGGCCAGGTTACTTTGCGCTAAGTTGATGCATGTAAACCTGACCCCATTGCACCATTTGATAAAACGCAAGCGCTCGCTGCCTGCGTTTTATCAAAGAAAGATTATTGTCGAGCCTTAAATGCCTTTTGTTTGTGTGCCTTCCGCAATCATATTGCGGTTGTAGACCAGGTGCAGATACATCGCATCGTGAGCGGCGGTGGGGTTGCGCGTCTCAATGGCGTCGGCCACACCGTGGTGCGTGCGGATGGTCTCCTCGACGAACTATTTTTTGCCCGTTACGTCGATAAAGAGGGGAACGGATGCCTTGAGCACACCCATCAGACGGGTAACGGCGAGGTTGCCGCCATCCCAGGGCGGCTTCATGGGGTAGCGCCCGTACGCATCGAATTTTTCCTCTCATAGATGTGCGGCACAAAGAGCCCCGAGTTCATACGAGCTCGGGGCTCTTTTCGTTTGGATTTCAGACGTATTGACAGACGAAAACAGTCTGCGTCCGGTATTGAGCCATACGAAAGCGAAATTATGCGTCTTAATTCCGTACGCAAATCAAGACGAAAACAGTTTGCGTCTTATATTAATCAGTACGCAAACGGTTTTCGTCTTATAATACGGTTATGAATGGTACGAAACGAGGGGGTTGTGCATATGGTTGTTAGAGAGAGCCCTACAGTCGAATACAAGGAAAGCGTTACGCCGACGTTTCTTAAAACGGTGAGCGCCTATGCAAACTACGGGACGGGCAAGATTGAGTTTGGCGTTGATGACGAGGGCGTGGCTGTCGGCCTTGCAGATCCGGTCGCAGAGTGTCTCCGCATTGAGAACATGATTAATGACAGCTTGGATCCCGCTCCCCGTTACACGCTCGAGTCCGATGAGAAACGCGGGACCGTAATCCTTACGGTTTATGAGGGACAGGACAAACCCTATCGAAGCAAGGGAAAGGCCTACAGACGAAACGATTCGGCAACGGTGGAGGTCGACCGGTTTGAGTATGGCAGGCTGACGCTCGAAGGCAGCAACGTGACGTTCGACGCGCTCACGTCGGCTCGCCAGGACTTGGGCTTTCATACGCTCGAGCATAAGTGTGTTGAACACCTCGGCATTTCCGAGCTAACGCCGGATATCATGCGTACGCTCCGCTTGCTCGGCAAGGATGGCTATACCAATGCCGCGGCGATTTTAGCGGATAAGAATGATTTTCCAGGCATCGACTGCGTCCGTTTTGGCGATACCGAGGATGTGATCTTGGATCGCGAGGCGGCGACAAATGTATCCGCAATTGAGCAGGCGGACAGGGCGGTGGCTATGTTTGCACGCTACTACCGTTATGAGCGTATCGAAGGGATGGAGCGCGTCCAAACCGATCGAATTCCTCTTGAGGCATTCCGCGAAGCTGTTGCAAACGCTTTGGTGCATCGGACGTGGGACGTTCGAGCGAACGTTCAAATTGCCCTGTACGATGATCGTGTCGTTGTGACCTCCCCTGGATCGCTGCCCGCCGGGTTGACGACGGAACAATACCTGTATGGGCAGATATCCGTGCTCAGAAACCCCATCGTTGCAGAGGCCTTCTTAAAGCTGGATTACATCGAGAAATTTGGTACGGGAATCGCGCGCATTAGACGTGCCTATCGCGATTCGATCAATCAACCAATTTTTGATGTTCGCGGCGGCATGGTGGCCGTCACATTGCCCGTTACCGATGCCTTTGAAGGGTCCGAGGAAGAGGTCCAGGTTCTCAAGGCCTTGTCGGGCGGGCGAATTATGTCGCGAAGCGAGATTGAAAAACAGACGGGGCTGAGCCGCATGCGGACGTTGGCGGCACTCGAATCTCTGCTTGAACGGAATGCAATCGTAAGGCAGGGAACCGGGCGGGCCACGAAATACGAGCGCTCATAGTCCAAAAGAGCCATGGTACAAGACGGGCCCCAAGCCAGCGTTGGCTTGGGGCCCGTTATATCCCGGATGGTAACGGGCCGATTATTGCCAAGTTAAAGCAAAGTACAGCGACGTACAGCAAAGTATAGTGAGATATAGCAAGCCGTATAGCGCGCCTTGATTTTCAACCCTTGATTATCAACCGTCCGTATTTCACAGCAACTTATAACAGGCTCGGGGTGCCAATTTGGGGTGCAGTAGTGCTGCGCCACGAAAAGAGCCTATCTACTACGTTTAAGCCGCAGGGGTCAACCATAGTCGGTTTTTTCGAAAATCGACAAGCTATCTACCTGCGGTTTTGTTTTCACGGTTTTCGGTATGGCCGAGGCTATCCGTGTTAACGTAGTAGATGGGCCACTTTTGTGGCAAGGGGGGCCGATCTGCGGGCCAGGGTAGCTAAAAGAGCCCCGTCCCAAAAAGACTGATTGGGAGCTGGGGCGTGTCGATGCGATAGTATTACGTGGTGATATTCGACAAACCGTGGGCTTCATCCGAGGGCTTTATGGAACAGCACCAGCATTATCAGAGCCTGCAAGATCAGGCATACAACGCACTGCGCTCTAAGATCATCTATGCCGAGCTCAGGCCCGGCACGCGCCTTTCGGCGATTGGTCTGGAAAAGGAGACGGGAATCGGGCGCACGCCCATTCGCGAGTCCTTTGTGCGCCTGCGTGAGCAGGAGCTAGTGGAAACGCGTCCCAAAAGCGGCACCTATGTCTCAAAAATCAGCATGGAGCGCGCCGAGAACGCCTGTTTCTTGCGTGAGAAACTCGAGAGAAGCGTACTCATTAAATGTTGCTCTGCCGCCACGCCTGAGCAAAAACATCGGCTCGAGCAGATTCTTGCCGAGTCCGAGTCGCTCGACCATAGCGAAACGCGTCGCTTTTTCGATCTGGACAACCTATTCCACGAGACGTGCTTTGAGATTGCCGGCCGCCACATGTTGTGGGATTGGATGAAGAGCGTCAATACGCATTTTGAGCGGTACAACTGGTTGCGTATGGTGTCGCAGGATCTGGATTGGGAGCCGATTCGTCGTCAGCATCGCCGGATTCTCGAGTCCATTAAGAGGGGCGATACCGACACGGCGAGCTATCTGGCAGAGACACACCTGCATCTGATGCCCGAGGAACAGGGACCGGTTATCGCCTTGCATCCCGACTATTTTGAGCTGCCTAAAGACTCGAATATCTAGCCCATCATCGCATCTGCTCGAGACACAAAAACGATGTTGCTCACCTACAACGTTTTGCAAGCGAGATTTTTAAAAAAATGCCTAAAATGGCTCAGACTGCCGACAATTGGGAAACGGGGTGCGCTATGGCGCAGATGAGGATTAAGGACATTGCCGCCGAGGCGGGCGTGAGCCCGGCCACGGTCTCGCGCTATCTCAACAACCGTCCCGGGCAGATGACCGAGGAAACCCGTGCTCGCATCGCGGCAGTTATCGAGCGCACCGGCTATCGTCCACGTGCCGCCGCGCGCAATCTGCGCAGCTCGCGTACCAACCTCATCGGCGTGATCTTGGCCGACATCGCCAACCCGTTCTCCAGCGCCATGCTCGAAGGGCTTTCCGCCAGCGCCGCCGCGCGCGGCTGCTCGCTCATGACGGCCATTAGCGGCAATGATTCCGCCAAGGAGGCAGAGTCGCTCACCAGACTTATCGATGCCGGTGTGGACGGCCTGGTCGTCAACACCTGTGGCGGCAATGACGAGGCGATTGTCGCGGCTGCGGGACGCCTGCCCGTTGTACTGCTCGACCGCGATGTTGCCGACGGTGGCATCGATCTGGTGACCTCTAACAACCGCGAGCTGGTTGCCGGCCTGGTAGGCGCCTTGGCCGCTGCTGGCAGCGAGCGCCTGTGCCTGCTCACCGAGGCAAGCGATGACAGCCCCGTGCGTCGCGAGCGCGCTGAGGCCTTTGCCGACGAGCTTTCGCGCCGCGGTCTTGCGGGCGAGGTCGTCACCCTGGCCGACGGTGGCGCCACGGGTGTCAGTCGCCTGGACGAGACCATCCGCGGCTATGCGGGTAAAAAGCTCGGCCTCATTGCCGTCAACGGCTTGGTTTTCCTGCGCCTGACCGAGGCGCTGGCCCAGCTGGGGCCCTCGTTGCCGGCGGGTCTCAAGATTGCAACGTTTGACGACTATCCCTGGAACCACGTCCTCTTTGGCGGTGTGACCACGGCAGCGCAGGACACTCTTACCATTGCCGAGCGCGTAGTCGAGCGCCTGTCCGAGCGTATCGACGTCGTTACCACTACGGTGGGCGATGCCGCAAAGCTCGCCCCCAAACGCATCGAGATCCCCGGCCACATCGAACACCGCGCATCAACTTCGCGCTAGCCTATTGATCGCGCGTAAGTCAGACAGCCTGTTCGCGCACGTTTTTTGAGCGCTTGATACGCTTTAACCCTGCGGAAACATTTTTCTGCGATAGTATCTGCGGTATAGACCAGTCGAAACCCGCCCGAAAGAAAGGGGAGCGACATGAACCAGCAGAACATCGATTACGTACTCCGCTCCGTAGAACAACGTGACATCCGCTTTGTGCGTCTGTGGTTTGTCGACATTCTCGGCCGCCTCAAAAACTTTGCCATTAGCCCCGAGGACCTCGAGGTCGCATTTGAGGAGGGCATTGGCTTTGACGGCTCGGCCATCGAGGGCTTTGCCACGCCCGAGGAAGCCGACATGCTGGCGTTCCCTGATGCCTCGACCTTCCAGATTTTGCCGTGGCGTCCGAGCCACAACGGCGTCGCCCGTGTGTTCTGCGACGTGTGCACTCCCGATCGCGAGCCCTTCGCCGGCGACCCGCGCGCTGCGCTGCGCCGCATGTTCCATAAGGCCGAGAAGGCCGGCTACCTGCTCAACGTTGGTGCCGAGCTGGAGTACTACTATTTCCCCGACGAGCGCACGCCCGAGCCGCTCGACAACGTGGGCTACTTCGATCTTTCGGTGAGCGACGCCGCGCGCGACCTGCGCCGCAACACGGTCCTTACGCTCGAGAAGATGTCCGTGCCCGTGGAGTACACCTTCCACGCCGCCGGTCGCTCGCAGCACGGCATGAGCCTGCGCCACGCCGAGGCCCTGAGCATGTCCGACGCCATTACCACGGCCAAGCTCATCATTAAACAGCAAGCTTACGAGAGCGGTTGCCACGCCTCCTTTATGCCCAAGCCGTTGGCGGGCGAGGACGGCAGCGCCATGTTTTTGCATCAGTCGCTGTTCGACCACGACGGCAACAACGTCTTTTGGGGCGAGGCCGACGAGAAGTACCACCTCTCCGATATCGCCAAGCACTACATGGCCGGCATCCTGGCGCACGCGCGCGAGATCAGCGCCATCACCAACCCCACGGTCAACTCGTACAAGCGCATCACCACGGGTGGCGACTCTGTGCCGCAGTACGCCACGTGGGGCCTGCGCAACCGCGCAAGCATGGTTCGCATCCCGGTCTACAAGCCCGGCAAGCAGCTTTCCACGCGCATTGAGCTTCGCAGCCCCGATCCCATGGCAAACCCGTACCTGGTCAACGCCGTCACGCTGGCGGCCGGGCTTGACGGCATCGAGCGCAAGCTGGAGCTCCCGCTCGAGGCCACGGCCGAGACGCTCAAGCTCAACGACCGCCAGATGCTCGAGGCCGGTTATACGCCGCTGCCGCGCTCGCTTAAAGAGGCACTCGACGTCTTTGAGGACTCGCAGTTTATGAAGGATGCCCTCGGCGAGCACATCCATAGCTTCTTCCTCAAAAAGAAGCGCGACGAGTGGCATAAGTTTGAGTCCACGATCACCGAATGGGAGATCAAGCACTACCTGGCGAACTCCTAATCGCGCTGGCTTGTCCCAGTACGATTGAGCTCATTTCTTTGGAGGCCGATATGTCCGAAAAGAGTGCCCTGTTCATGGCGCGCACGACGCGCTTCCACGAGTTTGCCCGCAGCTTGACGACCACCCTGGGTGTCGAGGTGAGTCTGGCCACCCCTGATTCGCCAACTGCGGCGCACGACTTTGACCTGCTGATCCTCGATTCCGATGGCATCCGCAGCGACCGCATCGATCAGATTGCCAAGTGGCTCGACGATCGCGGCGGCGTTCCCATGCTGGTGATCGTCGACGACGAGGCGCTCGGCACCCTGCGCCTGCCGAATCATGCGCATGCCGACTTTGTATGTCCCACGGCGACGCCCAACGAGCTCAAGGCTCGTGCGCAGCGTCTGATGGGCGAGGAGGAGCCCGTCGCCTCCGATGATGTGCTCAATATCGATAACCTTGAGATCAACCTGGCCACCTACCAGGTGACACTGGATAACGAGCCCATCGACCTGACGCTGATGGAGTACTCGCTGCTGAGCTTTTTGGCGACGCACCCCAACCGCGCCTACAGCCGCGAGGTGCTGCTGCACCGCGTGTGGGGCTTTGAGTACTGCGGCGGCACACGCACCGTCGACGTGCATATCCGACGCATCCGCTCCAAGGTGGGCCCGCAGATCGCGACGCACATCACCACCGTCCGCGGCGTGGGCTATCTGTTTAAGGACTAGGGATAACCAGAAGACGATACAGGGCACCGGAGTTTTTCGGTGCCCTTTTCTCGCTTGTGGCAAGAATCATACCTTTTACCGACTGAAAGTGCGTCAGTAAAAACAATATCAAGCGTATAGCACTATCTGGCGAATAACATTTAGTTACCTGCCATGGATTTGTATAAATGGGATTACGTTGTTGATACGAGCAAAACGATTTCGGGAATGATAACGCCAACGCAGGCGAAAGTTATCAAAGAGGCGAAAACCTACGCATGCGCGTTTCGGCAATGTTTTCTCCGGGGGGCTCCGGTCAAATGGCAGCGGGCACGCAATGGCAGTTGTGGGCTATGTGGCAATGTATAACACATACTCAAATGCCAAGAAGTACCTGCTTGTGGTTTGGAATGGATAGACAAACCGACTGCAGTTTCTTCCATATGACGTATCAATTTACACGGCTCACGACGGAACATATTGCAAGGGGTGATTGTGCTCGTGAACGGCGACAAGTTCATTCGAAGGGCAATACCCCTATTGGTTCTTTTCCTTGCCATGGTCGCTGCAGTGAGTTTGTCCCTGCTAGGGGCGACTAATGGGGGAGAAAACGACACGGTTGTTGCGATCGAAGTTCGCACTCTATCGGATGTTCATAACGGGCAATTTGAGGCGTTGATGCCAAGTGGTTGCCATAAAAAGATCGATATGCGCCGCAAGTCAAGTTCCGGATATGTTGCAGGGTTGAAGGCAGGTGAAAAATGGATTCTAGTTTTTGTGGAAGATAAGGAACTTGACGGGACTGTTCTATATCCCCATTCAGCCGAGAAAGCCAAATCAAGTAGACCAGGGGAATGAAGAATGATTGATGGAAAACAGTTCTTAGGCCTGATGGCAGGAGCTCCCATTTTGATGCGAGCTGGGATGGCGGAAGCCTTGGAGCTGCCGGACGCTCGGAAGCGATTGGCGCTCGTGGTTGGCACGGTGGTCAGAGATGAAAATGGCAATGAAAAAACGCGAACAAGAAGCAGAGAGACTATTTTCACGCCAGAGAGCGAAGCCGTGGGTTTTGCTATCGACTGTTATATCGAATAGACATGACGGCATAAAACGAATTGGCCTATAAGCATGTCATTACTTAAGCAAAGCTGAAATCTTGGCATCTAGTGCTCGGGACTGCCCAGCTTGGGGTACAACTCAACGTGAACAATGATGGCCCGCCACATGTTTGGCGGGCCTTTGGTTATTTGACGAAAGGATCGCAGCTATGAGCGAGAACGATTCCCAGCGTCCCCAGGATGCGGGCAACGCCGGCGAGACCCAACAGCAGCCGCGTGTGCAGGTAGAGTCGACGCCTGCCGATGGCAACAACATTCCTTACGTGCAGGCCTACGACACACAGACTGGCCAACCGCTGGGCAGCCAACAGGTTGTAAACAAGCACACAGTGGTCAAGACCAAGACCAAAAAGCTGCCGATCTTTATTACGGCACTTGCCGGCTGCGCCTGCGGCGCCCTGCTGGTCATTGCGCTCATTATGAGCGGCACGCTCAACATTGGCGGCGGCAAGAATGCCGTGACGGCGGGTGCTTCGGGTTCATCGACGCAAAAGATCACGATCGACTCTGAGGACACCACGCTGGCTGAGGCCGTCTCTGCCAAGGCTTTGCCCTCCGTCGTTTCCATCACTGCCACTTCGAGCGGCAGCCAGGATGGCTCGCTTTCGCAGTCTGCCGACGAGTCGGATAACTCGGGCAGCGTCGGTTCGGGCGTTGTGCTCGATACCGAGGGCCACATCCTTACCAACAACCACGTGGTCGATGGCTATGACCAGTACGTGGTGACCATGGATGACGGCACCACCTACGAGGCCGAGTTCGTGGGCAACGACGCTTCGAGCGACCTGGCCGTCATCAAGCTCAAGGACGCCGACGCCTCCAAGCTCACCCCGATTGAGATCGGCGACTCCTCCAAGCTCAACGTGGGCGAGTGGGTCATGGCGATCGGTTCGCCGTTTGGCAACGAGCAGTCTGTCTCCACGGGCATTGTGTCGGCGCTGTATCGCTCAACGGCCATGAGCTCTACCAACGGTAACACCATCTATGCCAACATGATCCAGACCGATGCCGCCATCAACCCGGGCAACTCCGGCGGCGCGCTCGTCAACGACAACGGCGAGCTCGTGGGTATTAACTCGCTCATCGAGAGCTACTCGGGCTCTAGCTCGGGCGTGGGCTTTGCTATTCCCGTTAACTACGCCAAGAACATTGCCGACCAGATCATCGGCGGTAAGACACCGGTGCATCCGTACCTGGGAGCCACGCTTTCGAGTGTCAACGCGCTCAACGCCCGCACCAACAAGCTGAGCACCGATAGCGGCGCGTACGTGGCGAGCGTCGTCGAGGACGGTCCCGCCGCCAAGGCTGGCATCCAAGAGGGCGATGTCATTACCAAGCTGGGCGACGACGAGATCACGAGCGCCGATGGCCTGATCATCGCGCTGCGCAGCCACGAGGTGGGCGAGAAGGTCGAGATCACGCTCATGCGCGGCAAGGAAGAGAAGAAGGTCACCGTCGAGCTGGGTTCCGACGAGGAGCTGCAGAACCAGCAGCAGGACGACAGTTCGACCGACACCGGCAACGGCGGTATTACCGACGAGCAGCTGCGCCAGTACCTGGAGGAGCTGCTTGGCCAGCAGGGCCAGGGTCAGGGCAACGGCCAGGGTTTCTAACGAGCTGTATCGCACATATCGAAGCCAGAGGGGCTGTTCCGCCAGCGCGGGACAGCCCCTCTTTTCGCGATGATCCCTTGGAGACGGAGGAAAACGGATCATTTAGAACTGGCAAGGGCATGGTTTAATCGCGCGATCCACCCCAGTCTGGCGGCTGCCGATTCGGTGCGGTTCGAAAGGGTTATTCGGCGCCATGGTGACCGGTGGTACTCTTGTATCCGTTTGAAATCGAGCGAAGGAGTGCCGCTATGGAGCAATCGAGCCTGTTTGGTGACGGCGTGGACATCGATACCGAAACGCCCGCGAGCGCGGATGCCGCCGCACCGGCCGACGCCCATGCCCAGGCCGCCGCGCGCGCGGCCGAGCTGCGCCACGAGCTCGATTACCACGCCTATCGCTACTACATGCTCGACGCGCCCGAGATCACGGACGCCGCCTTCGACAAAATGCTCGTTGAGCTGCAGGAGATCGAGGCGGCCTATCCCGACCTGGTGACGCCCGACAGCTATACCCAGCGCGTGGGCGGCTATGTGAGCGAGCAGTTTACGCCGGTCACCCACATGGCGCGCATGTATTCCATGGACGATGCCATGGATCTGGACGAACTTGACGCGTGGCTCCAGCGCGCCGAGGATGCGCTCGGTGCCGGCAGCGTCACCTATACCTGCGAGCTCAAGATCGACGGCCTGGGCGTGGCCCTTACCTACCAAAACGGCACCTTCGTACGCGCCGCCACGCGCGGCGACGGCACCACGGGCGAGGATGTATCGCTCAACGTGCGCACCATCAAGGATGTGCCCATGCACCTGTCCGAGCCGGCGCTCGCCCACATGGGCGCCGACCGCGAGCGCGCCATCGAGGTGCGCGGCGAGGTTTACATGCCCAAGGGCAGCTTCGTGCGCCTAAATGAAGAAGCCGATGCCGAGGGCCGCGACCCCTTTGCCAACCCGCGCAACGCCGCCGCCGGATCGTTGCGCCAGAAGGATCCCAAGGTCACAGCGCGTCGCGACCTCGCCACCTTCATCTACGCCATCGCCGATACCGATCCGCTGCACGTCCACAGCCAGCGTGAGTTCCTTGACTGGCTGCGCAGCGCCGGCTTTAGTGTCAACCCCAACGTGGCCCGCTGCGCCACGCCGGCTGAGGTTCACGAGTTCTGTGCCCAGGCGCTTGAGCATCGCGGCGACCTGGACTACGACATCGACGGCGTGGTCGTAAAGGTCGACAGCTTCCAACAGCAGCTCGACCTGGGTTTTACCGCCCGCGCGCCGCGCTGGGCCATCGCCTTTAAGTTCCCGCCCGAGGAAAAGCAGACGGTACTTCGCGAGATCCGCATCCAGGTGGGCCGCACTGGCGTGCTCACGCCGGTCGCCGAGTTCGACCCGGTGACGGTCGCCGGCTCCACCATCGCGCGCGCCACGCTGCACAACATCGACGAGATCCGCCGCAAGAACGTGCGCGAGGGCGACACCATCATCGTGCACAAGGCGGGCGACGTGATTCCCGAGGTCGTGGGCCCGGTGCTCGACAAGCGCCCGGCCGATTCGGTCGACTGGCACATGCCCGAGGTCTGCCCCGTGTGCGGTAGCCCCGTGGTTCACGAGGATGGCGAGGTTGCCTACCGCTGCGTGTCCATCGACTGCCCCGCACAGCTCAAGGAGCGTTTGCTCCACTGGGTAAGCCGCGGCTGCATGGACGTCGATGGCCTGGGCGACGAGATCGTCGACAAGATGATCGCCGCCGGGCTGATCCACGATGTCGCGGACTTCTACCAGCTCACGGTCGACGATATCGCCGGCCTGGACACAGGGCGCACCTATGCCAGCTCCAACAGCAAAAAGGGCGTCAAGAAGGGCGACCCCATTCCGGTGGGCCTCAAGACGGCCGAGAAAATCATCGCCGAGCTCAACAAGTCCAAGAGCCAGCCACTCGGTCGCGTGCTGTTTGCCCTGGGTATCCGCCACGTGGGCAAGAGCGTGGGCGAGGTCATCGCCGAGCGATTCCTGTCGATTGACAAGCTCATCTTGGCGAGCGAAGAGGACATCGCCGAGTGCGAGGGCATCGGTCCCAAGATTGCGGCGAGCGTCAAGCAGTTCCTGGCCGTGCCCGAGAACCTTGCCGTGCTGGAACGTCTGCGCCAAGCGGGCCTTTCGCTCGAGGTCGACTTGGGCGCCGCTCATGCGCAAGCCGCGGCCGAAGCTGGCGTGGCGGGCGAGCTCGCCGACGCACAGCCGCTTGCGGGTCTGACCTTCGTGCTCACCGGCACGCTCGTCAACCGCACGCGCGACGAGGCGGGCGCGGCGCTCAAGGTGCTCGGCGCCAAGGTTTCGGGCAGCGTGTCAAAGAAGACGAGCTATCTGGTCGCCGGTCCCAAAGCGGGCTCCAAGCTCACCAAGGCCGAGCAGCTGGGTGTGCCCGTGCTGGACGAGGACGCGCTCGAGCAGATCTTGGCTACTGGTCAGGTGCCAGAGGCGTAAGGCATCGATAGCCAAATTGAAGAACCGTCCGGAAGCACGATGCCTTCCGGGCGGTTCTTACTTTGCTGGGGCAACGGGCACCGTGATCTGCGTCACGTAGGTTGCCGGGTCGTCGCTGATGATGTCATCGATGAGGGCGATCTCGCGCGACGGGCCGGCGGGTGCCAGCCCGTGTTCGTGCATATAGCCGAGTAGCTGCTCGTAGCGCGAGCCCGCCTGCCCGTGCGTGCCGCGGAAGCTTATGGTCAGGCAGCGCGCGGCAGGTCGCGTCTCAACATCGCCCAAGTACTCATCGGTGTCATCGAGCAGCAGAAAGACCTCGTCGTAGCCGTCAAAGTCGCCGGCGGCCAGGCGTTCGGGCGCGATACCCACACCCAGATTGCCCAGATAGGCAAAGGTTTCGTGCTGCCCCTGCTGAAGCTGGCGGATATGCCATCCCAGCGAATAGGCGTCGGTGGGATTGACGCGCTCGTGCAGCGTGGCACAGCGAAGTTCGGGTTCCTCGATTTCGCTAATGGTGTCGAGATCAGCATTCAAAGCGCCATGAAGCAAGGCAAGCCGCTGGTCAATCTTGCGCGACATGCGCTCCAACTCACGCCGCCTGTGCTCAATTAACTCCTGTTGCTTGGTCAGTTGCCGTTGCATCAAATCCATATCGCGCGTAGCGACAAACTCGCGAATCTGCGCCAGCGGCAAGTCGAGAACGCGCAGGTTGCCGATGGTGTTGAGCGTGGAGAGCTGTCGCGTTCCGTAGTAGCGGTAGCCACTCGCCTGATCGACATATGCTGGCTCTAACAGCCCCATCTGCTCGTAATGACGCAGTGTGCCCACGCTCAAATTGAGCAGGCGCGCCACCTCGCCAATGCGGAGCAGGCCCTCGGTGTGTTCGCTTGGCATGTCGGTCACAGGACCGCTCCTATCGGTAAAAACAGGGGAGAGGTGCTAGGCATGCGTCGCCTCGCTACGCCACCAGCTTGTCAAAAGTTCCGCGGCGGTTGAGCACGGTAAATGCAATCACGCAGATGACCGCCGACAGAATCGACCCGCACGGCGAGGCGATACCCATGGGGAACAGCGTGTCGGAATAGGCGTTCGACAGCAGCCAAGCGCCGGGCACGCGAATGAGGGCCACGGCCAGCACGTTGTGCGCAAAGCCGATGTAGCTCTTGCCGTATGCAGCGAAAAAGCCGCTAAAGCAAATGTGGATGCCGGCAAAAATCGCGTCGAAAATATAGCTGCGCATATAGCCGGTGCCGGCGGCGACCACCGCGGGGTCCTTGGCAAAAAAGCCGATAAACGCCGGCGCCACCAGCCACATCAGCACCGTGATCAGGCAGCCGTACACCACCGAGATGGTCATGGCATCCTTGAGCACCTGGCGCGCGCGGTCGCCCTTGCCTGCGCCGGCGTTTTGCGCCGTGAGCGCGCTGACGGTAGCGCCCATGGAACTCGGCACGATAAACAAAAAGCTGATCATCTTTTCGACCAAGCCTACGGCGGCGGCATCAACCAGGCCGCGGTGGTTGGCGATGACGGTGATGAACATAAACGCCACCTGGATGCAGCCGTCCTGCACGGCTACGGGCACGCCGATCTTAAGGATGCTGCCGAGCACCTCGGGCTGGGGGCGTAGGTCGCTGCGCTTGAGGTGAATGTGCGTACGGCGGCTCTTGAGCCACACGAGCGCGAGAGCCACGCTCGCCGTCTGCGCGATGACTGTGCCGAGTGCCGCGCCTACGGGGCCGAGCCCCATGTGGCCGATAAACAGAAAGTCGAGCGCGATGTTGATGATGCATGCCACGCCAATCACGTACATGGGCGAGCGCGAATCGCCTAGGCCGCGAAAGATGGCCGAGAGGATGTTGTACGCGGCGATAAAGGGAATGCCCATAAAGCAGATACGCAGGTAGGCGGCGGTTCCTTCGACCGCCTCGGCCGGCGTGCCAATGAGTGCCACAATCTGCGGACACAGTGCGAGCAGGACAGCGGCCAGCACCACCGAGACACCCATAAAGAGCGTGATGGTGTTGCCGATGGCGGTCTCGGCGCGGTCAAACCGACGCGAACCCACGGCGTGGCCGACGATAACCGTCGTTCCCATGGCCAGGCCCACGAGCGTCACGGTAATGATATAGAGCGTCTGCGCGCCGTTGCCCACGGCGGTGATGCCGGCGGCGCCGCTAAACTGCCCCATCATGTACAGGTCGGCCATGCCGTAGAGCATCTGCAAAAAGTACGAGAGCATATAAGGCAGGGCAAAGACCGCGATGGTCTTAAGGACATTGCCGCGTGTGAGGTCGTGTTCCATGGGCGGGGCTTTCTGGCTTGGTCTGTTTACGTACCAGTGTAGTGAAAACCCTACAACGATTATAGAGTCAAGGTTTATGTTGGCAGTGGGGCGAAAAAGTCACGCTCGCGTTCATTTCTAATTGAATACAGGGGCGCGTCCTGCGAGCTTGGTGCCTGCACTAGCCTTGCAGAAATCGATTTCGGAACACTTGACACCGCCGCACGGCGCGCCATAATACGTGGGTTTGCGAACAACGTTTGATGGGGGATGAACCTGCGTGCGCAATCTCAAGATTCTGTTTTCCTATCTGGGGGCATACCGCCGCGATGCCATGCTCGGCGTGCTCTTTGTGACGGCCGAGACGGCGCTCGAGCTGTTTATCCCGGTCATCATGGCAAATATCATCGATGTAGGCGTGCCCGCGGGCGACATCGACTACATGCTGTTGCAGGGCACGTATATGTTGGTATGTGCCGCATTTTCGCTGGCACTTGGCTTGGGCTATGCGCGCACGTCTGCTCGCGTCGCCTCGGGGCTGGGCGCTAACCTGCGCGAGGCCGAGTATCGCAAGATCCAGACGCTCGCCTTTGGCAATCTGGACAACTACGACGCCAGCTCGCTCGTCACTCGCATGACCACCGACATCACCGTGATTCAAAACGCCGTAGGTAACGGCTTCCGCCCCATGGTGCGCGGGCCGGTAAATCTGGTCATGGGCCTCGTCTACGCTTTTGCGCTCTCGCGCGAGCTCGCGGCGGTCTTTGCCGTCATTCTGCCGATGCTCGCCATCGTGCTCGGTATCATTACCGTGCGCGTGAGCCCGCTCTACCGCCAACTCCAGACCTCGATGGACCACCTTAACGGCGTGGTGCAAGAGGACCTTACCGCCGTGCGCGCCGTGAAGGCTTACGTGCGCGCCGAGCACGAGTGCGACAAGTTCGACACCGTCAATACCGAGCTCGCCGGCACGGCGACCAAGACCTTCGGCACCGCTGTGCTCAACCTGCCGGTGTTCCAACTCTCGATGTACGTGGCTGCGCTCTCGATTCTGTGGATTGGCGGCCGCATGATCATCGAAGGTCGCTTGGGCGTGGGCTCGCTCACGGGCTTTATGAGTTATGTGCTGTTGATCATGAACTCGCTCATGATGATTTCCAACGTGTTTTTGCTGCTCACGCGCGCTCTCACGAGTGTGGGCCGTATCGCAGAGGTGCTCGATGAGGAGCCCTTTATCGCCAACCCTGCGGGAGACCTCGCGACTGCGGCGCCAGCGGACGGCAGTATCGAGTTTCGCGACGTTTCCTTTAAATACCGCGCGGACGCAGCCGAGGATGTGCTCGAGCATATTGACCTTCGCATCGAGAGCGGCTCGACGGTGGGCATCCTCGGCGGCACGGGCTCGGGCAAGAGCTCGCTTGTGCAGCTGATTGCGCGCCTGTACGACGCCACCGAGGGCGCCGTGCTTGTGGGCGGACACGACGTGCGCGACTACGACCTCGCGACCCTACGCGACGCCGTGGGCATTGTGCTGCAAAAGAATGTGCTGTTCACGGGCACCGTGCGTGAGAACCTGCAGTGGGGCAATCCGCAGGCGTCGGACGATGAGCTCCTCGCGGCTTGCCGCGCGGCGTGCGTGGACGAGTTCCTTGATCGCATCGGCGGGCTGGACGGCGAGTTGGGCCAAGGCGGCGCCGGCGTTTCGGGTGGCCAGAAGCAACGCCTGTGCATCGCGCGCACGCTGCTCAAGCATCCGCGCGTGCTCATTTTTGATGACTCCACCAGCGCGGTCGATATGGCGACCGACGCTAAGATTCGCGAGCACATCGCTCGGATTCCCGATACGACCGTGCTCATCATCGCCCAGCGCATCGCGAGCGTCATGGATGCCGATCGCATTGTGGTGTTGGACGACGGTCGTGTCCACGGCGTGGGTACGCACGAGGAACTGCTGGCGGGCGACAACATCTACCAGGAGATTTACGCCTCGCAGATGGAGTTTGCGGGGAACGCGGACGCCGCCGGAGGCAGTGACGATGGCTGCGCGAATGATCCGTTTTCCTCCGTCCCCAGCGGATCGACCTTGGAAGGGGGTGAGCGCCATGCCTAAGACCGCAGCCCAAGCACGCCCGGCCGACCTCAAGCGCACTGTGCTCCGCCTGCTCTCCTACATGGGGCATGCCAAGTTCTCGTTGCTCGCGGTGGGCGTGCTCGCCTCCGTCGCCGCCATCGCGAGCCTCGCCGGCACCTACATGGTGCGCCCCATCGTTAACGGTTTGGCCACGGGCGGGGAGGAACTGCTTGCCAAGCAGGTCATCCTGACGGCGATCATCTACGCCGCGGGCGTGCTCTCGGCCCTGGGCTACTCACAAATCATGGTGCGCGCGGCCCAACGCGTGGTGTCCGATATTCGCCGCGACCTGTTCGCGCACATCCAGACGCTGCCGCTCAGCTATTTTGACGGCACACGCTCGGGCGACATCATGAGCTTTTTCACCAACGACGTCGACACCGTCTCCGAGGCGCTCAACAACAGCTTTGCCAACGTGATTCAGGCCGCCATTCAGGTTGTGGGCACCACGGCCATGCTCATCATCCTCAACTGGCAGCTCACGATTATCACGCTCGTGTGCGATGCGGCCATTGTGCTGTATGCGCGCTACTCGGGCGCGCGCTCTAAGCGCTTCTTTGCCGCCCAGCAGGCATCGCTTGGCGACTTGGACGGATATATCGAAGAGATGGTCTCGGGCCAAAAGGTCATCAAGGTCTTTAACCGCGAGGCAGCGAATGTTGCCGGCTTCGCCTGCCGCAACGACGAGCTTCGCCGTACCGGCACCGCCGCCGTGAGCTATGCCAACTCCATGGTGCCCATGACCGTCGTGATTGGCTACGTCAACTATGCCATCGTCGCCGTGGCGGGCGGCATGCTCTGCATCAAGGGACTCGCCGACGTGGGCGCGCTTGCAAGTTACCTGGTCTTTGTACGCCAGGCGGCCATGCCCATCAACCAGTTTACGCAGCTGGGCAACTTTTTGCTCAACGCGCTGGCCGGTGCCGAGCGCCTGTTTGCCGCCATGGACCTTAAGCCCGAGGTGGACGAGGGCTACGTGGAGCTGGTGCAGACGGGCGACGCCGCGTGGGCGTGGAAGATTCCCGAGGGCCAGGGCGTGGGCGCGTACGGGCACTTGCATGACGTGGCAGCCGTTGATGAGTCGGGCCGCGCGGTGGCTGCCGACGGTACCGAGCTCACGTGCGGCTTGGTTCCGCTTGCCGGCGACGTGCGCTTCCATGCCGTGGACTTTTCCTACGTGCCGGGCACCCGCGTGCTCACGGACCTCAACCTGTTTGCCAAGCCGGGGCAAAAGATCGCGTTTGTGGGCTCGACGGGCGCCGGAAAGACGACCATCACCAACCTCATCAACCGCTTCTACGAGGTCGATGACGGCGAGATCACGTACGACGGCATCGACGTCAAGCACATTGCCAAGGCCAGCCTGCGCGGGTCGCTCGGCATTGTGCTGCAGGATACGCACCTGTTTAGCGGCACCATTGCGCAGAACATCCGCTTTGGCAAGCTCGACGCGACCGACGAGGAGGTGCGCGCCGCTGCCGAGGCGGCCTGCGCCGACTCGTTTATTCGCCGCCTGCCTAGAGGCTACGACACGCCGGTCACGGCCGACGGCGCCAACCTGTCGCAGGGCCAGCGCCAGCTGCTCGCCATCGCGCGCGTGGCCGTCGCTGACCCGCCGGTGCTCATCCTGGACGAGGCCACTTCGAGCATCGACACGCGCACCGAAAAGCTCATCGAGCGCGGTATGGACCGCATCATGCGCGGACGCACCACGTTTATGATCGCGCACCGCCTGTCCACCGTCCGCGACGCCGATGCCATCATGGTCCTCGAACACGGCCGCATCATCGAGCGCGGCGCGCACGAAGAACTGCTCGCCCAGCACGGCGAGTACTGGCAGCTGGCGCATGGCTTAAAAGAGTTGGATTAACCCGTTCGAGCACGATGCTTTGACCCTTCATGCCGCTCACCTCGTCTCAAACCATCACAACATTCGACGTTTTTTGCCAAAATCGGGAAAAGCATCGAATGTTGTGATGGTTTTTCTACCACTCGATCGGGTGGAATCGCTTTCTTGCGCACGAAGGTGTGCGGACCCGTGGGCAGGGGAATAAGGTTGGTTATCTGACTCCATTGGAGGGCTCATGGACCTGCCGATCGTCCTGTCCCATAAGACTGCCTGGCTGTACCACAATGTGGCGCGCCCGTCCGAGCCGCTCTCGCGAGCAAGCAGCCTATACGATGAGGACTCGCTTGCTAGCGAGGCGGAGCCGACTGCGAGCCTGCCCAAATTGGGACTCGATGCCAAGGGACTGAGGGCTTCGACAGCAGTTGGGATCGTTACCGACTATCTGGTTTCGCTTGGTATTCCACGAGAAGAGCTCGATCATATCGACACACTCGTCAACTTCGATTTTGAGCGCTCGACGCCGGCTGGATTTAGGTGCCACGTGTTTGGAGCGCCGATACCTTCAGACCATCTTATCGAGGTGGCAGAGGGCCTTCTGGTGGTTGATGAGGTCATGTGCTTTGTCCAAGCGGGTTCGTGGATGAGCGAGCCCGAGCAGCTGGAATATGGCTACGAAATCTGCGCCCGATACCATTTGAATCATCTGTCGACAGACGATTATATTGAGATGGGGCAGAGGTATACCGTTGCCGACTTGATTGCCTATTGCAATGAGAACCGATCTCGTCAGGGGGCTATACGCGCGGCCGCCGTGCTCAAGCGCGTGCACGATGGCGCGCGGTCGCCCATGGAGACGGCCACCGCAATCATGGTCGTAGCAAAACGTTCTCAGGGCGGGCTAGGATACGTCAAGGTTGAGCTCAACCATCGGGTCGATGTTCCCAACGAGTTCAAATATCTCGCTAAGGCCGGGTATTTCGAGATCGACGTATATGCGCCTGCGAGCGGTACGGGGATTGAATACAACGGCTCGGACCATCTTGATAAACAGCGCAGCGCGTCGGATGCGGAGCGTATGACCGTGCTGAGCGCGCTGGGCTTTAGGATGATCGTCCTCACCGGGACTCAGTTTGCCCACCAGCTGCAATTGCACCGGGCGATGAACGCCATTGCGCTCGCTATGGGCCTTAAGTGCGACCGAAGCGAAGCGTTCCAAAAGCGTCAAAACGACCTGCGAGAATTTGTGATTCGGCACTGGGACGGCGGCCTTTAGGGGCGCTTTGGTCCTTCTGCGGGGTGCCGTGGGCAGGCAAACCATCACAACATTCGACGTTTTTTGCCAAAAGCGGGAAAAGCATCGAATGTTGTGATGGTCTGTGTGTTGAGGATGGGCTTGGAAAGTCCGTTTTGCTCGAAGCGACCTGTCCTGTCGTACGGGTGTCGGCATGATTCTCCCGTGGGGTATTATGTTTTCCGAAGAATAAAACGTTGCGTGAGGGGAGGCTGCGTGGGCGGGCACGTGCAACATGACGGCTTTGGCCGCGATATCAACTACCTGCGTATTGCCGTTACCGACAAGTGCAATTTCCGCTGCATTTACTGCATGCCGGCCGATGGCGTGGCACCCCGCGCGCACGACGAGCTGCTCAGCGCCGAGGAAATCGCCCGCTTTGTGCGTCTGGTGGCGGGGGAGGGCATTCGCCGCGTGCGCCTGACGGGCGGCGAGCCGCTGGTCAGCCGCCGTATCATCCCGCTCATTCGCGACATCCGCGCGATCCCGCAGATCGAGGACATCTCGCTCACCACCAACGGCGCCCTGCTGCCCAAGCTGGCGCCGCAGCTCAAAGATGCCGGGCTTAACCGCGTCAACATCTCGCTCGACACGCTCGACCCTATGCTCTTTGGAAAGATCACGCGCCTGGGTCGGCTCGAACAGACCATGGCCGGCATCGACGCGGCGCTGGCTTGGGGCTTTGAGCCCGTTAAGGTCAACTGCGTTGTGGTGCGCCGGCTCAACCAGGATGTGGCGGCCCTTGCGCGGCTGACCGTCGACCGCCCCATCCACCTGCGCTTTATCGAATACATGCCCATTGGCGACGAGCGCACGAGCTCGCATTGTGCCGTAGACCCTCACGCGCCCACGCTCAATTCCGAGCTGTGGGACGCGAGTGACACCGTGCCGAGTGACGAGCTGCGGGAGCGTATCAATGCCGGGGCCACCGCGGCGGGACTGGGCGAGCTCGAGCCGCTCGACATCAACGACGCTCCTGCCGGCGCGGGCCCTGCGCGCTATTGGCACTTTCCGGGCGCGGCGGGAACGGTCGGCTTCATTAGCGCCATGTCCAACCATTTTTGCGCGAACTGCAACCGTCTGCGCCTGACGGCCGATGGCAACGTGCGCCCGTGCCTGTTCAGCGATGCCGAGTATTCGGTGCGCGACGCCCTGCGCCGTGGTGATGATATGCAGGTACTTTCGATTTGGCGCGATGCCGTCGCCCACAAACCGCAGGAACACGCGATAATTGAGGGCACGCAACGATTTATGTCCCAAATCGGAGGATGATCATATGGCCAAGAGCAGGTACGCCGATGCCACCAAGGCCGCTCGCAGGGCCGCGATGTCTGCCCATAAAGCTTCAGCCGCGGCGAATGCTGGCGATGCCGACGCGTCCGCGCGGCCGACTGTCAGCGCTGCCACCGACACCGCCCGCGACGCCCGTCGCGACGAGCTGACGCACGTGGACGCCAAGGGCGAGGTGCGCATGGTCGACGTGTCCAATAAGGCCGAGACCCATCGCATTGCCATCGCCGAGGGCACCATCCTCATGCACCCCGAGACGCAGGCCATGGTGCTGCAGGACCGCGCCAAAAAGGGCGACGTGCTTGCCTGCGCGCGCGTGGCGGGCATCATGGCCATCAAGCGCACGAGCGACATCATTCCCATGTGCCATCCGTTGCTCATCACCAAGAGCAAGTGCGACATTGCGCCCATCGCTCCGGCGGGGACGCCGGCCGAGGACGTGCCCGAAGGCTGGGCGCCGGCGCGCGCGGACGGACAGGTTGGCTTTCACGTACTGGTTACGGCCGGCGTGACGGGCAAGACGGGTATCGAGATGGAGGCCCTGACCGGCGCGAGTACCGCGTGTCTGACCATCTATGACATGTGCAAGGCCGTCGATCGCGGCATGGAGATCGTCGACGTGCGCCTGCTGCACAAGGAGGGCGGTCGCTCGGGCGTGTGGGATCGTGCCGAACGCCAGGCCGCTACTGTTGAGGCCGTGGGAGCCGCGGGCAATGCACCCGCGAGCGCACCCGTCGCCGTCGCGCCCGCAGCTCCCACTCCGGCTGTCCCTGCGATCGCGTTTATCGGCTACCAAAACTCGGGCAAGACCACGCTCGTCGAGAAGGTTATCGCCGAGCTCACCCGCCGCGGCCTGCGCGTGGGTTCGCTCAAGCATCACGGGCATCACGGCTTTGATATCGACGTGCCCGCTAAGGACACCTGGCGCCATCACCAAGCCGGATCCAAGCACGTGGGGCTCATCTGCGCCACGCGCTGGGCGGAGTACGCCGACACGCGCGAGGAGGACGAGATGCCCGCGCGCGAGCTGCTGTCGCGTTACAACGATGTCGACGTGGTGATCATCGAGGGCTACAAGACCGAGGGCTTCGACAACATCGTGGTCGCGCGCTCCGGTGTCGACCGTCTGCGCGGCAAGAGCTCGCTCGACCTGGTCGACGGTCACACGCTGGCCCTTGCCTGCAACGAAGCCCTGGCGCGTCAGGCCTTCGACGCCGGCTTTGCGACCCGAGCCATCAACATCAACGACGCCCGAGCCATCTGCAATCTTATCCAAGATCATCTTTAAGGCTCGACGCTGCGCCGGCCCCAAGCACCCCATCTCGTCCCTCAAGCCGTCGCTCGCGTACCAAAGTACGCGTCGCTCCTCTTTCGGGGCGACCTGGGGCACTTGGAACCGGCTCGCTGCGTTGCCATAACATGCCAAAAAGGGACAGGTTTGTTTTGGCAGGTTTTATCTGGGCAAACGTCATTTCCACCACAAAGGGGCCAGGCACCTTTTGAACTGCGTCCCGAATCTTGGCCTTCTTTATTAGAAGCGAACACTAGGACGCTTTCAATAGCCGTTTCCGAAACTCCACCGGGGTGAGGCCGCCGAGCGCCACCTGGCGACGCCTCGTGTTCCAATGCACGACGTAGGCGTCGAGGTCCCTCTTGAAGGACTCGAAGTCGGCCCACTCGACGCCCCTGAAGAACTCGTCCTTGAGATGCCCGAACACCTGCTCCGTCGCCCCGTTGTCTAGGCAGTTGCCCTTTCTCGACATGCTCTGCCTGGCGCCGTGCCTCCTGAGCTCGCCGGTCCACCTGGGGTGCTGGTACTGCCAGCCCATGTCGCTGTGGACGATCGGCGAGGCCCCGGCCGGCATCCTCGCGAACAGGCGCCTGAGCACCTCCTCCTGCTGGGCCATGTCCGGGCTCGTCGACACCGACCAGGAGACGATCTCCTTCGTGCAGAAGTCGTAGACCGGGGCGAAGTACGCCTTGCCCCAGGGCTGCCTGAATTCCGTGACGTCGGTCCCGAGCTTCTCCCACGGGGCGCCCGCGCGAAAGTCACGCGCTATCAGGTTGTCGAATCTCTCGCCGACCGGGCCGCGGTAGGAGTTGTAGCGATGGTAGTCGGTCTCCCGGCGGATGCCGCAGCGGATGCCGAGCTCCCGCATCATCTTGAGGACCGTCTTGTCCGCTATCCTCGCGCCCAGCTCGGCCCTCAGGCACATCGCTATCTGGCGGTGGCCGCACCCGTTCGCCGTCCTCGAGAAGATCTCGCGCACGGCCTCCCGGAGCTCTGGCCGGGTCGCTCTCGGCGGGTGCGCTACGGCATAGTGGTAGCTCGACGGCGCGAGCCGCGCGGCCGCGAGCAGGTCGCATAGGCGGTGGTGCCCTGAAAGGGAGGCTACGACCTGGGCTTTCTCCCAGTTTGAGAGCTCTTCTCCGCTTTCAGGGCTATCGATTTTTTTAGATACGCCACCTGGGCCTCGAGTTTGCGCACGCGCTCCTCGAGCTCCCGCTCGCGCGTCCGCCCCCCGGGGCCCTCCGGCCTGCCGCGGCGTCCCGGCTCGAGCGCCTCCGGCCCGCCCTCGCGGTACAGCCTGCACCAGCGGTCGAGCGATGTGGCGGCGGCGATGCCGAAGCGGGCCATCGCCGCCGACCGCGGCATCCCCTCGTCCACGACGGCCCTCGCGACGGCGAGCTTGGTCTCCATGTCGTAGGTCCTGCGGCTCTCGCCCATCCCGATCAGCCCCTTCCTCCCGGTTGCCCGGTACGCGTAGAGCCATTTTCTCACCGCCGGGGCGGGAACGTCGAGCTTCTTGGCCGCGAGTTCGAAGCCGAGGCCGGCCTCGAACAGGTCGGCGGCGCGTGCCCTCATCTCGCGACCGTATCTTGCCTTCTTCCTGCGGGGCATTTCCGATGCCTCCCTTTTCTCGAACCTTAATTTCAAAGTCCAAGAAATGGGATGCAGTTCAGCGAAGGCCTGTTCCATATGCCCGGCGGCCCGCTTGCCAATTTGCAGGCGCTGCCGATGATGTGGCTCGTCAACATTCCGCGCAACTTTATCATGGCCCTGCCTTGGAACCTGCTAGTGGCTGGTCCGGTTGCTCGCTTTGTCTTCCGCCGCGCCTTCCCCATGGGAACCGTCTTTGAAGAGCAGCATATGGAGCTCGTGCGCATGCCTGGCGCTCCCGTTGCCGATGCCGTCAATGACGTTGCCGAGGACATGGGTGCCGAGCCCGCCTGCTAGACAACAGCCTCTAACCTAGAGCGCCCGCCGCACCCGGCGATTCCTTTTTTGTAGACGTTGTCGTATGGCTGCATGCGGAAAAGGCCCCAGCGGTTAACATATACTCCATATGGGTAAAGAGACCAAAGCGCCGCCACGAGTGGCGCTTTGCGTTTGAAAAACTAGCTCGTCTAAGAGGAACTAGCATGTTAGACCGTTTTACCGATCGCGCGCGCAAGGTCATGTCCATGGCCAAGCAGGAGGCGCTCGATCTGCACTCAAATAAGGTGGGCACCGAGCACCTGCTGCTCGCGCTTGCCAAGGAGGACGAGGGCATTGCCGCCGAGGCGCTGCGTTCGCTCGACATCTCCTACGATGACATCATGGATACCCTCAAAGAGGTCCAGACCACGGTTCCCGAGCCCAGCGAGGAGACCGAGGCTGCCAAGCTCGCCTTTACGCCGCTCGTCATCAGCGTGATGGAGCGTTCATTCCGCGTGGCGCGTGAGAACAACCAGACCTACGTGTCGACCGAGCACTTGCTGATCGGCATCGTCGAAGAGGGCAACGGCATGGCCATGGACATCCTCATGCGTCTGGGTGTGTCGTCTGCCTCCATCAAAAAGGCTATCGAGAAACTCACTGCCAAGGACCAGGATAAGAAGCGTCCGCTCGCCGGTGCCGGTGCTGGTCGTCCCGGTGCGGGCCTGCCGTTCTTTAGCGGCTCGGATGCCTCTCAGCAAAAGGGGAGCGGCACCGACACGCTCAAGCAGTTCGCCACCAACCTCACGCAAAAGGCGCGCGACGGCGAGCTCGATCCCGTGATTGGCCGCGAAAAGGAAGTCCAGCGTATGATGGAGATCCTTTCGCGCCGCACCAAGAACAACCCGCTTATCCTGGGCGATCCCGGCGTGGGCAAGACGGCCATCGTCGAGGGCCTGGCGCAACAGATTGCTGCTGGCAATGTGCCCGAGAATCTTATGAACCAGAATATCTGGACGCTCGATCTGCCGGGTCTTGTCGCGGGTGCCAAGTATCGCGGTGAGTTTGAGGAGCGCCTCAAGAACGTGATCCAGGAGGCGACCGAAGCCGATGACGTCATCTTGTTTATCGACGAGATGCACACCATCATCGGTGCCGGTTCTGCCGAGGGTTCTATCGATGCGAGCTCTATGCTCAAGCCAGTGCTCGCACGCGGTGCTTTCCAGATCATCGGTGCCACCACGGCCGAGGAGTTCCGTAAGTACCTCACCAAGGATCCGGCCTTTGAGCGTCGCTTCCAGACCATTGATGTCGAGGAGCCGAGCGTCGAGGACACGGTCAAGATCCTGACCGCGCTCAAGCCGCGCTACGAGGAGCACCACCATGTGCGCTATACGCAGGGTGCTATCGAGGCCGCCGCGAACCTTTCCAACCGCTACATCCAGGATCGCTTCCTGCCCGATAAGGCCATCGACCTCATCGACGAGGCCGGTGCCCGCGCTCGCATCGCCGCGAATCGCGCGCCCGAGCCGGTGCGCGAGGCCGAGCATCGTATAGAGGAGCTCAAGGCCGCCGCGCAGGAGGCCACCGAGAGCGATGACATGAACAAGGCCGCCGAGATCACCGAGCAGCAGAAGGCCGCCGAGATTGAACTCGCCGAAGCCAAGGCCGCCTGGACCGCCGAGCTCGACGCCAGCCCGCTCACCATCGACGTGAGTCAGATTGCCGACATCGTGTCCGTGACCTCTGGCGTGCCGGTTTCCTCGCTCACCGAGAGCGAGAGCCGTCGCCTGCTGCAGACCGAAAGCGTGCTCAAGACCCGCATTATCGGCCAGGACGAGGCCGTCGAGGCCGTCGCCAAGGCCGTGCGCCGCAGCCGCTCGCCGCTCAAGGACCCGCGTCGTCCCGGCGGCAGCTTTATCTTCCTGGGTCCCACCGGCACGGGCAAGACCGAGCTCGCCAAGACGCTCGCCGAGTACCTCTTTGGCAGCAAGGACGCGCTCATCAGCTTCGACATGTCGGAGTTCGGCAGCGAGTTCGAGGTCTCCAAGCTCATCGGTAGCCCTCCGGGTTACGTGGGTCACGACGAGGGCGGTCAGCTTACCAAAGCCGTTCGTCGTCACCCGTATTCGGTCGTGCTGTTCGACGAGATCGAGAAGGCGCACCCCGACATCTTCAACATCCTGCTGCAGGTGCTGGAGGAGGGCCGCCTGACTGATAGCCAGGGTAAGACGGTCGACTTCCGCAACACGGTGATCATCATGACGTCCAACGTGGGCGCCCGCGAGATCGCGCAGGATGCGAGCGTCGGCTTTGGCACCACCGGCGAGCAGGGCCTCACCTCGAGTGAGATCAAAGGTCGTGCGATGGGCGAGCTCAAGCGCCTGTTCCGCCCCGAGCTGCTCAACCGTATCGACGATATTGTGGTGTTCCAGAAGCTCTCGGGCGAGAACCTGACTAAGATTGCGCACCTGCTGGTGGACGATCTGCGCCAGCGCCTGATCGCAAACGGCATGAACATCAAGCTTACCGATGCGGCCTACGACAAGATTGTGGCGGAGGGTACCGACCTCACCAATGGCGCGCGTCCTCTGCGTCGTGCCATCCAAAAGCTCATCGAGGATCCGCTGTCCGAGGAGCTGCTGGCCGGCGAGTGGGGCGAGGGCGATACCGTCCTGTGCGACGTGGCCGATGGCAAGTTTGTCTTTAGCCACGGCGCGGGCGAGATCCCGGCACCGCGTCCGGCGGGCACGCTCGGTGGCGATACCGCCCCGGCAGCACCGCACACCGGCAACGCTGCTCCTGTGGGAGGCGGCGTGACCTCGGGCCCCGGCGGCATGATGCAAGCCGGCTCTGGTGCGCTGTAGGGATTAACATAGCTTTGCGAAGGGGCACTCCTGTCGGGGCGCCCCTTTTTTATGAGTAAATGGTGCTATACTCGAAATATAAATATGTATAGCAGAAGGAGCTAGCATGCCTATATCGGTACTCGACTCACGGCCGGTCCAGATGAATGTGCGCATGGATCGCCAACTCAAAGAGGCTGGGGACGCCGTGCTGGCGCATATCGGCATGACGCCGTCTCAAGCGGTGCGGACACTTTGGGAATATCTGGTCGTCAACGGATGCATGCCCTCGAGATCGGGGGTTGCGGCACCGAGCTCTAACGTGCCAGCGACTGCGTCGGTGGAATCAAGGGTTACGCAGGGCAGCCACATCGTGCGCGATGCGTGCCTCAAATACGGCATTCCTGTTCCCGACCTCTCGGGTGACTACGATGACCTCTATGAGGAAGCAATGGCGGAGCGCTATCCCGAGTGGGTGGAGCTATGAGTGCAGACGGCATTCTCAAGTTGCTCATCGACACCAACGTATGGATGGATTACTTTTCTGGAAGGTCGGACCGGACATCGGATGTCGCCCGTCTATTCGAGATTGCCGATGTCTCGGAGCAGATTGCCCTGTTTGCCTCGTCTCTTTCGGTCAAAGATGTCTCGTATCTTGTCTCGGCGGCGATTAAGAGGGAGTGCCGAAGGAAGAATGGCTCGCTGAGCGATAACGCCATTGCGGCGGCGGACGAAACGGCCTGGGCATGCGTTCGGCAGATGCGCGAGCTTGCCCTCATCGCGCCGGTCGGTGCAGACGAGGTCTTCGACTCCTTTGTGTTCAAGTATCATCACAACGACTTCGAGGACGACCTGATGCTGGGCGTCGCCAATCGCATTGATGCCGATTACGTCGTGACGGAGGACAAGAATCTTATTAAACATACCAATGGTGTATGCATTAACGTTCAACAGGCGTTGAGGCTGGTTGAAGGGTCCAACGTCCCTTCGGCGCGGCCCGTCTAAGCTGCTTTATCTTGATAAAGTGACGTTTCCTCACCGTTAGCCGATGATGCGAGGGCGCTCGGCGTTTTCGACTGGTTTATGCAAACGAAGTCTGGGAATATACAAGGCGCATGTCTTATTGTCTAACCAGTTGCGCCAAGGAGGCACCATGGACTACAAGATTACCGGCTACGAGCCCGCCCAGCTGTTCCATTTCTTTGAGGAGGTCAGCGCGATCCCCCGTGGGTCTGGCAACGAGAAGGGCATCAGCGATTTCCTGGTCGCGTTTGCCAAGGAGCGCGGCCTCGATGTGTACCAGGACGAGGTCTACAACGTCATCATTCGCAAGCCCGCATCTGCCGGTGCCGAGAATGCCCCGACCGTGATGTTGCAGGGCCATATCGACATGGTGTGCGACAAGCTGGGCTCCGTTGAGCACGACTTTACGACCGATGGTATCGATCTGGTCGTCAAGGACGGCGTCCTCACCGCTAACGGCACCACCCTGGGCGCCGACAACGGCATTGCTGTCGCGCTTATGCTTACCGTGCTCAACGACGATTCGATTGCCCACCCCGCCCTCGAGTGCGTATTCACCACCGACGAGGAGACTGGCCTGGTCGGCGCCGAGACGCTCGACAAGTCCCAGATTAGCGCCCGCACCATGATTAACCTTGACTCCGAGGAAGAGGGCGTTGCCACCGTCAGCTGCGCCGGCGGCGTCGTCGTTACCTACACCTGCCCCATCGTGCGCGAGCACAAGACCGGTAGCACCCTCACGCTCGACATCTCCGGCCTGCTGGGTGGTCACTCCGGCAGCGATATTCACTTGGAGCGAGGCAACGGCAACCTCATCATGGCCCGCATCATCGACCGCCTGATGGTTGCCGGCGAGCCCGCCATCGTCAGCTTCAACGGCGGCACCAAGGACAACGCTATCAACCGTGAGTGCAAGGCCGTTCTGGTCTATGCCGATCACGCTGCCGCCGAGGCCGCGGCGCAGGTCGCCCGTGGCATCATCGCCGACGTCACCGCCGAGCTCGAGGTCTTCGACCCCGGCTTTACCTGCACCGTCGAGATTGCCGACAACGCTGAGGTCGAGGCCATGGACCAGAAGTCCGCGCTTGCCCTCATCCGCGCCCTGCGTCTTGCCCCCAACGGCGTGATCCGCCGCAACGTCGCCACCGACGGCTCCGTCGAGGTTTCCTCCAACATCGGTGTGGTTGCCACCTCTGACGACGAGGTCAAGATCATGCTGTCCCCGCGCTCCTCGATTACCTCGCTGCAGAACGAGTTTAAGGACCGCCTGCAGACGCTGGCCGATGTCTTGGGCTTCGACGCCAAGTTTGAATTCGAGTATCCCGGCTGGAGCTATGCCGAGCATTCGCCGGTCCGCGACGTCTTTGTCGAGAGCTATCGCGAGCTCTTTGGCTCCGAGCTGCGCATCGAGTCCATCCACGCCGGCCTTGAGTGCGGTCTGTTTGCCGAGGCCCTGCACGGCCTGGACGCCATCGCCGTGGGCCCGACGCTCTCCGATGTCCACACCCCGGACGAGAGCATGGAGCTCGCTTCTGCTGAGCGCTTCTACGAGCTGCTCATTGACGTCCTCAAGCGCCTTGCCGCGTAAAGGTTGTGCTAACAACAGTCCGAGGCACGCGCTGACAGATTACAAATGATTTGAGGGGGTACCCGAGCTTTGAGCGACGGGTGCCCCCTCTCTTCTTTTGGGAAATGGGAAATTGATTGGCGTCTAGCCCATATCCGCCCTGATGAGGTCGAGGGTTCGCTGGCAGTTTTCGCGGACGGGGCCGAGCATATGCTCGCGCAGGTCCGCCATGCCGGGCAGGTCGGCGTATTCGTCCATGACCTCTTCCATGCAAATGGGTACCTCGTAGGCGAGGTCCATCATGGTCGCAAAGCAAAACTTCTCGGATAGCCCTGCATCGGTGAGCGCCGTCTCCAGCGCGGGGTCGCCCATACCGTGGTATCGGCGGATAGCACCTGGACCGATGCGCCCCACACGATTTTCGCCGCCAACGCTCATAGCAAGGCGTGCCCGACGTCGCATGCGCTCATACGCCAAGCCCGATGCGACATCGTACATGGGTGCGAGTGCCGCGTTTGTGCCTTTGCCTAGGATGAGCGAGTAGTTTTTAGCGTGTGCGTCAGGCGCTCCGATAATGGCGTTATAGAACAACATATAGGTAAAAAGCACAAGATTCATGTGGTGGGGGACTGTGTTAATCAGTCGTTCTTGGATGTCTCGTGTAGTCGGTCCTCCGTCGGCGGTGTATTTCTGGCTTGGCAATACACCGAGCGCCTGGCAAAAGTCCTCCTGATGCAGCCTTTCGATACTTCCGCTGTTATTGACCATTCTGTCGTACCGTTCAACGACGAGTGCGGCTTCGTCTTCAAATGTGCAATAGGAGACGTTGGCAGTTGGAATGCCAACACGCCGAGCCGTTTTCATGCAGACGAATTCGTTTAAGGCCTGATGTTTGAACCCGACGACACCATTTTTGAAGATATGGGTAGTGGGAGATGACCCTAGACATTCGTACCATTGGCCATCATGCCAAGCTAGTGCAAATTTGCCTTGGTTGCCGCCCAGGGACCAGCTTTCGTTGGAGCCCATCCATGTCTCTCTTTCGTCATCGCGAATTGCTTTAAGCTTGTGAGCGATTTGAGAATTGGTAAGCGGGCGGTATGCGGAGACCCTGCCACGGACGGCGTCTAATTGATCGGTTCGACAAAACTGAACGGCCCCCGCGCAGTCAAGACCGATATGGCACAAGAGGGCGACGGGGTTGTTGGATGCAACGTCATGCTCGGCGGCAATAGCGCGACGCTGCTCTTGACTGTCGGGCAAAAGGCCAAATAGGAACGGGCGGACGATGTTATGGCCATACGTGCGATTGGAAAGCGGCATTGTTAGCGATAGCGGTGCTCCGCGATAGGTTGGGGCGTATACAAAGCTGCAGAGTCCATGCTCGTCTTGCCGGAGAGTGCCTGCGATTTCGCCACAAATGAGGGTCGCAAGCTCCATCTCTGCCATTTATTTCACAACCTTACAGCCAAAGGAGAGGTCTGAAGTGTCGGAAAGGCCTTGCTCGGCTGCGATTTGGGCCAGCAAGGCACCATAGGAAGATGGCGTTCCTTGTCGGGCGGGTCGTCTGCCTACACTTGGCTTGGGCAGGGCATTCGAGTTCGCGATAGGGAGGTCCGCTATCGTCGTCGGATGTTCGGAGGGCGATGCGATGGAGTCGTTATCGCTTTGCGCAAAGAGACCTATGTCGAGTGCGTTAAAGACGGTCAGTAACTTGTCGAGCCGAATACCCGTGGCGTCTCCTAGCTCGAGCGATGCGAGCAGGCGCTCCGAAACGCCGGCTTTTTTAGCGAGGGCCGCACGGGTGATTTCCTGCGACTCGCGTGCCTGACGCACATAGATGCCAGCTTGGCGTGGTGTGGTGATGGGAAGGGTATCCATGGCGATCTCCAACATGCAGACTTTTGCATATCAGTATGACATGCAAAAGTCTGCACGAAAAGGCCTCATGCAAAACTTTGCATGAGGCCTTGTACTGGCGTTGAGTTTTGAGCGATTGCGTTTGGCGTTACAGCGCCAAAATCCCCAGATGCTCAAGCAAGATCTTAAGTCCGATGAGGATGAGCACGATGCCGCCCACGATGGTGGCGGGTTTTTCGTAGCGTGCGCCAAAGGTGTGGCCAATCGCCACGCCGGCGACAGAGAAGATAAACGTTGCGACGCCGATAAGCGATACGGCGGGAACGATGTCGACCGAGAGTGCCGCAAACGAGATGCCTACGGCTAGGGCATCAATCGAGGTGGCGATGGCAAGGATTAGGTACTCGCCCAGGTCAATCCTCTCGGCATTCTTGTTGTCGCCTTCGTCCTCGTCCTCGGTAAAGGCCTCCCACAGCATTTTGCCGCCGATAAAGGCCAAAAGGATAAAGGCGATCCAATGGTCGATGGGTCCGATGATGCCCATGAATTGACTGCCAAGCGCCCATCCGATTACGGGCATGCCGGCCTGAAAGCCGCCAAAGAACAGGCCGAGTACCACGGCGACTTTAAGGTTGATCTTCTTCATGCCAAGGCCCTTGCAGATGGATACGGCAAAGGCATCCATCGAAAGGCCAACGTCGAGCAGCACGAGCTCTGCGAGTCCCATAGTCTGGCTCCCTCTCTGCGGGCGGGCCCGCGTGTACCTCTTGGGGGAGTAACAAAAAAAGACCCGTGGCGTACGCGTTGCGCGCACAGCCACGAGTCTCGTTCATTAAGGCAAGCCAGGCCGCATCGGCCAGTGTGTTGACTTACCGCGCCACCGGAGGCGAACCCGGTCACGCGACTACTCCCTCATTCATGTGAATCCCGATGCTACCACATAAGCAGCTCATTTGGGTTGGGGCTCTTTTGACTACCTCAGCGGTGTTCGCTCATTCTGTAAGCATCGGATTTCGCAAGCGCTGCGGGGGCAAACCGTGAGAAACTATTTAGCGTTTATGGAGCGTATACGATGGGAGCGATGCCTTGGATAAGAACGAGCTGCAAAAGCGTATGGAACAGGCCATTCGCCTGACGGCACCTGGTCAGCCGATCCGCACTGCCCTCGACATGATCATCGCTGGTCACCTGGGCGCCCTTATCTGCGTTGGCGACACCGAAAACGTGCTCGCTGCCGGCAACGACGGCTTCCCGCTCAACATTTCGTTTACCTCGAACCGCCTATTCGAACTTTCCAAGATGGACGGTGCCATCGTCATCGACGGCGACCTCACCCAGATCCTGCGCGCCAACTTCCACCTCAATCCCGATCCCTCGCTTGCCACGAGCGAGACGGGCATGCGTCACCGCACCGCCGCTCGCATGTCGGTGCTCACCGACGCCATCGTGATCTCGGTCTCGGCCCGTCGAGCCGTCGTCAACGTGTACGTTCACGGCAAGAGCTACGAGATCCAGCCCGTCACCACCATCATGAGCTCGGTCAACCAGCTCGTCGCCACGCTCCAGACTACCCGTCAGTCGCTCGATCGCTCCCTGCTGCGCCTGACGGCCCTCGAGCTCGACGACTACGTTACGCTCGCCGACATCACCGGCATCTTCTCGAGCTTCGAGATCATGCAGCAGGCAAAGACCGAGCTTAAGGATTGCATCGTCAAGCTGGGCAACCAGGGCAAGCTCGTGCAGATGCAGCTCGAACAGCTCGCCGGCTCCAGCATGGATACCGAATACGACCTGATGATCCGCGACTACGCAAGTGATTCCTCTGAGGCCAACGCCGAGAAGATCCGCGCCAACCTGAGCCGCATGACGCCTAAGGACCTGTCCGACCCGCAGCATGTGGCGGCGGTTCTGGGCTACGACGACCTGGACGAGGACTCCGTCATGACACCGCTGGGTCTGCGCACGCTTTCGCGCGTGTCCGTCGTGCGCGACGGCGTGGCCGAGAAAATCGTCGACGAGTATGGATCGCTGCAGGAGCTCATGGACGACATCAGCGAGGACCCGGAGCGCCTGGGCGACTTTGGCGTTAACAACCCTGCCATTCTTGCGGACTCCCTGTACCGCATGAAGGGCACCAAACAGGGGAACGCATAATGGCGCCCGTATGCGCCGTGGTCGTTGCCGGTGGCAGCGGCCAGCGCTTTGGTAACCCCGGTGGCAAGCAGCTCGTCAATGTAGCGGGTCGTCCGCTTATGAGCTGGTCCATCCGCGCATTTGACCGTAGCAATAAGGTCGGCCACATCGTCGTGGTTTGCCCTGCCGAGCGTCGTGCCGAGATGCGCCGCCTGGCCATCAGCCCGTTTGACTATGACACGCCCATCAGCTTCGCCGATGCCGGCGATACCCGTCAGGATTCCACCCGTGCCGGCGTGCATGCGGTTCCGGCGGGTTTCGAATATGTCGCCATCCACGACGGCGCCCGTCCGCTCATCACGACCGAGGCCATCGATCATGCGATCGACGTGCTTGTGGGCGACCGCTCGCTCGACGGTGTCGTATGCGGTCAGCCCGCGATCGACACACTCAAGATCGTCGACGGCGACAATATCGTCGAGACGCCGCCGCGTGAGCTCTACTGGGCCGCGCAGACGCCGCAGATCTTTAGCGTCGACGCCATGAAGCGCGCTCACGCCGCAGCCATCGCCGAGGGCTTTATCGGCACCGATGATTCGTCGCTGGTCGAGCGCATGGGCGGGCGCGTCCGCTGCGTCCAGAGCCCGCGTGACAACCTTAAGGTGACGGTGCCCGAGGACCTGCGCCCCGTAACCGCGATTCTGCTTGGCCGCATGGCCGAGGGAGAGGACCTTCCCCATGTTCAGTAACCTGCGCATTGGCCACGGCTACGACGTCCACCGTTTGGTGGAGGGGCGTCGATGTATCATCGGCGGGGTTGACATTCCCTACGAGCGCGGCCTGCTGGGCCACTCGGATGCCGATGTGCTCGCGCATGCCTTGGCCGACGCCATTCTGGGCGCCTGCCGCGGGGGAGACATCGGCAAGCTATTCCCCGACACCGATCCCGCCTACGAGGGTGCCGATTCGATGGTGCTGCTCGCTCGCGTGATGGACTATGCGCGCGAGCTGGGCTTTGAGTTTGTCGATGCCGATTGCACCATTGCCTGCCAGCAACCCAAGATCACCCCGCACCGCGATGCCATGCGCGCCAACCTTGCCCATGCCCTGGGCGTCGACGTCGAAAACGTGGGCGTCGCCGCCACTACGACCGAAAAGCTCGGTTGGGAAGGCCAAGGCGAGGGAATTGGCGCCTGGGCCGTCTGCTTGCTACAGAAAACCGTTAAGGAGTAACGAATGCGTATCTACAACAGCGCTACCCATAAAAAGGAAGAGTTCCAGCCCATCGAGTCCGGCAAGGTCCGCATGTACGTGTGCGGCCCCACGGTCTACGACAACATCCACATCGGCAATGCCCGCACGTTCATCAGCTTTGACGTGATTCGTCGCTGGCTCATCGCGAGCGGCTACGAGGTCACGTTCGCCCAGAACCTCACCGACGTCGACGACAAGATCATCAAGCGCGCCAACGAGCAGGGCCGCACTGCTGCCGAGGTCGCGACGGAGTTCTCCGACAAGTTCATCGG
The DNA here is from genome assembly GCA_900549345.1 of uncultured Collinsella sp. GTDB lineage: Bacteria > Actinomycetota > Coriobacteriia > Coriobacteriales > Coriobacteriaceae > Collinsella. The sequence goes on from UROC01000003.1 coordinate 53,208, forward strand.
CGTCATGCGTGCCGCCAACGTGCTCGATCCCGATGTGCGCCCCCGCGCCACCAAAGAGATCGGCCCCATGATCGCCATGATCAAGACGCTCATCGAGCAGGGCCACGCCTACGCCGCCGATAACGGCGACGTGTACTTTGCCGTGCGCAGTGATCCCAACTACGGCCAGGTTTCGGGCCGCAACATCGACGACCTTATGGTTGGTGCACGCATCGAGGAGAACGAGGACAAGAACGATCCGCTCGACTTTGCGCTGTGGAAGGCTGCCAAGCCCGGCGAGCCCAGCTGGCCGAGCCCCTGGGGCGAGGGTCGTCCCGGTTGGCACACCGAGTGCGCCGCCATGGTGCACCGTTACCTGGGCACCCCGATCGACATCCACGGCGGCGGCTCCGACCTTGCCTTCCCGCATCACGAGAACGAGTGCGCCCAGGCTACCTGCGCCTGGCACCAGGGCTTCTCCAACACCTGGATGCACACGGGCATGCTGCTGGTTGACGGCGAGAAGATGTCCAAGTCGCTCGGCAACTTCTTTACGCTGGCCGAGGTCCTCGAGCAGCACTCCGCTGCCGCCCTGCGCCTGCTGATGCTGCAGACGAGCTATCGCTCGCCGCTCGACTTTTCTTGGGAGCGCCTGGAGGGTGCCGAGAACTCGCTCACGCGTATCGCCGGTACGGTCGAGAACCTGCGTTGGGCCGCGAACCACGCGACGGTCGATGCCGATGAGGTAGCATCCGAGGCGTTTGCCGCCAAGGCCGCCGAGACCCGTGCCACCTTTAAGGAGTGCATGGACGACGACTTTAACACCGCCGGCGCCATGGGTGCCGTCTTTGGCTTTGTGACCGAGTGCAACCAGTACCTGGAGCAGGCCGGTGACGCTGCCGACAAGGCCGCCGCGCTTGCCGCCGCCGATACGCTGGTCGAGCTGCTCGATACGTTTGGTGTTGAGCTTCCCGAGCCCAAGGTCGAGCTGCCGCTGGGTCTGCTGGGCGTTGCCGCAGGTCTGGTTGCCTATACGGGCGACGACGTGGACGAGGCTGCTGCCAAGATTCTCGAGGCCCGCGCCGAGGCCCGTGCCGCCAAGAACTGGGATTTGGCAGATGCCATCCGCGATCAGCTCAAGGACCTGGGCCTCACCATTGAGGATACGGCCGCCGGTACCCGTATTAAGTCTCTCTAATCCCTGCGGGTTTCCCAAGCACCCGACCTTGCCGTTCAAACCGTCGCTCGCGTACCAAAGTACGCGTCGCTCCTCTTTCACGGCAATCTCGGGCACTTGGAAAACCCGTACCGACCGCCCGAATTACTATTCATGGGCGGTCGTTTATTTTGTATCGTTTGATAATTGTGTTAAGGAGTCCGTCCTATGGCTGACAATCGTAAGCGTGCGCCGCGCGGAGGCAAGCAGGCCGCTTCTGGTTCGCGTCCGATTCGCCGCAACGACCGCGCTGCCGCTCCCAAGGGCCAGCGCGAGCGCTCACAGGCTGCTCGCCCGCAGCGCGATCGCAACCGCGACAACGTTCAGGTTCCCAAGGGCGAGTTTATCGAAGGTCGTCGTGCTGCCGCCGAGGCGCTGCGCACTGGTTTTCCCATCAAGTGCGCGCTCATTGCCGAGGGCGGGGAGCGCGATGCCGCCTTGTCGCGCCTGGTCGATGACCTCAACGTCGCGGGTGTCCGCATTAAGTATGTGCCGCGCGCGCAGCTCGACGCACTGTCGAGCCATGGCGCTCACCAGGGTATTGCACTCGAGGTGGGCAACTTCCCCTATGCCGATGTTGCCGATATTCTCGACCGCGCAGGCGAGGGTCCGGCACTTGTCGTGGTGCTCGACCATGTGACCGATGACGGCAACTTTGGCGCCATCGTGCGCTCCGCCGAGGTTGTGGGCGCCGCGGGCGTCATCATCGCCAACAAGCGCGCCGCCGGCGTGACCGTGGGCAGCTACAAGACTTCTGCCGGCGCCGTCATGCATCTGCCTATCGCGCAGGTTCCCAATATCGCCCGTGCACTCGATGACCTCAAGGCCGCTGGCTTTTGGGTGGGCGGTGCCTCCGAGCACGCCGAAGGCAGTTGCTGGGATGCTCCCTTCGAGGGTCGCGTGGCGCTCGTCATGGGGTCCGAGGGCGACGGCATCTCGCGCCTGGTGCTCGAGAAATGCGACTTTTTGACCAAGCTTCCCCAGCGCGGCATGACCGAGAGTCTCAATGTGGCCCAGGCGACCACCGCGCTGTGCTTTGAGTGGCTGCGCCGCAATGCCGGCGAGCTCATGGGGGAGGAGTAGCGCATGTCCAAGAAGAACCGCGCCAAGTCCAAGGCCAAGCGCTTTGGCGAGGGCTCGGCCAAGCCGATTGTCTCGGCCGCGACCTACGGCGTGGGCGGCAATGCGTTTGCGCAGGCCATCGCCGATCCGGTCTCGACGGTGCACTCCAATAAGCCCGAGCTGCTGGTGGTCGACGGCTACAACGTGATCCACTGCACGCCGCGCTACGAAAAGCTCGTCTACGACCATTCTGACGATCCGTATTCCAGCGACGTTCACGATATGGCGCGCACCGCCCTCATCAACGACGTCGCCGCCTTTGCCCAGGGCCGCTACGAGGCCGTGATCGTGTTCGACGGCGCGGGCAATATCTCCAGCGAGCGCCCCAACCTGCCGGCCCGCGGCGTGCGCATCGAGTTTTCGCCGACGGGCGTATCGGCCGATACCGTGGTGCAGAAGCTCTGCATCGAGGCACGTGAGGAAGGCCGTGCGTGCTCCGTGGTATCGAGTGACGGCACAATTCAAGCCGTCGTCATGGGCAAGGGCGTCACGCGTATTTCGAGCCGCATGCTGGTGGACGAGATCAAGCAGATCGATAACGACGTTCACGAGGCAGAGGAAGCTCCGCAGATCAAGATGACCCTGGGTAGCCGCCTGAGCCCCGAGGCGCTGGCCAAGCTCAAGGCCCTTCGTGGCCGGTAGGGGAGTATCTGTAGAGACCAGCTACTCGGCTGGTCAATTCACTGGCTTGTAGTTATTGGATTGTGGACTTGCCATCGCCAAAACGAATAGTTTTTTGTTTTGGCGAACAGACGAAACTATTCGTTCTGGCGAATAGTTTTGAGATGTGGTCGGTCGAAGGGCCTGTTGCGCCCCATCCTCAATTCCTTTATCCTTAACAGGCTTCGCGCGAAAGCGCCAAGTGTGCCAGTGTGGCGCAACGGTAGCGCAACTGATTTGTAATCAGTGGGTTGCAGGTTCGATTCCTGTCACTGGCTCCATGAAAGAAAAAGCAGGTCAGAGTGTGTTTTTCTCTGGCCTGCTTTCTTTTTATGACTGTCGTGCGCAATGGGCTGTGCAACGATGTGTGCAATAAAACGGGTTTTGGATCCTATATCGAATTATCAAAATTCATAGTTTCGCCATTATTATTGGTCGTGCCCGTCCATTTTCCGGGCGATTTTATCCATCTGATCGTCACTGATCCTTTTATCATTTTTGCGTCGAATACGCTGTTCGTGCGCTTTGCAGCAATAGCCATTTTTGTCACGAGCGTTGTTTCGCCCTTTGAAACGGTCTTCGTTCGCGTCTTCTTGCGTGACGTAGGCCCTCATTCTCTGCTGGCGGATTTTGTACGGTCGTCCGCATTCGCGGCAAGTGTTCCAGGAGAAATGGCTTTCAAGGGTTTCTAGTAGTTGTATCGCCCAAGCTCTTGTTAGACTTCCGTAAATCGGGTTTTGGCCGTTTAAATTCCGGTTGACCATTCGACGTAAAGTTTGCTCTTGAATGAAGGTATGGGGTTCTGGCTGAGGGTTAATAGCGAGGTCGATGAATGTTGCCAGGGCAACTTCTATTGTCTTGAATTGATTGCTCACCCATATCTTGGTTCCTTCGTCCATTTCAAATGTTCCGGGTTTGGCTACTGCTAACTGGGGCTCAGACGCATCGACCATCTGGAGCGACATACGTAGCTGCGAAAATCTGTTTTCAATAATCCCCTTGTTTTGGGAGATGCGTACTTGATGCAGAACATAGTCGTATGCACGGTCACCGTAAGCTGCTTTGCCTGTGAATAGAAGCGTAGCTAATTGCATGAATGCCATCGTTGTAACGAGATCGTCCAACAGTATGACCTGTTCCTTCTTGTATCTAATATCTTCGATTAAGTTTGCGACTTCTGTTCCCAGAGAGCGCCCCCTATCTTTGAAGTTATTAAACAAGGCGCACTCGGGGTTTAGGCTGATTTCAGAGCACCTTTCTGATGCATTCAATGCGTCGTACCAAATATCTAGACCATCTTGCTCCGGTTTATCGGAGAAGACGTCGTTTGAAGTGAAACGCTTTTCAACACGCTCTGATTGCCCCGCGTATGGGGTGACGGGAAGTCCGTACCGCTCGACGAATTGAATGATTTTCTTTGGATCCGTCAGATCTACGTCTAAAAGGGTCCCGGTGGAGAAGCCCGAGGGGATGCCGTAGGCCGTCGAATGGGGTTTACAGATAAGCGCGGGGCGTTCCATTCCAAAAATATCTAAATTTTTCTCTCGACATGAGGGCAACGTCCACGGTTTGATTTCGGCTGCTATAGGTGCTGGTACTTCGATTGTGGGGTGACTCATAGCTCTCTCCTTAGTGCTGTCAACCGAATTTTACGTTCCATTCATAGCGTATATACGAAAACATCCTATGTAAAGCGTAGTGTGGAATTGCATTCGAACTAAACGAAAGGAGTCTAAATGAACGGTATGGATTCGCAGAAACGAGACGCAATCGCGCGTAAAGCGTGGTGCCAGGCAATCGTCAAGCTGCCATCCGCATACGCCACCTCGCGAGATATCGCCAAGTTGCTGAATGTCTGTAAGACCAAGGCTATTCAGATTCTTAAGGCGGCCGGCGGCGTGAAGATTGCCGGCGTCTGGCGCGTGGACAAGGCCGATTTGATCTTATACCTGGCCTCTATGGAAAAAAGCAACGATGTGCTCTAAGACAATCGCCGAGGCCTTGGCAGATGCGTTGCCCGTCGACGGTACGCGCGGTTGCGCTGCGCACGCCGTCGGCGCGTGCCGTGCAACCGAGCGTACCGTCGACCGTGGCGACACTGCAACTAACTCAAGCGAGGAGGACCGGATGGACGTGACGAACAATATGAATGTTGATCCATCCTCGATATCAAGACGGTCATTAGTGCTGAGGAGTACAAGCGACTGGTGGGTAAACACGACGTTTAAGTTAGATATCTGAGATGGGATGCTTTGACGTTGCACTGGTCGACCATTGCGTACCTTAATGTGGTATCTATTATTATGGCCAAGGAGCACCAGGACTTGTTCGATGGGCATGCCTTTGTCGATTGCCTTTGTGGCAAGCGTTCTTCTGAACTTATGAGAGTGGACCCTTCCTAAATCAAGCTCGCGCTCCAGTTTCTAAGCAACGCCTCGACGCCGCCAATTTACAGTCTCTCGTGCGGCGCCTTGCTCGACACGAAGAGGGCTTCCGGGCTGCCCATTCGGGTAGACAGGTAATTCTAAATATGGACTTTAGTCTTTGCATCAAAATAGACGATGCGGTTCTTATTGCCCTTGCCGTGTATGATGCACTCCCGATTGATGGTGTCGATGGAGTTCCTGTCCAACGAGACGATTTCGCCTACGCGCATGTCGGTAGAGCGCAACAGGTCGATCAGGGCAAGGTTTCAGGGCAACCCGCAGTTATCGCAAAGAATCTCGCGACTTTGTCGCCATACGTTTCCCTTATGAGTTGTGGAGCCTTGACTCTTTTAATGCGTTTGACCGGGCTTTTGATGATATGGTCTTCGTCTTCGAGCCATGAGTAGAAGCTTGAGATGATTCTTCGGACGTTATCAACGGTGACGTGAGTGACGCCGGCTTTTTGCTGATAGTTGGAAAGATAGGACCTAATTTCTTCGGTTTCCAAGTCACAAGCTGGCGCATCGAACGATTCAAGCATTTTTTTGATGGTGGCTTCGTAGTAGAAGATGCTCCTATCCGAGCAGCCTTCGAGGCGTTTTGCAAACAGAAATAGATCTAGGAATGATTCGCTTTCAAACTCGCCGCCGCCTTCGGCTAGCTGGCTTTCATCGAAAGGGCAGTGCGATAAAACTATTTCGAGCTGCCGGCGTCCGCCGTGAATCGGCCACGGCTCCGCGGCCGGGTGGCACCTCCGCTACGCCGCGTCAAGGGGGCCCATGAGACCCCG
>UROC01000004.1 GCA_900549345.1 uncultured Collinsella sp.
AGGATAGCCCGTCGCGGTGACATCGGATTTATGTCAATCCTGGTCTAACAGAGCCAAAGATATTGCCGTCGACGCTAAAACACAGGACAGGTCCGGCACCAACGCAAAATGGTCGAAAACCGTGCGCCCGCCGCGCCTGGGTGGAGCCGAGCGCGTGGGCGTGTTTGCCACGCGCAGCCCGTTTCGCCCTAATCCCATTGGGCTTACCTGCGTCAAACTCGATCATGTCGAGCTTACCGACGATGGCCCCATCATCCATGTGCTAGGGGCCGATCTGCGCGACGGCACGCCCATCTACGACATTAAGCCCTACATTCCGTTTGCGGATTGCCATCCAGATGCGACCGGCGGCTGGATTGAGGATGCTCCGTGGCAAGAGCTCGATATCGAGTTCCCGCAAGCGCTGCAGGATATGATTCCGCCCGCAAAGCTCCCCGGCTTGATAGAGGTCCTTCGCCAAGATCCGCGCCGCGCGGGTAGCAAACACGAGCCAAACCGCGTCTACCATCTGGCTTACGCTGGGCTCGACATATCCTTTACGGTTGATGGAACCAGGTTGACGGTAATCGCCGTCAACGACGCGCGGGACTAGCCGGCCATTCGCCGGCGCCCGCCAAATTCAACGCCAAACCCTCATGACAAAATCGCCCACGCTGGTGGACAATAACGCCTACCAAAACAATCCGCTTTGCACGGGAGCTCAGCATGAAATACGACTTTACTTCGTTTATCGACCGCCACGGCATGGACGCCATCGCCGTTGACTCCTGGGGTGAAATCCCCGGCATGGCTCCGAACGCGCCCGACGAGGGCTTCGACCGCATCCCCATGTGGGTGGCGGACATGAACTTTGCCACGGTGCCCACGGTCCAGGAGCACATCATTCAGCGCGCCCAGCATCCCATGTTTGGCTATTTCGATCCTCGCCCCGAGTACTTCGACCGCATCATCGAATGGCAGAGCCGCCGTAATGGCGTCGAGGGCCTGCTCCCGGAGCATATCGGCTACGAAAACGGCGTGCTGGGCGGTGTCGTGTCGACGCTGCGCGCATATGTCCAGCCGGGCGATGCGGTACTGGTCCACAGTCCCACCTACATCGGCTTTACCAAGTCCATCGAGGCCGCGGGCTATCGCATTGTCCACAGCCCGCTTAAACTCGACGACCAGGGCGTGTGGCGTATGGACTTTGAGGACATGGAGCGCAAGCTCGCCCAAAACCACATCCATGCTGCGGTGTTCTGCTCGCCGCACAATCCCTGCGGCCGCGTATGGGAGCGCGACGAGATCGAGCGCGCCATGGACATCTATCGCCAGCACGATTGTGTGGTGATCTCGGATGAGATTTGGTCCGATATCATCCTGCCGGGCCACAAGCATATCCCGACGCAGTCGGTGAGCGAGGATGCCCGCATGCGCACGGTCGCCCTCTATGCGCCGAGCAAGACGTTTAACCTGGCGGGCCTGGTCGGCAGCTACCACATCATCTATAACGAGACGCTGCGCGACCGCGTGTGCGCCGTGTCCAATAAGACCCACTACAACGAGATGAATGTCCTTTCGATGCACGCGCTTATCGGTGCCTACCAGCCGCAGGGCTACGAGTGGCTCGATGAGCTCAACGAGGTTATCGAGGGCAACATTGACTACTTCTGCGATTACGTGGACGAGCATTTTGAGGGCGTGTCCTATTCGCGCCCGCAGGGCACCTATATGGTGTTCCTGGACTGCACGGAGTGGTGCCGCGTGCATGGGCGCGATATTCAGTGGCTACTCGACGAGGGCACACGTGTGGGCGTGGGCTATCAGGACGGCCGTCCATTCCATGGACCTTGCCACATTCGCGTGAATCTGGCGCTGCCGCTTTCGCGTGTAAGGGAGGCGTGCGACCGCCTGGACCGCTACGTTTTTAATGCACAGTAAGTGAGCGCTGCATGTGGGGTTGTCTGCCAGATTGGCTGCAAGGCCCCGTATGGTAAAGCATCTGTAACCATTGAGCGCAAGCGCGGTTTTGTCTGCTAATATCTTTGCTCTTGAGTCTGTAAACAGGAACGTCTGGAGCTCGATGAAAAGACCTCGTCGCTCGGCCGCCATATCGTTGTTTGTTGCGCTTGCAGTGGTGAGTGCCTTTGTCGTGGCGATAGCTGGCTGTTCCGGGTCGAATGACGGGGCCGCGGCGTCTGCATCAGAAGGCGCGGCCGCCTCGCAGGTCAAAGACGACAACCTTAAGACGCTCAACGTTGGCAGCGACCTCTATCCACCGTTTGTGTATAGCAACGAGTACGGCGATATTGTTGGCCTGGATGTCGATATTTTGACCGAGGCTTTGGGCCGCATTGGCTACAAGCCAAAGTACCAGCTGATCGACTGGGAAAAGAAGAAAGAGCTGCTGGCGAGCGGCGAGCTCGATTGCGTCATGGGCAGCTTTAGTATGACGGGTCGCGAAAACGAATATCGCTGGGCCGGCCCGTACCTTGCGAGCCGCCAGGTGGTCGCGGTCGATCCCGAGAGCGATATCTACACGCTTGCCGATCTTGAGGGTAAGGTCGTGGCGGTCCAGTCCACCACCAAGCCCGAGTCGATTCTGCTCAATCGTACCAGTGAAAACGTTCCGCAGATCAAGGAGCTCTACAGCTTTTCGGACCGCTCGTACCTGAACCCGGCGCTCGTCGAGGGCCTGGTCGATGCCATCGCCGCGCATGAGTCCTCGCTGCTTACTTACGAAAAAGACTATGGTGTGACGTATCGCATTCTGTCTGAGCCGCTGCTGGAGGTTGGGTTGGGCACCGCTTTCGATCTCAACGACACACGCGGCATTGACGTTAAGCTCACCCATGCCTATCAAGAAATGCTTGCCGATGGCACCATGGAACGCCTGGTGTCAAAGTACTATGATGACCCTACGCCGTTTTTGAATGTGGAGGGCCTGTCATGATTGATGCGTCCGACCACACCGCTCAGGAGCGGGGCGATCGTTCGGCACGGGAATGGCTCATCGTCGTCCTGTTGGGGATAGCGCTCTCGATTGTTGCCGGCGTGACGAGCTACGCCTACACGACAGCTCAGGCCGAACAGCGCTTTGCCGACGTTGTCGATTACGTGGCGACACAGAGCCTTTCCTACGATGCGTTCAACAGCGCCTATGCGACCAAAAACCTGATTCGCGTTATGGAGATCGCCGGAGAGGCGGCGCGCGATATGGAGCGCGACGGCTCGGTGGATAACGCTACGTTGGAGCAATATGCTGACCAGTTTAATGTGACAGCGCTGATCGTAACGGATGCATCGGGCAACTTGGTGTCCGAGTCCTCGAAGGATGACGTGGGCTACGAGTCGCTCGCTGCGAATCTCAAAGAGGCGCCTGTGCTGGAGGTGGCAGCCCATCCGCTTAAGTCCTATACCGCTCGCATTACGCTTGCGGACGATTCGGTCGCAGACATTGGCTGCGTGGCCCGGCGGGACGGTGAGGGCATCGTTGTCGCGGTGAGGCACCAGAGCGCCAAGGCGGTCGCGAGCAATACGCTCAAGTTGCAGAGCTTGCTCGATGGTTATGAGACCATCGATAGCGGCAATATCGTGATCGAAAACGACGGTAAGGTCGTTGCGACCAACGCTGTTGAGCCCGCCGTGTCAGGCGTGTTCGATTTGCCTGCGACGGATGCCATCGTTGTCAACGGCATTAAGGAGCGTTGCTTGGCTGGTAAGGTCAGATTGGTTAACGACAGCGGTGAGTGGTATCTGGGCACATTTGGTAAAGCGCGCGATTTTTACGTGTACACCTATGCTCCCGCGCAGCGTTACTTTGAGGTTGTTGCCGCTGTTGTTGCCAGTGTGTTGGCACTCTACGGCGGTGTTATAGCCACTGTTGTGTTGGTGCGCCGCCGCGCCGAGAGCCAACGCTTTGCCGACCTGTTGCTGCAGGAGCGCGACTATGGCGACAAGCTGGCAAAAGCGGCGCGCGAAGCTTCGTCTGCCAACTCTGCAAAGACGGAGTTCCTGCGTCGCATGAGTCACGACCTGCGCACGCCCATCAACGGCATTCGCGGTATGGTCGAGGTGGGCAATGCCAACGCGGACGACTTGCAAAAGCAGACTGAGTGCCGCTCAAAGATCTGGACGGCGTCGGGACTGCTGCTCGACCTTGCGAACGAGGCACTCGATATGAGCCGCTTGGAGAGCGGGCAGGTCGACCTGAATCTCGTGCCTACAGATATGGTGGCCCTCAACCGTGAGGTGTGCGATATCCTGGAGCGCCAGGCCGAGGAGCGCCTGGTGACAATTATCTGCGACCAACGGACTCTTGATCATCCCTATGCCCGGGTGAGCGTGACGCACCTCAAGCGCCTGTTGCTCAATATTGCCGGTAATGCCGTCAAGTACAACCGCCAGGGCGGCTATGTTCGCCTGACATGCCGCGAGGTGGAGCCGGTGGACGGTGTCCCCGTCTATGAATACACGATCGCCGATAACGGCATTGGCATGAGCGAGGAGTTTCAACAGCACCTCTACGAGCCGTTCAGCCGCGAGGAACAGCAGGTGGAAGGCGCTTCATCGGGAACTGGCCTGGGCGCGTCTATTGCCAAACAGTTGGTCGAGCTTATGGGCGGAACCATGAGCTTTACGAGCGCCTTGGGGCGGGGGACGACGTTTACCATTTGCCTGCCGTTTGAGAAGTGCAAGAGTTCCGAGATTCCCCAGGCAGTTCGCGTGGATGCAGGCGACAGCGACGTGATCCAGGGCCTGCGTGTTTTGCTCGTAGAGGATAACGACCTGAATGCCGAGATCGCACAGTTTACGCTCGACCGCGCCGGTGCCGTCGTGACACATGTTAAAGATGGCGAGTCTGCCGTCGAGACGTTTGCCGCGAGCGCGCCGCACGAGTACGACGTGGTATTGATGGACATCATGATGCCCGGCATCGATGGCCTTGAGGCCACGCGTCAGATTCGAGCGCTCGATCGCGAGGACGCCGCGACCACGCCGATTATCGCCGTGAGCGCCAATGCCTTTGCCGACGACCGTAGGCTTTCGCGCGAGGCGGGCATGAACGCGCATCTGAGCAAACCCGTGAGTTCTCAGGATCTCGTTGAGGCGCTTGCGCACATAGCCGCCGACGCTTCATAAACAAATAGCTCGGTTCCAATACTGGTTGGAACCGAGCCATTTTGCTATTTGCAGGACCTGTTTTTGGGCTTACTTTTCATGGATCTGCTTGCCGCAAAGATGCTCAATCGAAATCTCGTAGAGTTGGACGCCCTTGATGTCTTTGGCGATTTCCTCTTCAACTTCTTCGGCAGAGGGGTAGTACTTAAGCGCGAGCTGGCGGACTTTGTCCTCGATAAACGCAGGTGTCTCATCTACCAGACGGCAACGACCAAAGACAACGGCACTCATAACGTAGGGAGCCCAGTCGCCGTCCTTGTACCACTCGTTGCCGTAAACGGTAAAGCAGACTTTATCGTCACGCCTGAGCGAATCGACCTTGTGGCCGGCCTTGGCGCCATGGAAATAAATCTTGTCGTGCTCGGCGTCAAAGAAGTAGTTGACGGGAATGGCATAGGGGTAGCCATCATCGCCGTTGACGGCAAAGACGCCGCGCTTGCAGGTAGCGAGCAGTTCGCGCGCTTCCTCGTCGGTGATGGCGCGTTTCTTTCGACGTAAGGGCCTAAACATCGTTGGCTTCCTTTCTACTGCGCATGGTGGTTGAGCACAAACTATAGCGAAACAGCCCCGTTTTTCTTGATACAGGCGAGTATGTTTTTGAGCTTGTTAAAGTCGAGCGGTTTGGGCAGATGGGCGTTCATGCCAGCGTCGTGTGCCGCCTTGGCGTCTTCGGCAAAGGCGTTGGCGGTGAGCGCGATGGTGGGGATGTCGGCCGCATCGGCCTTTTCGCTCAGGCGGATCGCGCGGGTTGCCTCGTAGCCGTCCATGCCCGGCATCATGATGTCCATTAGAATCGCATCGAAGCTACCCGCGGGACGGCCAACGTATAGGTCGACCGCTTCGTTGCCGTCGGCGGCGCGAGTTACGACGATGCCCTCGCTTTCGAGCAGAGCCTGGGCAATCTCGGCATTGAGCTCGTTATCTTCTGCCAAAAGAACGTTCATGTCTGCAAGCGAGCAACTGTATGCCTGCTCGTCCGTACGTTCTTTTGCCTGAGGGTTCTTGTCGATCTCGAGCGGAATCTGGACGTTAAACGTACTTCCCACGCCAACCTCACTCGAAATCTCAATCGTGCCGCCCATCATATCGATGAGCGATTTGACGATAGACATGCCAATGCCGGTTCCTTGGAACTTGCTGCGCGCATCGTTGCCTTCCTGGGCAAACGGCTCGTAAATGTGTGCCAAAAACTCGGATGTCATACCAATGCCGGTATCCGAGACGCTAAAGCAAAACACGGCGTGCTCGTCGTCGACCGGTTTGATGGTCGATGAGAACGTGACGGTGCCTCCGTGCTTGTTGTACTTGATGCTGTTGTCGAGCAGGTTGACAAGGATCTGCCGAATATGGGTGGGGCTGCCGATCATATATTGGTCGACAGCGTAGGGCTCGCTGGTGTCGAGCATGGTTATGCCGCGGTCCGATGCGCGGAGCTTGCACAGTACGAGCGCATTGTCGCACAGCTCTTTAAGGTTGAATGATTCGTGCTCGAGCGTCACTTTGCGCTCCTCGATCCTGCCCATCTCGAGGATGTCGTTAATCAGTGACAGAAGGTGATTGGCGGCAACGCGCGCCTTGGCGCGGCTTTCGCGGGCGACCTGCATGTCGCCTTCTCTCAATTCCTCAATTTCGATAAGGCCCAGGATGCCGTTGAGCGGCGTGCGGATGTCGTGGCTCATGCGCGTGAGGAAAGCGGTTTTGGCGGCGTTGGCGGCATCGGCTTTCTGCCGTTCCTCCTGTGCGCGGTAAAGCGACCAGACAAGGATGACGATGCCGGTGAGCAAAATGCAAATGACGACTGCCGCAATGACGATGCGGTTGCGGTAGAGAAGTCGGAACGCATCCGATTCTTGCGCCGAGTACGATGTGGGGAAATAGCTGTTTGCAGAGAGCGATTCACCTGCATTGACGATGCCCTTATTGATGATTCCCAGCAGCTCGGGCTTGCCGCGCGAAATTAAACACGATAGTTGTGCCGTGTTGGTGAGTTCCTGTGTTTCGAAATCCTCGATGTCGTAGATGTCGCGGAGAGTTTCCAGGCGCGTGCTGGGGACAATGATGCAACGTGCCTTCCCCTCATCGAGGGCTTTGAGCACCTCGCCGTCATTCGAATACTCGGTTACCGTTGCGTTCGGAAAGAGACTTTCGAGCTCAAAACGGTTAACGATTGTGCTCTTTGTACAAGCGATGTTCTTAAGGTCGCTGTTCAGGTTTTTGCCACTGTGAATGGCGGTCAGCGAAACCGTTCCCATCGAGTTTGACTGGATGACCCCTGTCTGCTCGGCGAGCCAGTAGTCGCGAAACAACGGCAGGGCGACATCGATGGTCCCGTTGGAAAGGGCTTTGATCATTTGTTTGTTGCTCGAGAGTGCGATTGTTTTGACCGTAATGCCAAACTTGTCGTGCAACGTCGTTGCAAGCGAGGCGAGCGACCCTTCCATCTCGCCGTCGTCATTTTGCGTACAGTAGGGAAGTTGGTTTTTAAGATAGCCGATCGTGATGGTATTGCCGTTTTCTTTGAGCCAGGTGGTCTCGGGGCCGGTGAGCGATGACGAGCCACTGTTTTGGGTCGAGTAACTCGATTTGACTTCCTCGTTATAGCGCGGGTTATCGCGGGCGATGGTCGTCATGGCGGCGTTGATGTCGTTCATCAGATCAGGGCGGCTTTTGGGAACGGCAAAATAGTAGTCGCTCGAGCCTACGTAGAACATGGGTGACGCATCGGGCGACGAAATGGTGTCGTTCATGATGACGGCGTCGACCTCGCCGTCTGCAAGCGCCTCAAAGAGGGCACTGCCGGTGTCGATTTCTTTATAGGTGCAGGTAACGCCTTCGTCGGCGAGCCACTGCTGGCCGACGATAGTTTGCATAACGCCAGAGTTGCAGCCGATGGTGAGGCCTTGGAGCGCCTGGGGGTCACCCTTGGCCAGGTCGTCGCGGTCGGGCCTGGCGTAGATGTAGTAGCGCTCGGTGCCCTCGGGGTTCGAGGAAAAGAGCAGCTTCTGCTCGCGTTCTGCCGAATACGAGATGTTGGGCATGAGGTCGATTTCGCCTGCCTCGAGCATGTCCATAAGCTCGGAGAAGGTGCCGCTAACGTATTCGTATTGCCAGCCCTTTGTGTAATACGAGAGGGTCTGGAGGTACTCGTAGCCCCATCCCGAGAGACGCTCGCCCGGCGTGCCTTCCTGGAAGCCTTTGTTGTTGACGAGCCAGCCAACGCGGACCGTCTTGACCTGCTGGTCGGAGTCGGCGGCAAAGGCTGGGGTGGGCATGACGGCGCTCAGTAGTGTGAGCGCAGCAAGCGCGACGGCTAGGGTGCGATATAGGGCTAAGCGAAGGACGGCGGAAGGTTTCACAGGCAATCCTATCGAGTCGAGATAATACCGCATAAGGATACCAGCTCAGCTTGCCTAACATCCGGCACTTAGGGACGTTCCCAATCTGTCCGGCAGTTGTAGTAGTCATTGGGGACGTTCTTAAACGACTAGTCGCCGGGGACACTCTTTGCCGGAGTTGGCACTTAGGGACGTTCCTTATGTGCCGGCGGTTGGGGACAGTCCCTTTCTGCCAGCACAAAAGGAGCGTTCTCGAGTGCCGAGTGTGGGACAATACCGAACGAACATGATTGGACGCTTGGGAAAAGGGGTCGCGATGAACAAGTTGAGGACGCTTGCCGACGTGTTGCGCCAGGCTGGCTTTGCGCGCATCACCGGCCTGTTCCTTATCTTCTACCTGCTGTGCTCGACGGCCGTCTGGCTGTCCGACCCTGCGACCCTTACGTTTGGCGATGGCCTCTGGTTTAGCTTTGAGACCGTATCGACGATCGGCTTTGGCGATATCCCGGCCGAAACGCCGGTTGCCCGCGCTATCACCGTCGTTTTGAGCGTCATCAGCATCTTCTACATCGCCATGCTCACGGGCGTGGCGGTGAACTACTGCAATACGCTCATCAAGATGCGCCAAAAGGACACCATGGCGCGCTTTATGGACGATCTTGAGCATCTGGAAGAGCTCGATCGCGATGAGCTCGCCGACCTGTCGCGCCGCGTGCGCGAATATCGCCGACGCCAACGCTAGGGCGGGCGCCGCGCGTCACAACAAGGGGGCTGAATATGAATATCACGGTATACCTGGGCGCCAGCGTCGGTAACGACCCGGCGTTTCTGCCTGCGGTGCAGCAGCTCGGCACATGGATTGGCTCCAACGGCCACGCGCTGGTATACGGCGGGTCCAAGTCGGGGCTGATGGGCGCGCTCGCCGATAGCGTGCTCGATGCCGGCGGACACGTGACCGGTGTGGAGCCGAGCTTTTTTATCGAGGCCGAGTTTCAACATGACGGTATCGACGACCTTATCGTGACGAGTGACATGGCCGAACGCAAGGCCAAGATGATTGAGCTCGGTGACGCGTTCATCGCCTTTCCCGGTGGGACGGGTACGCTCGAGGAGATTGCCGAGGTCATGTCCGCCGTGTCGTTGGGGCATCTCGATGCGCCGTGCATTCTGTACAACCTTGGGGGCTACTACAACGATCTTAAGGCGTTGCTCGAGCACATGATTGATAAAGGGCTTTCGAGCCCGAGGCGCCAGCACGGCATCTACTTTGCCGACGATTTGCGCGAGATTGCCTCGATTATCAACGGATAAGTCTTGAGCCTGCCCCACTATGACTCCCAATGGTGCCGTTTGCGGCGCAGACGGTTGGCTCGTTCGGGCAACGCTCGCTCTACAATAAAACGTATCTTTGCCGAATTTGACCACGGGAGGTCCCGATGGATAGTCTTGCAAAACCCAAAAACCGTGCGCTGTTTTTAGTTAGCGTTGCCGTGACCGGTGCGTTCGCAGGCGCCGCGGTCTGGCTGTTCTTTTTTGCGATGGAGCACGGTGTCGACTATCTGTGGACCGAGATTCCGCACGCGCTGGGCGTCGCTTCGCCTGAGCTCGCGAGCGGCCCGTTCGGTTTTCTGCCGTACCCGTTTTTTGTCTGCTTGCTGGGCGGCCTGCTGATCGGTCTGTACGAAAAGATGACGGGCACCAAGACCGACGACCTTAACCAGGTGATGGCCAAGGTTAAACAGGACGGTTGCTACCCGTACGACAACCTGGGCAAGCTTTCGCTTGCGGCATTGCTGCCGCTGCTGTTTGGCGGAAGCATTGGACCGGAGGCCGGTCTGACCGGCGTTATCGCGGGCCTGTGCAGCTGGGTCGGCGACCGCATGCGTCGCTTTGGCGTCGAGTTTAGGCAGCTCACGCTGCTGGGCACCCAGGCCGCCCTGACGGCGCTCTTCACCGCGCCCGTCTTTGGCTTTGTGGCGCCGCTCGCCGGTAGCGCTGACGGCCAGGGCGCCGACGACGATGGAGACTCCGAATCCGACGAGATCACCATCAAACTGCCCAAGGCGCAAAAGACCGTGGTCTACGGCATCGCGATTGCCGGCGGCCTGGGCACCTATCTACTGCTCGGCCAACTCATGGGCGGCGGTATGGGTATGCCGAGGTTCGAGGCTGCCCGGGTGGGCAACCTTGAGCTTGCCTGGCTTATTCCCCTGGCACTCATCGGTACGGCCTGCGGCTGGCTGTACTTTGTCTCGGAGCACGCGAGCGAGGCGTTGGCCCACGCCATAGGGGAGCGCCCTGTCGTCAAGGCCATGCTGGCCGGTCTGGCGCTCGCCATCTGTGGCACGGTCCTGCCCTACACCATGTTTGCCGGCGAGACCCAAGCCGACGTGCTCATGGAGACCTATCTGACCATTCCCGCCGGCGTGCTTATCGCGACCGGTCTTGTTAAGGCCATGCTGACGCCCGCCCTCATCAACCTTGGTTGGCGTGGCGGCCACTTCTTCCCGGTTATCTTCTCGGGTGTGAGCCTGGGCTATGGCCTTGCCATCCTCACCGGCGCCGATCCGGTCTTTTGCGTCGCCGTCTGCACGGCCTCGACGATGGGCGCCGTTATGCGTCAGCCGGTCATGGTTGTGGGCTTGCTGCTCATGTGCTTCCCACTCAAGGGCATCGTCTGCATGATCATCGCCGCCGTCATCGCGGCGGGCATTCCGCTGCCCAAGCCGCTGCGCAAGTAGCACGGTAGCGCGCGGGCAATACAAACATCTCAAGCCCGGTGTGGGCGCTGTGTCACGGATTTGCGGGTGGACTGAATCTCGCCTGGCACCGACGCTACTTCCAAATCGCGAGCGCGGCGGTGCCCAGCACGATGAGGAAAAGGCCGATGGCGCTTCGATGCGACAGCTTTTCGTTGAAGGCCAGTCGTGCGAACAGCACCGATACGACAATCGATAGTTTGTCGATTTGCACGACGACGCTCACCTGGCCTGCAGCGATGGCGTAGTAGTACAGCAGCCACGACGCGCCGGTCGCAATGCCCGATGCCGCAAGAAATGCGAGTTCGCGCGGGTCAATGCGCGCGACCTGCTCCAGCTTTCCCTTGACAGCCACGATTGCCCATGCCATAACAAGTACCACACAGGTGCGGATTGCCGTGGCCAGGTTTGACTCGACACCTTCGATGCCGATCTTGGCGAGGACGGAGGTGAGTGCCGCGAACACGGCGGCGCCGAGGGCGTAAGCGAGCCAGGCTCGGTCTTGCTTTTGCCCTGCGCCGACGGACTGCTTTTTCTCGATCATCAAAAACGTGCCGAGCGTGATAACTGCGGTTCCCACGAGCTTGACCGCCAGGTTGCCTGTCTCACCAAAAAGCACTATGGCGATCAGCACGGCGAGCACGGTGCTCATCTTGTCGACGGGTACAACCTTGTTGACGTCTCCGATGCTGAGCGCCTTAAAGTAACAGATCCACGAGGCGCCGGTGGCGAGTCCCGAGAGGGTGAGGAATAGCCAGGCTTTGGCGGGAATGGTGCCGATTGCTCCGATGGATCCAGAAATGCCCGCCATTGCCCAGGCAAATACGAGCACCACGCAAGTACGGATGGCGGTTGCAACGTCGGAGTCGGTGTGCCTGATGCCGCATTTGGCCAAAATGGATGTGATGCCGGCAAAGAAAGCTGATGCAAATGCTGCTGTAACCCACGACACGGGTTGAGCGCCTCCTCATAAAAGACCGCGCCAGATCTGCGGCGCATGCCCGATGATACCGCGCTTGCCTACAGGTCGCGTGCTCGATAGACCTTGGTACTGATGGCGCAACTCAGTGCAAAGAGCACGAGGGCCAGTACGGCAATTCCTGCGCACAGGCAGCCGAGGACGGCGGGATCGGGGTTTGCCCCAGTAATCGACATGAGCCAGTTGCTGATGGGGTTGGAGGAGCTCAGCGTGGCCATGGCAAGGCATCCGAGCAGGGCAAACAGGCCGACGGAAAAGCGCAGCGCCTCCATGTGTCCAAATCGGAAGAACAGCGGCTGCGCCAAAAACACCATCATGAGGGAGATGAGCATCGAGGCTGCCGAGGCGATTGCGATTTCATAGACCGTCTGTCCCGTCGAAGGAATGCCCACGCTGTTGAAGAGCGGAAGGACAATGATGCTCAAAAGTACGGCGGCGCACGCCATGACAGCCGAGAAGACAACGATGCACAGGTAGCGGGCAAAAATAATGTCTTTGCGCGAGAGGGGCAGCGTTGCCCGATAGCGCTCCCATCCGTTTTGATTGTCGAAGCCGGCCAGCGAGCTCATGACCATGATAGGCGACATGGCGCTGACCGCGCAGGCGCCGGCACTCATGCCGGAATCACCATCCGATGCGTTGGCGAGGGTCAACACGATGAATATAAATAAGCCGACGCCCGCGATGCTCGGGATAAGCGTGCGAACGATGGCGAGTTCGGACATAAAGGCGCGTTTCATTTCGAAGCCCCTTTCAGCGTGAGGCGCAGGTAGTCATCAATGGTTGCCCGATCGCAGGGAATCTCGGGAAAGGCCTCGAGCGCTTCGCGACGGTTGGGCACGAGCACGTCCACGCTATAGGCGTGGTGGGCGGCGCGGGCGCCTTCGACGCAAGCCATAAGCTCGGCGGCCTGTGCCTGGGTGCAGTGGGCGATGCCGGCGCGGTCAGTAATGTCCTCGCGCGGCAGGTCAAATACAATCGAACCGTTATCGATGCAGATGACGCGGTCGGCGGCGCGATCGAGGTCGGACGTAATGTGGCTCGAGAGCAGTACGCTGCGCTGGCCGTGGGAAACAAAGGCGAGCAGCTCATCGAGCAGCTCTTCGCGCGCCATGGGATCGAGGCCCGCGGTGGCTTCGTCCAAAACGAGCAGCTTGGCATTGTGACTGAGCGCACACGCGAGCTGCAGCTTCATGCCCATGCCGCGGGAGAGGTCCTTGACCTTTGCCTTGGGATCGAGGCCAAATCGGTCGATGAACCCGGCGAACGTTTCGCAGCTCCACGTGGGGTACGCCGGGCCTACGAGCCTCTCGATCTGGCCCACCTTGAGCGTGGAGGGGAAGGGGCACGTGTCCAGGACAAGGCCTACGCGGGAGCGCAGGTGGCGCTGCGTCTCGTCGGGCGCGTTGGTGTCGCAGCGCTGTCCAAACAGATGCACCTCGCCGGCATCGAGCTTTATAAGCCCAAGCGCGGCGCGAATGGTCGTCGTCTTGCCGGCGCCATTTGCGCCCACAAAGCCAACGATCTGGCCGGGCTCCACGGCGAGTGTGACCACTCGCAACGAAAAACGGTCGCTCACACGGCGTGAGATGCCTTTGAGTTCTAAAAGGTTTTGCATGGTATAGCCTTTCTTGCAGATGGCTACTGCATGGTTTCGGGGGCTACGAGGTCGAGCATCTCGTGCAGCTTGTCGCGCGTGACGCCCAAGGCTTCGGCTTGGCTCGCCGCTTTCGCAAGCAGCTCTTCGATATGGCAGAGCTGATTTTCGCGCAAGAGTTCTTGGTTGCCCTCGGCGACAAAACAGCCCTTGCCCTGCACGGTGCAGATAAAGCCGAGTTGCTCCAGGTCGGCGTAGGCGCGCTTGGTGGTGATGACACTCACGCCAAGATCGCTCGCGAGTGCACGGATGCTGGGGAGTTTGGCTCCCGCAGCGAGCGCGCCCGAAAGGATCTGAGCTTTGACTTGCGAGGCTATTTGCTCGTAGATGGGCTTGTCGCTCGAATTGGATAGGATGATGTCCACAGCGGCTCCTTAGCTGATGGGCTACACGTGTATATAACCGGTAAGCACAGTATATATACACTATGCACAGTTACGCAAGAGCTAAATGTGGAATAGTCCGCCAGTGCCGCGCTTGCCCCAAAACAATCTCAATCTGTAACACCTAGGTCCGTTTTGGGTCGCCTGCTGTTACAGATCGAGATCTTATTTGCCCGCCTGCTTATTTGTCTCAATCTGTAACAGTAAGAGTCGATTTGCGCGGCTAGATGTTACAGATTGAGACATTGGCTCCCTGCCTTCCTGTTTATCTCGATTTGTAACAGTTAGACCTGATTTGGGCGGCTAGATGTTACAGATTGAGATTGTGCCGGCGGGCCTGCCAGTTTGTCTCGATCTGTAACAGGTAGGGGCTCAAAACCCGTCTTGCTGTTACAGATCGAGACAGTCTTTGAGGCAGCGGCCCGGTGCACAGCGAGCTCGGCTAATGAATTTGTCCTGATAGGTGCCCTATGGCGGGATTTCGCGGCTACAATAGTGCGGTTACAACGACGTAATGCACTCAATGCAAGAAAGGATCCGCATGGCAAGCCTGTCGGATGAAATCTCGTCGCGCCGCACATTCGCGATCATCAGCCACCCGGACGCCGGTAAGACCACGCTTACCGAGAAGCTGCTGCTCTATACCGGCAGCATCCAGACCGCTGGCTCGGTCAAGGGCAAGAGTTCGGCCAAGCATGCCGTCTCGGACTGGATGGACATCGAGAAGGAGCGCGGAATCTCCGTTACTTCCTCGGTACTGCAGTTCACCTACAACGGCGCCTGCGTCAACATCCTCGATACCCCCGGCCACCAGGACTTCTCGGAGGATACCTACCGTACCCTTATGGCCGCCGACGCCGCAGTCATGGTCATCGACGGCGCTAAGGGCGTCGAGGCCCAGACCAAAAAGCTCTTTAAGGTCTGTACGCTGCGCCATATTCCCATCTTCACCTTTGTGAATAAGCTCGACCACGAGGCTCGCGATCCGTTTGAGCTCATGGAAGAGATCGAGAACGTCCTGGGTATCAATACGTATCCCATGAACTGGCCGATCGGCAGCGGCCGCAATTTCCGCGGCGTGTTCGATCGTCAGACCCGTCGCGTTATCGCCTTTGAGGGCGACGGCCACGCCAACGCCACCAAGAAGGTCGCCGAGGTCGAGGCCGAGCTGGGCGACTCCGCCATGGACGAGCTTATTGGCGAAGAGAACCATAAGAACCTGATGGACGACATCGAGCTGCTCGATGGCGCCGGCGACGAGCTCGACTTGGATGCCGTGGCCTGCGGCAAGCTGAGCCCGGCGTTCTTTGGCTCGGCGCTTACCAACTTTGGCGTGGAGCCCTTCCTCAAGGAGTTCCTGCGTCTGGCCCCGACGCCGCGCGCCTATACCGATACGCTCACCAGCGAACCGGTCGATCCCTGCCGCGACGACTTTAGCGGCTTTGTGTTTAAGATCCAGGCCAACATGGACAAGAACCACCGTGACCGCATCGCCTTTGTGCGCATTTGCTCGGGCAAGTTCGAGCGCGGCATGGACGCCTTCCACGTGCAGGGTAACCGCAAGCTCAAGCTTGCCACGGGCACGTCGATGATGGCCGACGACCGCGCCATCGTGGACGAGGCGTACGCGGGCGATATCGTGGGCCTGTTCGATCCGGGTATCTTTAGCATCGGCGACACTGTATGCTCCGGCAAGCGTCACGTGCAGTATCCACAGATCCCGACGTTTGCCCCCGAGATGTTTGCCCGCATTACGCAGGTCGACACGCTCAAGCGCAAGCAGTTCGTGAAGGGCATGGAGGAGCTTGCCCAGGAGGGTGCTATCCAGATCTTCCGCGAGCTGGGTGCCGGCATGGAGAGCGTCATCGTAGGCGTGGTCGGCGTGCTGCAGTTTGAGGTGCTCGAGCGCCGTCTCAAGGCCGAGTACCGTGTTGAGGTTCGTCGCCAGCCGCTGCCCTATACGGACATTCGCTGGATCCAGAACGACCCCGACACCATCGATATCCCGGGCCTTTCGCTCACGCGCGATACGCTGCGCGTCGAGGACATGCGCGGCGGCAAGCTGTTACTGTTCACGAGCCCGTGGAACGTGGATTGGGCAACCGACCACAATCCCGACCTTGTCCTGTCGGAGTTTGGCAACGTAGCGTTTTAATGTGCCGGCGCGGTGGCCTGGCGGGGCTGCCGCGCCGTTTGCTTGCCTGATGCCGTGTGAGCGGCTATCATACCCACCGTCGTCTCAAGACCGGGGCGTCCGAGCAGTTCGGGTCCGATATCCTGCTCGTTAAACCTAAAACCAAAGGAGTACATAATGATCAAGAAGGTCATGGAGGACTACAAGGTCCTGTTGCGGAGCATTCCCGCGGCAACGGTTTCGCTGTTTTTCGTGAGCGTCATCATGATGAACCTGCTGGCCAACAAAGAGCTTATCAGCCTGCCGTATCTGGCGCTCGACTGTGGCTTTGTGGTGAGCTGGGTTTCGTTTTTGTGCCAGGACATGATCTGCAAGCGCTTTGGCGCCAAGGCATCCATCAAAATCTCTATCCTCGCGCTGCTGGTCAACCTGGCCGTGAGCCTGTGCTTTTGGGCATGCTCGCTCACGCCCGGCATGTGGGGCGCCTACTACGACACGGGCATGATCGAGGTCAACAGCGCCCTTAACGCCACCATTGGCGGCACCTGGTACGTGGTGCTGGGCTCTTCGCTGGCAATGCTCGTTTCTGCCGTGGTTAACTCCACGCTCAACCAGTCGCTCGGCCGTATGCTCAAAAAGAATAACTTTGCGAGCTTCGCCTTCCGCTCCTATGTGTCCACGGGTGTTGGCCAGTTTGTCGACAACCTGGTCTTTGCCATTGTGGTGAGCCACACGTTCTTTGGTTGGACCTGGGTGCAGGTTCTTATGTGCTCGCTGACCGGCGCTGTTGCCGAGCTGCTGTGCGAGGTCTTCCTGAGCCCCGTGGGCTACAAGGTCGTGCGCGGCTGGGAGCGCGAGAATGTGGGTGCCGAGTACCTCGAGCGTCACGCAACCGCCTAAGGAGCAAGCATGCGGGTTTTGATCACGGGCGCTTCGGGCGGTATCGGAGCCGCGTGCGTGCAGCGCTTTTTGGACGAGGGCCACGAGGTCGTGGGCTTTGATCTGCTGCCGGCGGCGATCGAACACGAGCGCTACCGCCATCTGATCGTTGATGTCCGCGAGCCGGACTCGTTTCCAGTTGACCTTGAACCCCAGGTAATCGTGAACGTTGCCGGTACGCAGGATTCGGCCGACGACATTGCCGCCAACCTGCGTGGCACCATCAACGTGACTGAGCGCTACGCCTTTGTGGGGGAGGGGCTTGCCGCCAAGCCGGCGCCGGCTATCAAATCCGTGGTCAATGTGGGGTCGGCGAGCGGACATACGGGATCGGAGTTTCCTGTCTATGCTGCCAGCAAGGGCGGCGTTATCGCCTACACCAAAAACCTTGCAAACCGCCTGGCGCCGCAGGCCATCGCCAACAGTGTGGACCCGGGCGGCGTTATCACGCCGCTCAACCGTTGCGTGATGGAAGACGAGCGCCTGTGGAACCAGATTATGGAGCTCACGCCGCTTAAGCGCTGGGCCACCGCCCAAGAGATCGCCGAGTGGATCTACTTTGTGGGCGTGACCAACCGGTTTATGACCGGGCAGAGCCTGCTGATCGATGGCGGCGAGGCCGGCCGTACACAATTTATTTGGCCCGAATAGGAAACGCGCCCGATGGAAAGCCGTCGGGCGCGTTTTTGATGTATCGATTTTTAGCCGAGGCAAGTCCAGTTGACGGGGGTCGAGCCGTGCTGTTCGAGTAGCCGATTGGCTGCCGAGAAGGGGCGCGACCCCATAAAAGCGGGGAGTTCTGCCGTGGCACGGTTGGCCGAAAGTGGCGAGGGGTGCGTGGAAGCCAGACAGAACTTGCCGCTTGCCTTGCCCGCGCCAGTCGCGGCGAGCTTGCCCTCGACCATCTGCTGGGCAAAGCGGCCCCATGCCAAAAAGACGACCGGTTGGGGCAGCAGGCAGCAGCGTTCGGTAACATAGTCGGTGAGCGTGCTCCAGCCCAGTTTGGCGTGCGAGTTGGCGGCATGCTCGCGCACGGTGAGCGTGGTGTTGAGGAGCAGGGCGCCCTGTTGTGCCCAGGGGGTTAGGTCTCCCGTGGCGGGGATGGGGCAGCCCAGATCGGCGTTGAGTTCCTTATAGATGTTGCGCAGGCTCGGCGGCAGCTTGGCTTGCGTCGCGGGGACCGAGAACGACAGCCCCATGGCCTGGTTGGGTCCGTGATAAGGGTCTTGCCCCAAGATGACAACCTTGACCTGGTCGGCCGGCGTGTAGGCGAGGGCATTGAGGATGTCGTCTTGTGCCGGGTAGATAGTCTGCTCGGCACGCAAAAGGGCGATGCGCTCGAGCAGCTGGTTCGTCGTGTCACGTACCGGCTGCGGCGCATCGCCCAACCAAGTTGCTATGTTGCGGTCGCGAGTTACAGCGTCCATGGAACTCCTTTATGGCAGATGCTCTGTTGGCATCTATTGTAAAGGCGCACCGGTTACCTTTATGCCGCGGCTGCAGGGGGAGTGGGGTTTACGAGACGTGCTCGGGCGCTGCCGCCATATGAGCATGTCCATGTGCGCGAAGGCGCGGAAGCTCGACAGTTGCCACCATGACGCCGGTGAGGATGAGGGCGGCGCCAAAGAAGGCGATGGGGCTCAGGACCTCGCCGACCAGGAAGAACGAAAAGACGGCGGAGCAGACCGGCTCGAGCGAGAAGGCGAAGCCGGTGGTCTCGGCAGGCACGTGGGGCTGCACGAGCGTCTGGGTGATAAAGCCGTAGGCAGAGCAGATGAGTGCGAGGGCAACGACAACGAGGATCTCGCTCGGCGTGCTGGGAAGCGTAAAGCCGCCAAAGGCAAATGCGGCGATGCCCGAGAACAGGCCGCCGAAGCCCAGCTGCCAAACACCCAGGGCCAGCGGATCGACTTCCTCGACAAAGCGCTTGGCTACGATAATGTGGCCGGCATAGATAAAGGCCGAGAGCAGCATGATGATCGCGCCGGGATTCAGGCTGGTAAAGTCGGCGCCCGAGAGCAGCAGCATACCGCAGGTGACGATGGCGGTTCCGATGAGCACCTTGCGCTCGGGGGCGCGACGTAGCAGAGCCGCGTTGGCAAACGGCACGATTACGACCGTCAGGCTCTGCAAAAAGCCGGCGGTTGAGGCGGAGGTGAGGCTGGAGCCCAGGCACATGCAGGTGAGCTCGGTTGCCATGATGGCGCCGATGATGGCGGAGCGAATCATCACGTCACGGTTGATACGCAGCGCGTGCTTGTGGAAGAGCAGCAGGCAAGCTGCAAAGGCGATGATGCAGCGCAGCGCAACGATGCTCGGGGCGTTCATGCTGTCCATGCCGATCTTCATAAGGGGGTACGAAAAGCCCCATGCAACGGGAACGGAAAATGAGAGCGCGATTGCTTTTTTGCGATCCATGGGACTCCTTTTGTTACAGAACGGTTTCGCAAAAAGGATTCTGCTCCCAGATATGGATGTAGTAAAGCGAATGTATCTTCAGTATGATTAAGAAATGCTAATGTTGGCGGGAAAAGCCCTGGCAAAACGTTTTACGGCTGCATTGATATGGAGGCACGATGGCATCGCGGTATCAGATTGTTTGTATGGTGGTCGATCGCGGCAGTCTTAAGGGCGCGGCGGACGAGCTGGGCTATACGCAAAGTGCGGTGAGCCAGGCCGTCAAGGCGCTCGAGCGCGAGCTGGGTACCACGCTTATCGAGCGCGGCAAGCAGGGTGTCTCGCTTACGCGCGACGGTAAGCAGTATCTGCCGTATCTGCGCCAGATCGTAACTGCCGAGGCCGAGCTCGAGGGCAAACGCCAGGAGTTGCTGGGACTCTCCTCGACCGATATTCGCATTGCGACGTTTACCAACGTGAGCCGTACCGTGTTGCCGCGCGTGATTCGCGACTTTGGGGCCCTGCACCCGGGCGTGCACTTTACCCTCAAGCAGGGCGATTACACGCGCAACGCTCAGTGGGTGCACGATGGCGTGGTTGACTTTTGCTTTACGGCGCGCGGATTTACCGCTGGGCTCGAGAAGCGCGTGGTCTATCACGACGAGTTGGTGGCGCTGCTGCCGACCGCGCATCCGCTGACGGCAAAGGAAAAGGTGACGCTCGCCGACCTGGCGTCCGAGCCGTTTGTGCTGCTGGATGAGGGCGAACAGAGCCTGGTGCTCGATGCATTCGCGGCGCATGGGCTGTCGCCGCACGTGACGAGCGAGGTGACCGACGACTACACCATCATGGCGATGGTGGAGGAGGGCCTAGGCGTGAGCATGCTGTATCGCCGTACCGTCGAGGGCATGCAGGCCGATATTCGCGTACGTCCCATCGTGCATGCCCCCTCGCGCGACGTAGTGGCGGCCTGGCGCAGCTGGGACACCATGCCTATCGCCACGAGGCGCTTTATCGACTATATGAGCTCGCATATTGTCAATTAATGACTGGCGTGACGTTGAGCGTGGTGATTAGCGGGCTGTCGCTTTGGCTTGTGCTAGACGGTAGGTGCGTGCCGGGTGGCAGAGCAATACCGCCACGACCATAAAGAACGCCGTGGTGCCCAGGCTGATGGGGTAGACCATCATGATGTTCGCAAAGGTGCGGAAGTTCGGGAACACGCAGAAGACCCAATAGAAGCGAATACCGCAGACGCAGATCATGGTGATGAGGGCGGGCATGAGCGAGATGCCAAAGCCGCGCAGGTAACCGGACATGTTTTCGTAGAACATGCTAAAGGCGTATGCCGGGAAGATCGAGCACACGCGGATATAGCCGATCGAGACGATGTTGGGATCGCTGTTAAAGAGCGCCAGGATCTCGCGCCCCAGACCGACGATGATGACGATGGTGGTGAGCGCGACGATACCGCCTTCGACCAGGCAGACCTTGAGCGTCTTGGTGCAGCGGTCGATCTGGCGAGCGCCGTGGTTTTGTCCCACAAAGGTGGTGCAGGCCTGGCTAAAGCTGTTGAGTAGGTTGTAGCACACATACTCCAGGCTCATAGCGGCGCTGGATGCCGCCATGACCTCGGTACCCAGGCTGTTGATGGCGGACTGGATGATGATGTTGGCGACGGCAAAGACGGCGCTTTGGATGCCGGCGGGCAGGCCGATCTTGACGATGCGCTTGAGGGCGACGGGGTCGATAGCCAGATCGCGCAGGGTGACGCGGACGACGGAATCGGTCTTGAGCAGACGGATAAAGAGCGTGACTGCGCTGACGGTATAGGCGATGGCGGTGGCGATGGCGACACCCGCGACGCCTCAGTGGAGCACGGGGACAAAGATGAGGTCCAGGCCAATGTTGAGGACGGTGGACACGGCAAGCGCCTGCAGCGGCATGCGGGTGATGCCGACGGAGCGGAAGATTGCGGCCTCAAAGTTGTAGAGCAAGATCGAGGGCATGCTGAGCAAAAAGACGCGCAGGTAGAGCGAAGCGAGCGGCATGGTTTCGGCGGGGACGTTGAGCGCGGCGAGCATAGGCTCGGCAAAGATCTCGCCCAGTGCGATGACGACAAAGCCCACGAGTGCCATCAGAATCGAGGTATGGACGGCGCGCTTGACCATGTTCTGATCGTTGCGACCGATGGCGTTGGCGATGACCACGTTGGAGCCAAGCGACATGCCAATAAACAGGTTGAGCATAAGACTGGTAAGCGGAACATTGGAGCCGACCGCTGCCATGGCGAGGGTTCCCTGGTCGCCCGAGAAATTACCGATGATGACCGTGGCGATGAGGTTCGACAGCTGCTCTAAGATGCTCGTGGCGGCCACGGGGAAGGCGAACAGGGGAATATTGCGCCACAGCGAGCCGGTGGTCATGTCAATGTGCTTGGACGCGGTATCAGTCATACGCTCTCAATCTCTAATATGCGATTCGCTAGATATTTGCGCAGACGATGATACTCCTAATCGACTAGTCGGCACTTAGGGACGTTCCTTTTCTGCCGGCAGCTGGGGACACTTCTTCAGAATAGTCATTGGGGACGTTCTTAAATGACTAGTCGAACAAGAACGTCCCCAATGACGAGGTGGGGGTGGCGTGCGACAATGGTGGGCGTTGTGTTGTCCGCGCTAAGGAGTTGCCATGTTGTTGTGTCCCGTTTGCCATAAGCCGTTGGTGGACGACGAGCGCGGTGCTGCATGCGCGGGCGGACACCGGTTTGACCGTGCGCGCGAGGGCTATCTGTATCTGCTGCGCTCGTCCAAGAGCGGTGACTCCATGGGCGATCCCAAGTCGCAGGCGCGCAGCCGTCGCGACTTTCTGAACCGTGGATACTATGCGCCGCTGCGCGATGCGATGGTCGAGCTGGTGCACGAGCGGGCGGCAGAGCATGGGGTGTCTACGGGCGGCCCCATGACCTTGCTCGATATTTGCTGTGGCGAGGGCTACTACACCAGCGCCATGGGTGCGGTGCCGGGCGTGGAGGTTTACGGGTTCGACTTGGGCAAAGAGATGGTTCGCCTGGCCGCCAAGCGCGGCGATGCGACCTACTTCGTGGCCAATATGAAGGATATCCCTGTGGCTGATGGTGCCTTCGATATGGTGACCGAGCTCTTCGCCCCCTTTAACGAGCGCGAGTTTGCCCGCGTGCTGGCGCCAGAGGGCTCGCTCTACACCGTGGTGCCGGGCGCCCGTCATCTCTTTGGGCTCAAGGAGGTGCTCTACGACACGCCGTACCTTAACGACGAGAAGCTGCCGAAGACAACCGAGCTCGAGTTGGTGGGAACGCAGCGGGTGTCTGCGAACATTACGCTCCAGACGCAGGCCGATATCGAGGCGGTGTTTCAGATGACGCCGTACTACTACCGCACGCGCCCTGCCGACAAAGAGCGCTTGGCAAACCTGGACACCCTTCAGACCGATATCGACTTCATCATTGCCGAGTACCGCCACTAACCTACCAAAAAGGGACAGGTTTATTTTGGCAGGTTTTATCTGGGCAAACGTAAAGGGCCGACCGCGGAGATGCGCGATCGGCCCTTTTTAGTTGCTTGGATGTAGGGGTCAGTGGAAGGCAAGTGCCTACAGGCGATCCTTGTTCTCGGCTTTAACGGCGTGAGCCTGCTGAACAAAGAACAGGTCGTACACCACGATGACAAAGGCGCCAAAGTTGATGGCGTCGCCGCCAAACGCGGGAAGCGTGAGCACGGCCTGCGCAATCGTGGCGATTGCGGCGACGATGCCGAGCTTAAACGCGCCATCCACCTGCGAAGGCTTGTTGGCGCCCTTGATGCCCGCAACACCTGCGGCAAGATCGACAAGACCCTTGATGACAAGTACGGCCGCGGCGAGCATGGCGTTCGGCCCGTACGTGGAATCGAGACTGCCTCGGGCGATGCCGACGCCGGCGATGACGAGGCTGGCGATGCCCAAAACAAAGTAAATGAGGGCAAGGATTTTGAGTGTCTTGCGAGCGTAGCTCATGGCTGGATCCTTTCGATACGAGTACGCCAACCTGGCGCACCTCATGTGCTGCACATATGGTGAAGCACATTGTAGTTCAACGCGGCGATGCATGCGCCTGAAAGCGCCTTGAGCCCGCGCAGCCCAACCCAACCTTTCAAAAAGGAAAGCTGGACGTAAGCCAAATCGATGGCAGCTCATGTGCGGCGCTGCGATGATGAGGTCGTGACAAGGAGTTGGCCTAAGGAGGAGCCATGATGTACGGAACAGGGCAAGTGCGTGAACCGCGGTCGTTGGGAAGGCGCATGGGCGATTCTGTGATCGCTGCCGTGTGCACGGGATTGATGGCGGTGCTTTGCATTGGGATGCTGTGGACCATGTCGCGTGTGGGACAATAGCGGACGGTTGGGTGCCAACTGAGGTGGCGCTCGCGTATTCGTTTTGCTTGTTAAGGAGTGTCCATGGGCGTCGTCGATCCCTTTTCTGTTGCTCGGGCCGCAGGGCTTGAGCTGACCGAGAAGCCCGAGGGCCTTACGCTCACCGATGGCACGATGGAGCTACGCGCCGATTTTGGTCGCATGCGCCCACGGCTCAAGCAGGGTCGTCTGCAGCAAGAGCTGCTGGTGAAGGCTGCGCGCACAAAAGGCATCGAGCAGCCATGGGCGATTGACGCCACGGCAGGCTTTGGCGAGGATTCGCTGCTGCTGGCGGCCGCGGGCTTTACCGTCGATTTGTATGAACAGGATTGTGTGATCGCGGCGCTCCTCAAGGATGCCTTGGATCGCGCGGCAGATGATTCGGCGCTTGCGGCTACCGTGTCGCGCATGCGTTTGCATGCGGGCGAGGACAGCATCGCCGGCCTTCGCCATACAGCTGGGCTGATCGGGCAGGGCGAGCTCGCGACTCCCGACGTGGTTTATCTGGACCCCATGTTTCCCGAGCGCACCAAGAGCGCGGCGGTCAAAAAGAAGTTCCAACTCTTGCACCATCTGGAACAGCCGTGCGCCGATGAGAGGGCACTGATCGAAGCCGCGCTTGCGGTGCGGCCGCGCAAGGTCGTTATCAAGCGTCCGGTGAAGGGGCCGCTGCTTGCCGGCGTTAAGCCGAGCTATCAGCTGGCGGGCAAGGCCGTTCGCTACGATGTCTTGGTGCCGCCGCGCCCGTAGCTTGCGTGCGATGGCCGGCGCTTCGTCAGCGCCGTGCCGATGCGGGACCTATTTCCAGGGGTGCGACGTCAGATGCCATCCGCCGCAGTATTCGCATTTGTAGCAGGCAAGGCCGCGCCGCCCGCGGTTTTCGCAGTCGGCCATAACGGCCTCGGCCTCGGCGCGTGTGTCGTAACGGTTTTTGCGTTCGCACGACTTGTAGCGCCAGGCTTCATCGCGCTCGGCGTCCAGGGCGTCGCGGCGCTCGTCTTCGTGTGCAAACAGGTCGCTCATATCGCCGCCCGTGGCAGCGCCCAAAAACTCGCTTTTGGCTTTTGACCAGGCGGCTCGCTTTTTGCTCCCCATCTGCTTCGCGCCCCTCTCCAAACGTTGGTATCATTGCTCAATCAAAGTGATACCAATAAACGTGAGGTCGCCGCGTGATGATCAGAAAAACCCTCGATACCGACATTCCCGCCGTCATGGCTATCTATGACGCGGCCCGCGCCTTTATGCGCGCGCATGGTAACGCCACGCAGTGGCCCGAGGGCACGCCTTCGGCCGAGCAGTTGGCTGCCGATATTGCCGCTGGTGGCAGTTACGTGTGCGAAGTCGATGGCCGCGTGGTGGCGACGTTTGCCTTTTTGCCGGGCCCGGACGAGTGCTATGACGTCATTGAGGACGGGCAATGGCGCAGCGACACTCCGTATGCCGTGCTGCATCGCGTGGCATCCGACGGCACCGTGCACGGTATCGCGGCGGCGATGTTTGCCTTTGCCAAGGAATGCGCCGACCATCTGCGTATTGACACGCACGAGGACAACTTGCCCATGCAGGGCGCCATCGCCAAGGCGGGGTTCGAGCGTGTCGGTATCGTCTATGTGTCCGACGGCACGGCGCGTGTCGCGTTTGATTGGCTGCGCGAGGCGTAGGAGCCAAGGCACGTATCATCACCCAGCTCAAATAAAAAATGGCCCCGAGTGGGGCCATTTTTGGTAAAACGCGTCGTTGTGGGACTCGCATTGTTACCGCCCCAGATGAACCCGGGCAGACAAAAAGGGGAGGTGCCGGCTTTCGCAAGGCGCGAACCTACGAAAATCGCCGCGCGGCAACGCGGGGCGATGAGCTCGGTCGGGGGATAGGGCCCGCTTCGCCCGCCGGCCCGTAAATTGTATCATCCAGTGTGGAACGAGAGCGCCCGTTGCCGCGTGCGATGGGCTTGCGATAAGAGGAGAGCCATGTCGAAGCAAGCGGTCGTTGGAATCTTGGCGCATGTCGATGCCGGCAAGACCACGCTGGCCGAGGCCATGTTGTTCAACGCGGGTCGCATTCGCAAGCGCGGCCGCGTGGACGATGGCGATTCGCATCTGGACACTAACACGATCGAGCGCGAGCGCGGCATTACGATCTTCTCGTCGCAGGCCGTGCTCGACCATGGCGATACCCACGTCATGCTCGTTGATGCGCCGGGGCATGTCGATTTTTCTGCCGAGGCGGAGCGCACATTGCGCGCACTCGACTACGCGATTTTGGTTGTGGGCGCCAACGATGGCGTGCAGGGGCACACCGAAACCCTGTGGCGCCTGCTTGCGCGCTATGACATTCCGACGTTTATCTTCATCAACAAAATCGATTTGGAGCATCCCGGTCTCGATGCTTTGCTGGCACAACTTGGGCAGCGTCTTTCCGAGGGCTGCCTTGATGCCGGCGAACTGCTGGCGGGCGGCGCCGTTCAGGAGGACGCTGCTGCGTTGGACGAGGCGGCGCTCGAGGAGTTTCTTGAGGCGGGTGAGCTTTCTGTTGCAACGCTGTCGCGCATGGTTGCCGAGCGCAAGCTATTTCCCTGCTTTGCCGGCTCGGCTCTCAAGGACCAAGGCGTGGACGAGCTGCTGGATGGCATATGCGCGCTGATGCGCGAACAGGCGTGGCTCCCGGAGTTTGCCGCGCGCGTCTATCGCATCAGCCGCGGGGATCGTGGCGAGCGCTTGGCTTGGGTTAAAGTGACCGGCGGCACGCTGCATGCCAAACAGATGATTGACGGACGTTCCGGCGCCGAGGCATGGGAGCAGAAGGTCGATCAGGTCCGCATCTATAACGGCGAGAAGTATGAGCTTGCCCAAGAAGTTGCCGCTGGCGGTATTTGTGCCGTGACGGGTCTTGCGCACGTTCGCCCAGGGGACGCCTTGGGCGCGGAACCCGCGTGCGATGCGCCCGTCATTGCGCCAGTTCTCACCTATACGGTGCTTCCGGGCGAACACGACGTCCACACGGTGTTCAAAGCATTGACTGAGCTGGCGGATGAAGATCCTATGCTCGGCGTAAGCTGGAATACGCATCTCGAGCAGATTCATTTGCAGTTGATGGGCGCCGTGCAACTCGAGGTCGTACAGCGGGTGTTGGTCGATCGCTTTGGCCTTTCGGTTGAGTTTGAGTCTGGCGGCATTCTCTATAAGGAGACTATTTCGCAGCCGGTCGAGGGCGTGGGCCACTTTGAGCCGCTGCGCCACTATGCCGAGGTGCATTTGCGCCTGGAGCCGTTGCCAGCGGGTTCGGGCGTGCAGTTTGGCACCGTGACCTCGACCGACGAGCTCGATCTTAACTGGCAGCGTTTGGCACTCACCAACGCCATGGAGCGCGATCACCTGGGCGCGCTGACCGGCTCGCCCATCACCGATGTGCGCATTACGCTTACGGGCGGCCGCGCGCATGCCAAACACACCGAGGGCGGCGATTTTCGCCAGGCCACGTACCGCGCGATTCGCCAGGGTTTGATGCAGGCGCGTGAGGTCGGCGCAGCCGTGCTGCTGGAGCCGTGGTATCACTTTGAGCTCGAGGTGCCGGGGGAGTGCGTGGGCCGGGCGCTCTCGGATGCCACGCGCATGGGCGCCGAGTACAAGCCGCCGACGATGGCGGGAGACCGGGCGAAGCTTGTGGGTCGCGTGCCGGCATCCGAGGTGCAGGATTACGCGCTGGAGGTGGCTGCCTACACGAGTGGTCGTGGGCATCTGTACCTAGAGTTCGCTGGTTATGCGCTCTGCCACGACGCCGAGCGCGTCATCGAGGCGGCCGCCTATGAGCCCGAGGCCGATCTGCCCAATACGCCCGACTCGGTCTTTTGCGCCCACGGCGCCGGCTATACGGTCAAATGGTACGACGCACCCACCGCGGCGCACGTAAAGATCGACCCCACCACCTTCCGCCCCTATCGCCCCGCCGACGCAGAATTTTTCGGCCACATGTGACAAAGGGACAGTCCCTTTGTCACAGGCTATTGGTATAACTTGGTATAAGTTGGTATAACTATTACCAGGGTTTGCCAATCCGAGGAGGCCGACATGAATCCAAATCCCTTTAAGCCCACGGCTGGCAAGCGGCCTCCGATACTCATCGGTCGCGAGTCGGTCATCGAAGATTTCGAGGAAGGGCTCGATAACGGCGCCGGAGCGCCGGGTAGGCTCATGCTCATTACGGGAAACCGCGGCTGCGGCAAGACGGTTCTCCTGAGGGAGCTGCAACGTCTAGCCAATGAGCACGGATGGGCGGTTGTCTCCGATTCCGCTTCGCTTGGTTTATGCGACCGCTTGGCCGACGCACTCCGCTCGAATAAGCCCGTTGTGACGTCAATGGAGTTTGGCCCATCGTTTGGACGGATGTCGGTTGAGGCGGCGCGGGCAAAGGGCGAGACGTTGCGAGGGCTGGTCAACGAACGTCTCAAGAAACTCGGTCCAGGCAAGGGTATTCTGTTTGCGATTGACGAGGCTCAACCTGCGTCTATCGAGGAACTGGCGGCTCTTGCCGTTCTCTATCAGCAGGTGCTCGGAGACCAGGATGCCACGGGCTTGCCCGATAGCGACCAGCGCGGTCTTGCGCTGGTCTTTGCCGGCTTGCCCAGCATGGTTGACGATCTGCTCGAAGAGCCGAGCGTGACGTTTTTGCGACGTGCCCAGCAGCGTACGTTGGGGACGATTTCTTTGCCCAAGGTGCGCGATTCGTATATCCAGACGGTCGAGTGTGCCGGTCTTTGCGTTGATGCGGAGACGGCGGACCTTGCGGCGCGCAAGAGCATGGGGCATCCCTATATGGTTCAGCTGGTGGGATATTACATGTGGCGGTCTGCTGTCCGGCGTGGCTCGCAAGTCATTGAAAGGCGCGATGTCGAGGATGGCCATGCGGATGCCATCTTTGAGTTCTACGAAGCGGTTGACGCACCTCTGTATTACGGGCTGCGCACCCCACAGCGCCTTTTTATCGAGGCCATGGCGGTTGACGAGGGCAAGCTGACGCGCATGGCGGATATCATTGAGCGCTGCGATCGCACTCAGAGCTGGGCGAGTAAATATCGCGCAAGCCTGATTCGCGAGCGCGTCATCGAGGCTGCCGGATACGGCCTCGTCCGGTTTACCGTGCCCATGCTGGGCGCGTACATTCGCGACCGTATTTTATGGCACGAGTGATGTGAAAAAGGGACAGCCCCTTTGTCACATCCAATCAACAGGAAGGGAAGCGATGACGGTGTCGCAACAACCAAGCGCTATCGAGGTACGTGGCGCACGTGTCCATAACCTCAAGGACATCGATATCGATATTCCGCTGGGAAGGCTCGTGGGCATTGCCGGCGTGTCAGGTTCGGGCAAGAGCTCGCTGGCGCTGGGAGTGCTCTATGCCGAGGGCTCGCGCCGTTACCTGGAGGCGCTCAGCACCTATACCCGCCGTCGGCTGACGCAGGCCGAACACGCTCAGGTGGACGAGGTACTGCACGTGCCGGCGGCGCTCGCATTGCATCAGCGCCCCAGCGTGCCGGGCGTGC
The DNA here is from genome assembly GCA_900549345.1 of uncultured Collinsella sp. Taxonomy (GTDB): domain Bacteria; phylum Actinomycetota; class Coriobacteriia; order Coriobacteriales; family Coriobacteriaceae; genus Collinsella. The sequence goes on from UROC01000004.1 coordinate 29,707, forward strand.
GATCGACCTTTGGCACCATGACCGAGCTCAACAACAGCCTGCGCCTGCTCTTTAGCCGCTGCGCCCATCACGTGTGCCCGCATTGCGGGGCGCGTGTGGAGCCGAGTCTTAACGTGGCCGCAGGCCTGTCGCTCACGTGTTCGACATGCGGCCGCGAGTTCTACGCGCCGAGTGCCGAGGATTTGGCTTTCAATAGCGGCGGTGCATGCCCCACCTGTGGCGGTACCGGCGTCATGCGCGAGGTGGACGAGGAGAGCCTGGTGCCCGACGAGTCAAAGACAATCAACGAGGGCGCGGTGCTTCCCTGGGGCACGCTCATGTGGGATCTGATGAAGCAGGTGGCCGGCGAGATGGGCGTGCGCACCGACGTGCCGTTTAGCCAGCTCACGCCTCAAGAGCGCGACATCGTGTTCCATGGTCCGGCGGTTAAGAAGCACATTCTCTACGTTCCCAAAAATGGCGAGGGCGCCACGCCGCTCGACTTTACCTATTACAACGCCGTCTATACCGTCGAGAATGCGCTCGCCAAGGTTAAGGACGACAAGGGGCTTAAACGCGTGGCACGCTTTTTGTGCGAGGGGCCGTGTCGCGATTGCGGCGGTACGCGTCTTTCCGACGCCGCGCGCCAGCCCCAGGTGCGCGGTATCAATCTGGCGCAGGCGGCAGCCATGACGCTGGGCGAGGCGATTGAGTGGGTGCGCGGAGTGCCCGCATCCTTGCCGACCGAGATGCGGCCCATGGCGACGGATATCTGCGATTCGTTTTTGAGCACGGCGCGTCGCCTGGTTGACCTGGGGCTCGATTACCTTTCCCTCGACCGCGCCGGTGCCACGCTGTCGACGGGCGAGCGCCAGCGCGTGCAGCTTGCCCGCGTGGTGCGCAACCGATCGACGGGCGTGCTGTATGTGCTGGACGAGCCTTCGATTGGCTTGCATCCCGCGAACGTCGACGGCCTGGTAGGCGTGATGCGCGATCTGGTGGACGACGGCAACACCGTGGTTGTTGTCGACCACGATACGCGCGTGCTGGCAGAAGCCGACTATCTGGTCGAGATGGGCCCCGTTGCCGGAGCAGACGGCGGTCATGTAATCGCCGCCGGTACGGTATGTGAGGTCGAGCAATCGCAGGGTAGCCGCATCGCGCCGTTCTTGCGCTCGGACCCCAAGCGTCTGCGCCCGCAAGTGACTGACGACGAACTGTTCGACCAAGGCCATATCCGCATGGCGACCGGTGCCATCCATACCGTCAAACCGCTCGAAGTCGATATCCCGCGCGGCCGCCTTGTCGCGGTAACGGGCGTTTCGGGTTCGGGCAAGACGACGCTGGTGCTCGAGACGCTCATCCCAGCACTCAAGGCGCAGGCAGTCGGCGAGCGCCTGCCAGGGCACGTGCGTTGGGTCGATGCCGAGGGTATTGCGCGCGCCAACCTGATTGACGCCACGCCCATTGGCGCCAACGTACGCTCGACGGTGGCGACCTATGCCGACATCCATGATGAGCTGCGCCGCGCCTTCGCCCGTACGCCCGAGGCCAAGGCGGCAGGATATAAAGCGGGTGCCTTTAGCTACAACACTGGCGCTTTGCGTTGCCCCACGTGCGATGGCACGGGCTCGATATCACTTGACGTGCAGTTTTTGCCCGATGTCGAGATCGTCTGTCCTGCATGTCGCGGCTCGCGTTATGCAGACGCGGCTTCGCATATTCATCGCGAGGGCAAGGACGGGAGCTTGCCGACGTTGCCGCAACTTATGGATATGAGCGTGGATGAGGCCCTCGACGCGACCGTCGGACTCAAGAAGGTTCAGGTGCGTTTACAGACCTTGCGCGACCTGGGCTTGGGTTATCTCACGCTTGGTGAGCCCACGCCGGCGCTTTCGGGCGGCGAGGCGCAGCGCCTTAAGCTTGCGAGCGAGATGGGCCGCGTGCAGGACGATGCCGTATTCGTATTCGACGAGCCCACGATCGGCCTGCATCCGCTCGATGTTCAGGTGTTGCTGAGTGTGTTTGATGGCCTTGTTGCCAAGGGCGCCACGGTTATCGTGATCGAACACGACCTCGACCTTATCCGTAACGCCGATTACGTGATCGACATGGGCCCGGGCGGCGGTGACGCGGGCGGGCAAATCGTCTGCGCCGGCACGCCGGGCGACATCGTGGCCTGCCCCGCAAGCATCACCGGCCGCTACCTATAACCGAATGTGACAAAGGGACAGTTCCTTTGTCACATTCCCGGAAAGCCTGTTTGGCGCAGGGCCTCGTAGAGGACGATGGCGGCGCTGTTGGAGAGGTTGAGAGCGCTGATGCGGTAGTCGTCCGGGTCGACGAAGTTGCCGCAGATATCCTGTCGAAGGATGGCTTCGTGGCTGTCCTCGGTATGCCCGAGCGACTCCTCGTGGGCCTCCCAGGCGTCGGCGTTTTCGAGCGAGTCGCAATCGCGCAACATGGGGATGCGCTCGCAGCGCTCGGGCGCCGCGGCAAGCAGTGACTCGGGAATCCCCGAGCTCTCGCTGCCAAAGACCAAAAAGTCACCGTCGCGGTAGGTACTTTGCGCATAGATGCGGCGCGCCTTTTTGGTCAGCAGATGCAGGCGTTCATCGGCGGGGGAGAGGCCGTTGCACGTAAGGAAATCCTCCCAGCCGGCATAGGTCGTCACGTCCAAGTTTTGCCAGTAGCCCAGGCCGGCGCGACGCACCGTCTTGTCGTCGAGCGAAAAGCCCAGCGGCTCCACCAGGTGCAGGCGGGTACCGGTGACCACGCAGGTACGGCCGATATTGCCCGTATTGGCCGGAATCTCGGGCGCATACAGCACGATATTGAACATGAATCTCCTTGGCTCAGAACGAAAAACCACCACGAAGGGGACAGGCACCTTCGTGGTGGTTTGGCGGTTACGTGGCAGAAAATGCTCGCTTCGATAGCCTAGGCGCGGTGCCAGTCGGTCAGACAGGCATCGAGGGAGGCGATGAGCGCGTCCTTGTCCATGTGACGGCCGATGATGCACAGGCTCGTCATGCGGTCGCCCGTCTCGTCGTCCCAAATCTGCATGATCTCGGGGTTCTCGTCGATGATCTTCTGCTTCTCGCCCTCGGGCGCCGAATCGACAAACAGACCGTTCTCCATCAGGCGCATCTGGTGGCCGGCCTGCTCGAACATGTAGCACATGTCCGGATCGCCGGTCTGCCACAGCGGACCCTTGACGCGGATGACCTCGTCGGGCCACTCTTGCTCAACAAAATCGGTGAACTTCTGCAGGTCAAACGGCTTGCGGCGCGAGTACACAAAGGTCTCGATGTCGTACTCGAGCACCTCGGGGTCGTCGTGCTCCTCGGGATGCTCCATGGCCTCGATCCAGGCGGCGGAGTTGTAGGCGCGCATAAAGTCGAAGCGGCCGGTGTCGAGCAGCTCCTCCATGGGGACCTCGCCGTTTTGAGCCTCGACAATCACGGCGTCCTTCTGCAGGCTGCGCACGATGGCCTTAAGCTCTGCGATCTGCTCGGGGGTGACGGTGTCAGTCTTATTAAGAATCAGCGTGGAGCAAAACTCGATCTGCTGGATGAGCAGGCTCTCGATGTCGTCCTCGTCGATATCCTCGGCTAGCAGGTCGCGACCGCCGTTGAACTCGTCGTACATGCGGGCGCAGTCGACCACGGCCACGATGTTGTCGAGCGCGAGCTTGGGCTCGCCGCCCACCTTGGCCTCGTCGCAGAAGCTCGAGATGGTGTAGGCGATGGGGATGGGCTCGCAAATACCCGAGGCCTCGATGATGATGTAGTCGAACTTGCCCGAATCGGCGATGCCCTGCAGCTGGTTGGCCAGATCGTCCGAAAGCGTGCAGCAGATGCAGCCGTTGGTGAGCGGGATGAGGTCGTCGGTCTCGGAAAGGCCGCCGTCGGCGATAAGGCTGGCGTCGACGTTGATCTCGCCGATATCGTTGACGATCACGGCGGCGCGGATGCCGCCGTCGTTAGCGAGGATGTGGTTGAGCAGCGTGGTCTTGCCGGCACCGAGGTATCCGGTAAGCATGATGATCTTCACGGGTCTGTTGGGCATGTGCCCTCCTTTGTTAGACATGGCTTACAGTTAAATCTTATGCCAAACGCCTGCTCTTATACCCACGCGCCGGCAAATAACACAGGCTACTCCCAGGCTCCCCACACATCGGGGCAATAACCGACGGTGGCCTTCTTGCCGTTGCGCACGATGGGCTCGGCCAGAACCTGCTGGTTCTCGAGCAGCTTATCAAAGCGCTGGCTGGGGGTGAGGTGCTGGATGAGTGCGAGCGTCTCCTCGTCCTTGGCTTTGGGGTTGAGCAGCTTGTCGATGCCGCCGACCGCCTGCATCACGCTCGTGAGCTCGCCCTTGCTCATCTCCCTTTCCTTAAGGTCGATAAACTGCACCTTAATGCGTCGCTCCTTAAAATAGCGCTGGGCCTTCTTGGTATCGAAGGACTTCTTAGTCCCGAAAATTTGAATATTCATATCTATGTTCCGCCGTTCTACCTGATGAAGTTGGTCCTAGCGCGATCGGCCTGGGGGGCTTCGATGCCGGCGGCCTTTCCCGCCTCGATGCAACGTAGGAGCCAGGCCATGTTTTTGCCGATGTTTCGCATGGTGGCAAGGCCTTCGGCGTCCTGGGCGGCCTCGCCCGGCATGGCGCCAAAGACGTTGTTCCAGTAGGTGGATGCCACCACGGGCATCTGGTTGATGGTGAAGTATTTGTTGAGCACATCGAAGGTGGTCGACGTGCCACCGCGACGGGCAACGGCGACAGCGGCGCCCGGCTTGTGCGCAAAGGCCTTGCTGCCAGCATAGAATGCACGGTCGAGGGCAGAGAGGATGCGTCCGCTGGGATGCGCGTAGTAGACGGGCGAACCAAAGACAAAGCCGTCTGCCTGCTCGGCAGCGGCAATCAGCTCGTTGACCATATCGTCGTCAAAGGTGCAGCGGCAATCGAGCTTGCCGCACTGGCCGCACCCGATGCAATCGCGAATAGGCTTGGCGCCCAGCTGAAACACCTGCGTCTCAATGCCCTCTGCGTTGAGCTGCTCGGCAATCTCGGCGAGTGCGCGGTCGGTGTTGCCGTTTGCCTTGGGGCTGCCATTGACCAAAAGAACCTTCATCACAAACTCCCTCTGCTGTCGGTGACTTCTGCGGAGGATTATCGCACGAGCGGGCAGATGGCGTGGGGCGCGATTCCAGCGACCGCCCATCATGCGCCCCGTCTCGATCGGTAGCTTCATCCGAGTGTTTCTCGGGGCCGGGAAGCCGGCCCCGAGGGCCAACGGCGGGCTCGCTCACCAGGTACGAGAGGGACACGGTCCAGAGTATGTTGGAGCTCGGGGCCTCATGCAAGCCGATTGTGAGGAGTCTGGGCAGGTCGCCTTCGATGGCGAACTCTGAGGTCTTAGAAGGCGGGCTGCTGCGGCGGCTATGGTTTATACTAAGGCGGTTGCTATCGAGTAATTCATACTTGGTTTGATTCGATTGTGAATGCGTAACTAGGATGGAAAGCAAAGGAAACTCTATGGAAACAGAGGATGCTGTTTGCTTGATGACTTCGATTGCCTTGATTGTCCTTTCAATCCAATACCGAAGAGGAAGATGGCTCTGCTCAATTGCTGGATATGATGTCACAAAAAGGGAGAGCGAGATTGATATACGCCCCTACGCAAAGCTGATTTCTTCTGTGACGTTATGGATGGGGCTGCTGTTTTTCTTGTGGGCGGTAGAGGGCTGGGTACGCGATTGGAATACCAGCGTTTTTGAAGTTTTGGTTCTACTTCTGTTCAGCTTGGCCTCTTTGTCGTTCGTGCGGCTCGTTAGGTTTGTGTTTATGAGGCGATAGCCAGCGGAAGTGGCTGGACGACAAAATGGACCAATGCAGCCAATTGTCAATAGAATTTGATAGGCTTGGCTTAACAGATTTACTCGAGGGCATATCCGTGGCGGGGGATAGGTTCTATCTTGTTGAGCACTTATTTGCATCAGGCAAAGTAAACCAAGAGTATCGAAACGGTGCCCCCGGGCCCGCTAGGGACTGCGGGGGGGCGTTCGGCTAACTGCGGGTACGGCCTATTTGCCCAATGTGTTCGCCCGAGATCGGAAATTAACCATCATGCGCCCCATAACGCTAGTCCAGCTTGGTGCCCGGTACCTGTGGCGCCTCTTTAATCAGCGCATTAAGTTCGTTCAAAATGGAAACGGGCTGTCGGTCGACGGCGTCCAGATGAAGCGTCGCCACGCGAAGGGGCGGCTGATATTCAAATGAGCCGAGGAGCACGGGCGATCCCAAGAACCGTTCGATTTCGTCTGCAACCGCGTCGGTCTCTTCGGGATCAAGCTCGTCAAAGAGCGCCACGAACATCGGTCCGGTCGAGCGGAACAGACGACCCTTGCCGCGCGAGCAATCCATGAGGCAGGCGGCGCTTTCTGCCAAAACGCGGTCGCCTGCATCAAAGCCAAAGCGGGCATTGACCTTGGCGATTTCGTCGATTTTAATGGCGATCAAGCCCGCGTTTCGTGCCACGCGACGCATCTCGCCAATGGCGTTGACCAGGGCGTGGATATCGCCCAGACCGGTCACGGAATCGGTCGTATCTGCCAAGCTTCGGTTGGTGACAATGCCCACATACATGTTGGGCTCGGTATCGGTGCCGTCCAGGCGGTAACCTGTGCAGTCGCAAAGCGCGTATTTTCCGGCGGTATTCATGACGCGATACTGCATGCAGTGGAAGTGCCACGTGCCGTTTACCACCATATCGAGCTCGGCACGTACGTTGTCGCGGTCCTCGGGGTGAACACGGGCAAGCCATATATCGAGCGAGTTGTAGGGATGCTGGGAGGGTAGGTCAAAATCGCGCACGGCATTAACCGACCATTGCGATTCGCCGGTGTCGAGGTTAATGATGAACGGATAGCGTGTCTCGGAGCTCATGGAGATCGCTTGGAACACTCGGTCGTTGCAGGGGGGGGTTGTTCGGTGACCGGGCGTTGCGGCGCATCGCCTTCTTCCGGTTGTTGCACACGGTACATGAGCTTGTAGCGATACATTTTGCGGTCGGCGTCCTTTGTCATCTGGCGACGCGTATCGCCTGCAAGCGGGTCGACGCGCGAGCAGCCAAAGCTAAAGCTGGCGATCATGGGCGCCTTGTCGCCTGATGTTGCCTCGATAAGATTGGCACGCGTCCGCTCCAGGCGCTGCTCGAGTTCGGCTTCGTCTGTCGTGGGGGATATAAGTACAAATTCGTCTCCACCGATACGGAACAGCAACTCATCGTGCTCCATTGTCTCGGTGAGTGCGCGGCAGATGCTCAGGATGTAGCGATTGCCCTCGGTGTGGCCAAACTTATCGTTGCAATGCTTAAGGCGGTCGATATCGATATAGGCACAGGTGAAGGGGGTGCCTTTGCGCCAGAGCTGATCGACATGGCGGTCGAGTCCGCCACGGTTGCCAAGATTGGTGAGCGAGTCGATATAGGCGCCGCGCTCAAGCAGCTCGCGTTCTTGCTGCAGGATGGCAAATGTCTTCTGTAGCTGCTCGCCGATGGCGCACAGCTCCGGGGGCAGCGCGGCAACATCGAGCTCGGCGGTTGAGGTCCCGTTCGCAAGTCGCTGAAGATGAGCGATGATTGATTGCTCGCCCAGGCGATACGACTCGTTCATGATGGATTGCCTCCTTGGATGGAACAATGGTTTGTATCTTACTCCCAATTCGGTTTAGATTGGGGTATTAGTTAGCTCATGGGAACAAGCGCTCCCTCGACGGTGGCGTTTGCGCACGAGCGTATTGGTTGCTGTCGCCACCATCGAGCAATGCCTCAAAACCCTCCGCCTGCATGGGACGGTAGTAGAGGAAGCCCTGAGCGTAGCGGGCGCCCATTTGGCGTAGCATGTCTGCCTGCTCATTTGTCTCGATGCCTTCGATCACAACGGGCAGATGGAGCGACTGTGCCATCTCGAGCATTGATGAAATGATTTGCACACTACGGCCTTGATCGCCGTCGACGGGCACAAACGTGCGGTCGAGCTTGATGACGTCGACGTTGACGTTCTTGAGCATCGCGAGCGTGGACTGGCCGGTGCCAAAATCGTCCATGTAGGTCGAGAAGCCGCGGTTGTGCAGGTCGGCCGTCAGCTTATCCACAGCTTCGGACTCTCCCGTATAAGCCGTCTCGGTGATCTCGATGCGCATGAGCTCGGGCGGCAGATTGTATTGGTCGGCGAGTGCCCCCATATGCTCGGCAACGTCGCAGGCAAGGATATCCACGCGCGACACGTTGAGCGAGATCGGAACCACGCGAAGCCCTCGATCGATGCGCCCGCGCAGCCACGAGGCAACGCCCTGCCAAACGTATTTGTCGAGCGTCACCACAAAACCGCTTTCCTCGAGAGCGGGGATAAAGGTGACGGGTGAAATGAGGGAGCCGTCCTTGTCAATCCAGCGCGTGAGCGCTTCGGCGCCAGTGATCTCGCCGGTTTCCATGTCGACCTGGGGCTGCAGGTAGTAGGTAATGCGGCCGTTTGAGAGCGCATACTGGAATTCGGTCAGCGTGCGGTGGAACGAGATTTCGCGCTCGTACTCCTCGGGGCGGAAAATGGCAATGCGCTCCTTAAAGTCGTTTTTTGCACGCCGATTGGTAAACATGGCCTTGGCCTGCGCATCGATGGTGATTTCCTCGTTGGAGTCGATGGGGTAGACGCCCATGGACGGCCAGAAACCCACGCCGTCATCATGCTTGGCCACGGCCTGGCGAATGCGGCTATAGATCTGATGGACGGTGTCGTGTTCAAAGGGGATGAGTACGCAAAAATCGTCTTGGCCCCAGTACCCTGCGACGCCCATGGCGGCATTCTCGATGTCCTTGAGAACCGTGCCCACATCGGCGAGTACGCGGTCGCCCTCGGCCTGTCCGTGCCATTCGTTGAACAGTCGCATGTGCCCCATATCGACGGTGGCGATACACCAGGCGCCGTTGCGCCTTGTCTCGAGAAATTCGTTGGCGCGGCGCATAAACTCGCTGGGTCGATAGAGACCCGTGAGCGGATCGATGCGTTCGGCGATGGCGCTTTTGCGCTCCACCTCGGGTATGGGGAGGCTGTCGTTGGGAACAAGCCCGCCGGCCGTGCGAATGCGACGGTCGAGTTCGCCTAAAACGGCGGCCGTTTGATTGGTCAGGTGCTCGTAAAAGGCCGGAACGACAAGACAGACGGGGGTAATAGTGTCGCCCGCGATTCGAACGGGAGCGAAAACGGCCTCTTTGAGATGTTGGATCAGTTGCTCGAATGCTTCGTGATCCAAATTGTTGCTAAGCACGACGAACTGGGCGTTGCGTGAACGGAAGACGCGACTCCTGCCGCGAGTAATCGACAGCATGCGGCCTGCGTATTCGGCGAGCATGTTGTCGACGGCCTCGGCCCCGTAGAGCTCGTTGAGCTTTGCCGTGCCGCGAACACGCACTGCTATAAGCCCCGTCTCGCAACGGTCGCGACGGCAGGCATCGATAGCGTTGATCAGCGTGCGCTGCGTTCCGAGACCCGTGGCGGCGTCGACGGTCTCGGCAAGCGAGTGGTTGACGAGCTCGCCGACATAGAGCGAGGGGACATTTCCGTCGCCGTCGATACGAAACCCGCGAGCACGGCCGAGGATGTAATCGCCGGCGGCATTGCGCACGCGGTACTGCATGACGTGACGATGTTTGGAGCCGTCATAGATTTGGTCGATGTCGTTGGTATAGGCCTCAAGGTCATCGGGATGGACACGCGTTTTCCAATAATCGTGACAGTTGTCTATATGCTCCGAAGGAAGACCAAGATCGCGCAAGGCGCCTTGTGACCAAAGGGTTCGATGTTTGTCCAAGTTCTCGATAAAGAAATAACGGCCTTCGTTGAGCATCGAAAGGGCGTCGAAAATTCGATCGCTTATTTCGAAGTCGTCGGTGTGGGCTTGTGCGATATTGCGTCGATCAAGGTGCACGGCATGACGTAGCTTGTAGTCGTACATGCGATGGTCGGCATCGTTCGTCAAGCGATTGGGGGCTTCGCCCAGGGCGGGGTCGGCGTGTGCCACTCCGTAGCTAAACGAGTGAGGCATCTCGGCATCGTTGTTTTTGAGCAGGACCGTTCGGCAGCGTTCCAGACGTTCGGCGAGGTCGTCCTCGGTTGCAATCGTAGACAGGATGGCAAACTCGTCGCCTCCCAGACGAAACGCCGCTTCGTCCACCTCCATATACAGCTTGAGATAGAGGCTTACCTGCAAAATATAGCGGTTGCCCTCGTCATGGCCAAAGACGTCGTTGCAGTGCTTGAGATTGTCGATATCGATGTACGCCATGGTAACGGGGGTGTCCTGCTCCCAGAGCTCCTCGAGGGAACGGGCAAAGCCGCCGCGGTTGCCAAGCCCGGTAAGCTGGTCGGTAAAGGCGGTCCTGACCAGATCCTCCTGACGCTTGAGAAGGTCGCGGACGGTCTTTTCGAGCGTTTCAGTGTAATTGCTGGGGGTATCCATGCTGTAGGCGGCTTTCTGGGGTCGGGGCGGATTGCGTCGGGCGAGCTCGTTGTGCACACGCGTTGTTGCTCAACGCCTCGCGTGTTTCCAAGCCCCCGCCTTGCTGCGTCGTTGGGTTTATTTGTCGGCTGACGTTCGTTGCTGATAACTACTGAGTAGTATAAACAAGTGTATGGAATTATGCAGGGGTGCCCATGTTGCGGGCGGCCATTATTCGCCATTATTCGCCAAACGGTAACGCGACGATGTTCGATGAAAATGCGACTGAGGCGATATATGTTGACGGGTATACTTGTTTCGTTTTAAAACGCAGGAACGGAGATGGTCGCATGGCACAGCCAGATACGACGCCCACGGTGGGGCTTGCGCTCGAGGGAGGCGGCTACCGCGGTATGTATACGGCGGGCGTGCTCGACGTATGGATGGAGCACGGCTTAACCTGCGACCATATGGTGGGTGTCTCGGCGGGCGCGGCGTTTGGCTACAACTTTAAATCGCGCCAGATCGGCCGCGCCATTCGCTACAACAAGGCCTATTGCGCCGACAAGCGCTATGCGAGCGTGACGAGCTGGTTGCGAACCGGCGATATGTTCAATGCCGAGTTTGCCTATCATGAGGTACCCATCGAGCGCGATCCCATCGATCTGGAGGCATATCGCGCCTGCCCCATGCGGTTTACGTGCGTATGTACCGATCTTAAGACGGGGCAGGCCGTCTACCATGACCTGCCTTACGGTGATGAGCATGATATCGAGTGGATCCGGGCGTCGTCGGCGATTCCCGTGGCAACACGACCCGTTGCCATTGAGGGGCACAAGTACCTGGATGGCGGCGTTGCCGATTCCATTCCCAGCGCATGGCTGTTTGCGCAGGGCTATGACCGCAACGTGGTGGTGCTGACGCAGCCGGCGGGCTTTGTAAAGCAGCCCAATAGCGTGATGCCTATGCTGCGTCGCGTGTATCGTCACTATCCGGAGTTTGTTGCGGCGCTTAAGCACCGGCACGAGGTATATAACGCCACGCTCGACGACCTGGCGCGTCGCGAGGCCGCTGGCGAGATCTTTGTGGTGCGGCCGAGCGAATCGGTGAAGGTGCCGTCGCTGTGCCGCGAGCCCGAGGAACTCGAACGCATCTATCAGATCGGCCGTCGCGATGCGGAGGCGACGTTGCCCGCGCTGGAAGCGTATCTGGCGGGGTAAGGGCTGCTACGGAAAGCGCATCCCGGAATATGCGCTCAGACTGGGATGCGGTTTCCGCGAGGGGGCGGTCGCGGAAACCGCATCCCAAAATTTGCGCTTGGAATGGGATGCGTTTTCCGCTGGCCCTCTATATGGAAAGCGCATCCCAGAATGGACGTCCAAACTGGGATGCGCTTTCCGCTGTCGAAGGTATGAGGCTGCGGAGCAGCTGCTCGGCATAGGCCTATGCCTGCTGCCAGGTGTCGACGAGTTCCTTGGCAGCGGCGTAGGGGTCGTCGGCACTGCAGACGGCGCTCACCACAAAGAAGCCGTCGACGCCGGTGGCCTTGAGCTGCGGCAGGTCGGCCATCTTTACGCCGCCGCCCACCACGATGGGCACGGGGCTTGCCGCGTGGAGTGCGGCCAGGTCCTCAAAGCTTTTGGTGATGATAGAGCCATCGGCCGCGCGTCCGCAGTCGCGCTTGGTCTCGGTCTCGTGGAGCGGGCCGATGCCAAGGTAGTCGACCAAACTCATGTCGGCGGTCTTGACGTACTCGAGCATCTCCTCGCAACGGGCCGAAAGGCCCACGATGGCATCGGGGCCCAAAAGTTTGCGGCAGACCTCGACGGGAATATCGCTCTGGCCCACGTGCACGCCGTCGACAGCAATGCCCTGCTCGCGCGCGGCGAGTACGCAGTCCAGGCGGTCGTCGATCAGCAAAGCGACCTGACCGGTCTTGCCAGCCTGTGCGATTGCCTGCGCGGCGCCGCCGGTCAGCGCGATGATCTCGCGGGCGCTTGCCACCTTGGAGCGCACCTGGATGCAGGTAAAGCCGGCATCGAGTGCCTGGGCCACCACATCGCCCACGGGGCGCCCGAGCGTGTTTTCGGGGCCGAGTACCAGATAGGCCGAGATATCAAGGTTGTCGCGGATGCTCATCGTGCTTCCTCCTGCTTTTTGATCTGTGCTTCCATGCGCTCGAGTTTGCCGGTCATGGTGTCGGTAAATCCGGGTCGAATATCGGCTTTGAGCACGACTTCGGTGCGGATGCCCTTGCTCGCCAACACAAAGGTCGCGTCGCGCACGACCTGCATGACCTCGTCCCAGTCGCCCTCGATCTCGGTGAACATCGAGGTGGTGCGGTTGGGAAGGCCGCTCTCGCGAATGACACGCACGACCTCGGCGACCTCGGCGGACAGCTCATCGCCGGTACCGCATGGGGCGATGGCCACGGCGACGAGTGTGTTCATGCCGGCATCGGTTGCGGGCTCGGACATGGCTTATGCCTCCTCGAGCTCGAGTCGGTTATCGGCAATGTCCTGGGCGGTCGCGCGGTAGAGCTCGTCGATAAAGGCGACCTTAAAGCTTGCCGGGGCATCGGCGACGGCGGCGGCACGCGTGCCGGCAACGTTGTAGACGGCGGCACCGCAGACGGCTGCCGTAAACGGATCGGCGGCGCAGGCATACACGGCCAGCACGCCGCCCTGCGAGCAGCCGCAACCGGTGATCTTGGACATGAGCGGGCTGCCGCCGTGGGACTTGGCCACGGTTGTGCCGTCGGTAATCAGGTCGACTTCGCCCGAGACCACAACGGCGCCGCCGGTGTAGCGGGCGAGCGCCACGGCGGCATCGCGGGCAGCGTCTACCGTGTCGGTGGTATCGACACCGCGCACGCGGCTCAGATCGGCCGCCTCACCCTCAAGACCCCACAGGCCGGCGAGCGCGATGATCTCGGAGGCGTTGCCGCGCACGATGGCGGGCTTGTACTGCTTGAGTTCGTTTACCAACTGGGTGCGCAGGCTACCGATGCCCAGGCCAACCGGATCGAGCACCCAGGGCTTGCCGGCGTCGTGTGCCGCCTTGGCCGCGCGGGGAATCGTCTGCTCGTAGATGGGGAAGAGCGTACCCATATTGAGATAGATGGCGCCGCCGCCGGCAACGAGTGCCTCGCCCTCGTCGGGCAGATAGACCATGGCGGCCGATCCGCCCACGGCGAGCTGTGCGTTGGCGACAAAGTCAATCGTCACCGTGTTGGTGATGGAGCCTGCCATCGGATTGGTGGCGTGAATCTCCTCCACGGCCTTGATCACGTTTTGCTTAAGCTGTTCCGAATCGATCACTGCACATGCCTCCTTGGCATAGAAAAGGGGCGCTGTGCATAGACAGCGCCCCTAAAAAGGCGGCATGCTCCCTACGCCAGCATTAACTGACAGGTTCAAAGGATTGGGCCCCATGCCCTCTCAGCCTTGTGGTTTGCACCGCCGGCACTCCCGCATCGAATCTGTTGTTCCCTATACTAGCGCACCTGCCAAAAAGGGACAGGTTTATTTTGGCAGGTAACAACTGGGGCTTTGCGTTTTCCCAGATAAAACCTGCCAATATAAACCTGTCTCTTTTTGGCAGGTCGGTACAATAGACGGGATTAAGAATGACCGAGGGGGCCTTATGATTAAACTTGTGCTGACCGATATGGACGATACGCTGATTCCAGCCGGGCATGACGGCGCCAGCGACTACGCCATCGAGGGCATTCATGCCATGCAGGCGGCGGGTCTGCACTTTGGCCCGGTTTCGGGTCGCCAGCCCTCCGCGATGGGCTGGATGTTCCGCAATCGCGCCGAGTGCTTCTCGACCGGCGCGTTTTGCAACGGCCAGGTCATGTTTGTGGACGGCGAGGTGGTAGCCTCGCATGCGACCGATAACGCCGCCCTTATGCGCTTGGCTGACTACTTGGAGCAAGAGACCGACGATACGTATCTGAAGGTCTACAGCCTGGGCGATGACTTTTGGGGCAACGATGCCTATTGTGTAACGAGCGACCCCGAGCGTGTGCGCCGCGCCATGGAGTCGGGCGGCAACGCATGGCTCAAGGGCGAAGAGGCCCCGTGCCGTCCTGTCGTCGATGACGCACCAGTGTTCAAGGCGAATATCTGGAGTGCTCGTTCGCGTGAGGAGCTCGCGGAGCTACGCGAGCGCGTTGCCGCCGAGGTGCCGGAACTCTCGCTCGTGTTTCCCAACAATCGTGTGCGCCTGTTCGACATTCTTCCAGCAGGTTGGGACAAGGGTTGCGCTGCGCTGGAGCTGGCGCGCGCTTTGGACCTGACGTCCGACGAGGTGGCCGTATTTGGCGATTCCGATAACGACCTGCCCATGATCGGTGCCGTCCCCAACTCCGTTGCAGTCGCCAATGCCAACGAGGCCGTCACGGCTGCCGCGCGCTGGCATATCGGCGCTGCGGCAGACGATGCGGTTGCCGGGGCTCTGCATCAGATTGCCGCCTGCGCCGCGACGGGGGAGATGCCGTCGTTTATGCGTCAGATGAGCACGACGGGTTTCGACGTCACGAACGTCTAGGGAGAAAGCCATGAAGCTTCAGCAGCTCAGATATGTCGTCAAAGTTGCCGAATGCGGCAGCATCACCGAGGCCTCGCGCCGGCTCTTTGTGTCGCAGCCTTCGATCACCGCATCGATTCGCGATCTCGAAAACGAGATGGGTGTGCATATCTTTGAGCGCACCAACAAGGGTGTCATTGTGTCCGAGGAGGGCGAGACCTTCTTGGGTTACGCGCGCCAGGTGCTCGACCAGGCCGACCTGCTCGAGGACAAGTACAAAGGAGCATCCGAACAGGTGCCGCATTTTAGCGTAAGCTGTCAGCACTATTCCTTTGCCGTCAACGCGTTTGTCGACGTGATCCGCGAGTTCGATGCCGCGCGCTACGACTTTACCTTGCGCGAGGAGCAGACCCACGAGATTATCGAGGATGTCGCGCATATGAAAAGCGAACTGGGCATCCTGTACTTATCCGAGCATAACCGCGAGGTCATCGAGCGCATGCTGGTGGCCAACGAGCTCGTGTTCGAAGGACTCTTCTGCGCCACGCCGCATGTCTTCGTCTGCGCCGACCATCCGCTGGCGGACCGCTCCAGCGTGACGCTCGAGGACTTGGAAGACTACCCGTTTTTGTCCTACGAGCAGGGCAGCTATAACTCGTTTTACTATTCCGAGGAACTGACCTCGACGTTTGAGCGCCACAAGAATATCCGCGTGCGCGACCGCGCGACGTTGTTCAACCTGGCCATGGGCCTCAACGGCTACACGGTATGTTCGGGCGTGATCAGCCACGAGCTCAACGGCCCCGGCATTATCTCGATTCCGCTCGACGTGGACGAGTACATGGAGATTGGCATCATCACACGCAAGAACACGACGCTCACGCGCTACGGTCGGGCCTATATCGACGCGATTCGTCAGCATATCTAGGGTGCTGTGCTCCGCACGGTTCAAGTCTCTTTATGGCAGTCCAGACTGATATAGGAAGCATCTATATCAAACTGTTATAAACGTATATTTTACGATGGTCATATGAGCGCTCATACTCTGTCCCAGTAAAGCAACCAATGCAAAGGGAGATATCTATGAGCACTTCGATTCAACCGAACGCGCCGTTTCGCGCCGATATCGTCGGCAGCTTTCTTCGTCCGCAGGCTGTAAAGGACGCCCGTGCCGCCTATGTCGCGGGTAAACTCGACGCTTCCGGCCTTAAGGCCGTCGAGGACGATGCCATTCGCGATTTGGTGGCCAAGCAGAAGGCCGCCGGCCTGCAGGCGATCACCGATGGCGAGTTCCGCCGCAGCTACTGGCACCTCGATTTTATGTGGGGCCTTAACGGCATTGAGCGCCGCGCCTCGCGCACGGGCTACATGTTCCACGATGAGGAGACTACCGCCGACACCGCCGTGGTTACCGGTTCCATTAGCGGCGAGAACCACCCGTTCGTCGAGCATTTTAAGTTCGTCAAGGCGCTTGAGGGAGAGGGCCAGGTCGCACGGCAAACCATTCCGGCGCCGATCCAGACGTTCTCCGAAGTCACGCTCGACCGCTGCGACGGCCAGCAGGAGAGTCTACGCGCCGTCTACAAGACCGACGAAGAGCTCGCCGATGCCATTGCCGCAGCATACCGCACCGTGATTGCCGACTTGTATGCCGCGGGCTGCCGCAACATCCAATTTGATGACTGCACCTGGGGCATCTATTGCGATACCGACTTTGTGTCCAAGACTGGCATGAGCCCGGTTGACCTGCAAAAGGTGTCTGAGCTGGGCGTGGCACTCAACAATGCCGCCATCGCGGGCAAGCCTGACGCTTTGGTCATCAACACGCACGTGTGCCGCGGCAACTATCATTCCACCTATGCTTTTGAGGGCGGCTACGACCCCATCGCGCCGTACCTGTTCGCACATGAGAACGTCGATGCGTTCTATCTGGAGTTCGACACACCCCGCGCCGGTGGTTTTGAGCCGCTCAAGTACGTTGCCCCCGGCAAGAAGGTGGTGCTGGGACTGATCACTACAAAGGCGGCTGAGCTTGAGGACGAGGACGTTATCGTCGAACGTATTCACGAGGCCGCAAAGTATGTTCCGCTCGAGAACCTGTATCTGTCGCCCCAGTGCGGCTTTGCCAGCTGCGAGATTGGCAACAAACTGACCGAGGACGAACAGTGGGCAAAGATCGCGCTGGTCAAGCGCGTTGCCGAGCGCGTTTGGAAATAGCGGTAACGTTTGCAGGTGACGGCGCGTGCGAGACATGGTGCATCGCGTACAATGGTTCGGATCGTATCGTTCGGGCAGGTTATCCGATATGCCCGATCGCCCTTCCATTCGAAAGGACATCCATGTCCCAGTCTTCGACGCCCGCCGTCACCGATGCCATCTACGACGCATCGTCGCTCGGCCGCCCGCGCATGTTTTTGCTCGGCCTACAGCACCTGTTTGCCATGTTTGGTGCCACGGTGCTGGTGCCCGTGCTCACCGGTCTCTCGGTTTCGGCAACGCTTTTGTTTGCCGGCTTGGGCACGCTGCTGTTCCACTTCCTGTCGCGCGGTAAGGTGCCGGCATTTTTGGGCTCATCGTTTGCCTTTATTGCCGGTTATGCCGCCATCGCGCCCAACTGCGAGGCCGAGCTTTTGCCCTACGCCTGCCTGGGCGTTGCCTGCGCCGGTCTACTCTATCCGGTACTTGCGGCACTCTTCCGCGCGTTTGGCGCCAAGCGCGTCATGCGCTTCTTCCCGCCGGTGGTGACCGGTCCCATCGTCATTTCCATCGGCTTGATTCTGGCGAGCTCCGCTATTGCCAACTGCCAGACCAACTGGCTTGTGGCTGTTATTGCCGTTGCCGTTATCGTGATCTGCAACATTTGGGGTCGCGGCATGGTTAAGATCGTGCCGATCCTGCTGGGCGTCGTGGTGAGCTATGCCGTTGCCGCCGCGTTGGGTGAGGTCGATTTTTCGGGCGTTGCCGCCGCGCCGTGGGTCGGTCTTCCCATCGTGTGGGACAACACCGTGTTTGCACTCTTTGGGCCGCAGTTCGATAGCGGCCTTGCCACGACCGCCATCATCACCATCATGCCGTTGGCCTTTGCAACCATGATCGAGCATATCGGTGATATCTCCGCTATTGGCTCCACCTGCGAGCGTAACTACATTGCCGATCCCGGCCTGCATCGCACGCTGCTCGGCGATGGTCTCGCCACGATCCTGGCTTCGCTCTTTGGCGCTCCGGCCAACACCACGTATGGCGAGAACACCGGCGTGCTCGCTCTGACGCGCGTGTTCGACCCGCGCGTGATTCGCATTGCCGCGTGCTGCGCCATCGTGCTTTCCTTCTGCCCCAAGTTCGCTGCCGTGATCGCCGCCATGCCGCCATGCGTTATCGGCGGCGTGTCGCTCGTACTCTACGGCATGATCAGTGCCGTAGGCGTGCGCAACCTCATTGAGAACCAGGTCGATTTCCAGAACAACCGCAACGTGCTGGTGGCCGCTCTTGTGCTCGTGCTTTCGCTCGGCATCGCGTACAGCACCGCCGGCGCCATCGTGTTGGAGCTGGGCGGCGTGACGATTTCGCTTTCGGGTCTTGCCGTGGGTTCGCTGGTGGGTATCGTGCTCAATGCGATTCTGCCGGGTAATGACTTTGAGTTTGATGTCTCGGAACTCGAAGGGTCTGCCGAATAGCAGCTGTGTCCAACTCAGTTAAAAAGCCGGCCATGCGTCCGATGCGCATGGCCGGCTTTTTAGTGCGCAAGAACCCAGTGGATGCCACGCGCCATGCGCAGGTCGGTTTGGGCAAAGTGGTTGCCGGGGTTGAGTTCCAGTGTTGTGAGGATGCCGCGCTCAACGAGCAACGTTTCCATTGCGCGCGTGTCGTCAAGTGCGTGCCGCATCATGCGGTTGGGCGTCTTGGTTTCCTTTTTGCCGAGTGACAGATAGACGGCCTGCGGGTTGCCGGCAAAAGGGGTCGTGCTGGCGCGATCGACAAAGTCGGGAAACCACAACGACCCCGATGCGCTTGCGGCGCGGCTAAAGGCGTCGGTTTGCCAGAGGGCCCAAAGCGAAAAGAGACCCGCCAGCGAATAACCGGCAATGCCACGCCAAGCAGGTGGCTGTGGGAGCGATAATTCGACCTTTGGGATTATCCGGTTCAGTAACTCATCAAGAAAACCGGCAGCTTGGCCGCCGAAAGGCTCGGCATCGCGCACGGTCCCGTCGCATTCCCAGGGACTCAGCTCGCGATTCCAATCGAGCCCGCCAATGGCGACAAGGGTGAACGGTGGACAGCCGAGCTCTCGGCAGCGTTCATAAACCTCCGTGCCGTCGCCCATGACCACGGGAAGATAGATGACTGGTGCGCTTTCGGCATGCTGTGCATGAACGGTTATCTGCTTTTGATGCGCTTCCATGACGGGCTTCTCTCGGCGTTGTGATATCGACGGCCCCCATTGTCGCACGCCGGCTCATGCAGGTTGGGCTAGACCAAAGACAATCTCGTGCATACCCTGCGGACGCATATGGAAAACGCCACCGCCGGAGGGGAGCTCGGCGGTGGCGTTGTTAAACGGTGCTGGGACTCGGAGCCTTCGCGGGAGCTGCCATGTGCGCAGAGGCGTCTAAGAGCGCTTGCGGCTCGCCATGGTGCCTGCGGCGATAGCGGCTGTTCCCGCAAGGACGGTTGCCACGATGGCCGCACCCGAGGTGTCGCCGGTTGCCGCGAGCACGCCGGTAGTCTTGGCTTTCGTGATTGAAGCCGCAACGGCCTTGGTCGGCTTTGAGCCCTCAGGCTTGGGGTTCTGCTTGGACTCCGCGGGCTTGCTTTCTGCGGGCTTGGTCTCGTCGGGCTTGGGGTCTTCCGGCTTGGCTACCTCGGGAGGTGCGATGACCATGCTCTTGGCGACAGCTTCGTTATAGGGGGAGTCGATCACAGCGTCGCCCGTGCCGATGGCTTGGCCTGCCTCGTAGATGCCGTCACGGAGCTTGCGATAGTCAATGACCTTGCCGCCTTCAGGCGTCAGGATGGTGGAGCCTTCGATTTCGATGGTGCCGATTGCCTTGCCGTCCGCGCTCATGGCAAGGGCGAAGATCGCCGCCGTGTCTCCTTCGGCAGTGACCTTGCTGCGGACGATCGAAATAGTCGCGGGCGTGATGCCCTCGCTGGTCTGGGCGAAGATACCGATGTTCAGACCCCTAGGCTCAGGGATGACCTCGCCGCTTTGGTCGTTGCTGTAGTGGTCAGGGCCGTCGCTACCGGACTCGACATAGCGGGCTATAGCCTTAACAACGGAGTCGCTGATGTAGATGTGTCCGCCCGCGTCGTTGAGCTGGTGGTTTCTGGTAGAGATTGCAACCGAGAATTCGCCTTCCGCGAACGCGTCCACGATGGAACCATTCTTGATGACGATGTCGTCCCCGTCAGTGATGAGGGCGATGGCCTGGCCGCCGCTCGCGCTTGTGCGGACCGTTACGGTCGCGTGATCGAGTATAGCGCCCTTGCAAGCATAGACGCCATATTTAACACCACTTGCGTCAAGGGAGGCGTTCGTGACCGCGAGACTGCCCTCAGCGTTGACGGCAAGATCTCCCTCGGAGTTTGCCTTGACCTGGCTGCCGCCCGAGATGTCGATGTTGTCGTCAGCCCAAATCGCCGCTTCTTCTATCGAGCTTGCTTCTACCTTGCCACCGCCTTTGATGATCAGGTCACTGCCCGCGGCGACGCCGTAACCTTCGCCTCCTTTAGCGATCACTGTACCAGAGGAATCGATGGTGGTCTTGCCCTTGGATTGGATGCCTTCGGTACCGCCCGTTGCATTCACGGTGCCCGAGCCTGTGATAGAGAGATCGCCCTTTGCCTCAATTCCGTCGGAATTAGTGCTTGTGGTGTTCACAGTGCCTGGGCCAGAAATGGAAAGGTCACCTGTTGATTTAATTGCATCGGCCTCGGCTGTCACATTGAGCTCATCCGTGCTATTCGAGCTCGTTATGTTCAACTCTGCTTTCTGGCTAGTGCAATCCTGCGCCTTGATGGCGGCCCCGGTGTAATCGGGCTCGGTTTTCACGGTGTTCTTGCCCTCGTAGGCAATGTTGAGCTTGCCCGCAGCCTTGATCGCACCGCCGTCATAGCCGTTGAGCTTCATATCGTCGGCGCCGTCCCAGCTCCAGGTGCCGGCGGCGTCTCCCGTGGGCCCCGCGGCCGCTTCATGGCGGACGCCGCCAACGTCCACCCACTCCGCCGCGAGCGAGACGCTCGGCATGAGCAGCGAACTTACCGTGAGCGCGCAGGCCAGGCCGCAGACGATGCGGCGCGTCACGCGGCGCCAGCTGCCGTGCGCGAGCAGCGTGCGACGGTGCACGTCGGGCTCGACAAAATGGGCTCCTGAGGTTTTATCATTGCGCTTGGGGGTCGTGAACAAGGTGGCCATGGTTACTCCCATCCTCATAGGGCCTATGCGATTACGCCCAGCATATCTGCAGGATGTAGCCGGCGGTAGTGCCGTTTGGAGGGCAAAATGTCCAAAACTTGGGAGGCAATACATCGCGCGTCCGTGCGGTGCCTGGCTTTAAAAGAAAAGCGCGGAGCCGCTCGATGCGACTCCGCGCTTTGGTGTTCTGCTTTGGCAGCTTTGCCGTTACGCTACAAAGAAGTAGACGAGGAAGGCAAGGGCTGCGATCCACATGAGCGGCTTGATCTTGGATGCCTCGCCCTTAAAGAGCGCGACGACCACGTAGGCGATAAAGCCCAGACCAATGCCGGCAGAGATGGAGTAGGTGAAGGGCACGCCGGCGACAATCATGAACGCCGGGAAGCCCTGTGACACGTCGGACCAGTCGATCTCGGAGGCCTCGCTCATCATGAGGTAGCCGACGTAGACCAGAGCACCGCAGGTGGCGGCGCTGGAAACGATGGTGACGATGGGGGAGAAGAACGCGGCGAGAATGAACAGCACGCCGGTGGTGACGGAGGTGAGGCCCGTGCGGCCACCGTCGGCAGCGCCAGAGGTGGACTCGACGAAGGTGGTGATGGAGGAGACGCCCATAAAGCCACCGGCAGCAGCGGCCACGGAGTCGACGACCAGGATGGGACGGATGTCCTCGACATTGCCGTCCTCGGTCAAGAACTCGCCCTGCTTGGCGACGGCCATCGCGGTGCCCATGGTGTCGAAGAAGTCGCTCATGAGCAGCGAGAAGGCAACGACGAGCAGCATCGGGTCGGTCAGGACCTTCACGATGGCAAGGTTGCCGTCGGCAGTGCTGGCAAACGGGGCGCCGAAGGTCGAGAAGTCGAGCGGTGCGATGAGGCCCTCGGGCGCATGGGTGACGCCCAGCGGGATTCCGGCGATAACGGCGACGATGATGCCGATGAGCAGCGAGCCCGGCACGTTGCGGGAAGCCAGGGCAACCGTCACGACGATGGAGATGATGCCGACGATAAAGGTGGGGGAGGCGATGTCGCCCAGGCCGACGAGCGTACCGGCGCCAGCGGTGATGATGCCGGCGTCGCACAGGCCGATCATGGCGATAAACAGGCCCAGACCCACCGAGATGGCGTGGCGCAGGACCACGGGGATGGCGTCCATGATGGCCTCGCGCAGGCCGCAAAGGACGAGCAGCAAGATGACGATACCCTCGAGGAAGATAACGCTCATGGCGACGTGCCAGTCACCGCCGCACATGGTGGTGGTGATGCCCGCGATCATGGCGTTGATGCCCAGGCCTGAAGCGCAGGCGAGCGGGCGGTTTGCGAAGATGCCCATGCAGATGGTCATGATGCCGGCGCCCAGGCAGGTGGCGCAGGCGAGCGCTCCCGCATCAATGCCAGCGCCCGAGAGCACTGCGGGGTTGACGGCGATGATGTAGGCCATCGCCAGGAATGTTGTCAGTCCAGCGCGAAGTTCGGTCCCGATTGTGGACTTGCGCTCACTGACGTGAAAAAGTTCGTCCATGCATACCCTTTCCTTGTTCGGCCCCGAGTTTAGGCCGATTGACACGAACTCACTTACTATATCGTCTTTACAACCTTGCTGTTCCTCGCATGTTGATGTTCGGCGCTTTGTAACAGACGGACGGTATTTATCGCATGAAAATGTGTGGGTACCGTATACTTAAGCGGTTACAACAACCCCTATGGAGGAACGTATGATTAAAGAGCTTTGCCACGACGAGGCTATCCTGTCCCAGCGTTGCGAGGTTGCGACCGTCGAGGACGAGTCGGTTGCTCAGGACCTGATCGATACCATCAAGTCGCTCGACGATGCCGGCTGCCTTGCCGCTAACCAGATTGGCGTTACCAAGAAGGTCTGCGTCTACCTGGACGACGCCGGCGAGCCCCACGTGCTCTACAACCCCCGTCTGGTGTTTGGCCTGGGCGCCAGCAAGATGGAGGAGAGCTGCCTGACGCACGAGGGGGTCACCAAGTCCACGCGCTATATCAAGTGCAAGGTTGCCTTTGACCAGATCGTCGATGGCAAGATGCGCGAGCGCAAGCAGGACTTTGTGGGCTTCGAGGCGCAGATGATCCAGCATATGATCGATCACTGTCTTGGCAAGCTTGTCTAGGGCGACCACAGCACCGCACTTCGTCGTTTTTGGTCCGGGCGTGACATTGTTGTCATGTCCGGGCTTTTGTGTTTAGCGCCTTTTTGTTTGGTGACAATGAACTTAGCAAGAACGTAAAGCTAGGAGGCGCTATGTGTACGAGCATTCGATTTACCGATAATTCCGGCAACATGTATCTGGGCCGCAACCTCGACTGGAGCTTTGACTACGGCCAACAGGTTCGCGTGATGCCGCGCGGGTTTCACATTCCGTATTCGTTTATCGACGACACGACAGCGGCACACGCGGTGATCGGTATGTGCATCGATTACAAGAACTACCCTATGTTCTTCGACTGCGGCAACGATGCGGGCCTCGCCGTGGCAGGTCTCAATTTCCCGGGTTATGCCGAGTATGCCGAGGACCCTGTCGACGGCAAGACCAATATCGCGGCCTATGAGTTTCCCCTGTGGGTGGCAGCGACGTTCTCGACGGTCGATGAGGTCGAGGCCGCGCTGCGCGACACGGTGATTGTCGCCAAATCTGCCGGAGAGGGGCTGGGCGTGTCGCTGCTCCATTGGATTATCGGCGACAGCCAGCGTAGCATCGTGGTCGAGATGATGGCTGACGGCCTGCATGTATACGACGATCCGGTCGACACCCTTGCCAATCAGCCCACCTTCCCGTGGCATATGGAAAACCTACGCACTTATATCACCGCCACACGCGATTTTCCGCAGACGGCGACGTGGCGTGGCGCCGAGCTTAAGCCCTATGGAGCCGGTGCCGGCATGCGCGGCATTCCCGGCGACTGCTATTCGCCGAGCCGTTTTGTAAAGGCAGCGTACCTCAACGCCAATTACCCGCAAAAAGACAGCGAGACCGAAAACGTCGTCCGCATGTTCCGTTCACTCGAGGGCGTGGTGATGATTGAGGGGGCGTCCAGGATGGGCGATGGCAAGTTCGAGAAGACTATCTATACCGGATGCTTTAGCGCGCGCACAGGCAATTATTACTACGCGATGTATGAGGATCCGTCGATTCGCTACGTGAGCCTGATGGATGCCGAGGGCGCGAGCCCCGATAGGCTTGTGGTTCCCGAGCCGCGTCGTTCGTAGCCGAGGGCTTTACTGAAATGCAAAGCGCCCCTGCATCTCCTGTGAGGTGCAGGGGCGCTGTCGTTGATGCGCGACGTCGCTAGAAGTTGGCGTCGTTGAGCTGGGCGCTCTCGAGGCCGTCGAGCAGTTGCTGTTCGGGCGTATCGGCGACGCTCTCGAGCAATTCGGTGGGATCGACGTTCATGTCCCTACCGGCCTCGTTGCCGTTGACCAGGTCGTCCGAGAAGATATCGACTTCCATTTCCTCGGCTTCTTCGATCTGGACCTCGAGCGGCACATGGGTGCGTACGAGTTTGACCGCCGGACGCATGCGGGCAAAGAGAGGCACGTACTCGATGATGATCGCCGAGTTCTCAAGACCGTACCAGCGTGCCGGGCTTCCGCAGGCGCGGCGGACGGCGTACTTGATGGCCATCACGCGGTGGTCGTTGCGGTTGATGTCCGTTTCGGGGGCAAGCATCTTGCGCAGCATGCAAAAACGGAAGTCGCCCACGTTGCCGCGTGTCTCGTAGATGGAGTAGGTGTGATGCTGCGGTGGCAGCTCACCCGATGTCATCAAGTCGCCAACGATCTGACGCAGATAGGCGTTGATGCGCTGGTTGACCTTAAAGCCCAGGTCCAGGCGCACGCGGAACAAAAAGTCCGTGCCAAAGGTCTCGACGGAATACTCGTGCGTATAGGGCTCGTCGGTAACGTGCACGTTGATGAACCAATATGCCTTGGCGCGCTTGGGGTGCTTGTCCAGGATGGAATAGAGCACGTCGCGGTCGAGCGTGAGCGGGTCGGGGCTGTTGGTGAGGAACACCAGATTGTCGGCGAGCACGGGGTAGGTCTCGTCGTTGCGCAGGCGGTTGAGCTGATCGATGTACTTGGAGACGGGCAGCAGGATCGTCTGCGTGCGCTCGATGGCGGTGCCGCGGCGCCACACGTACATAAGGCCAAACAGCAGCGAGGCCAGGAAGATCATCACATAGCCGCCGTCAAAGAACATGGTGAGGCACGAGGCAAAGAAGCAGAGCTCGATGGCGCCAAAAAGCAGGGCAAAGACGCAGGCGCCCAGCTTGTGCTTGAGGATGCCGGCGATATAGCTCGTCAAAAGCGTCGTGGTCATGAGCATAGTCACGGTGATGGCGAGGCCGTAGGCGCTCTCCATGCGCTCGGAGTTTTGGAACAGCAGCACGATGAAGATACAGCCGACCCACATGATGTTGTTGACGAGCGGAATATAGAGTTGACCCTTGGTGTCGCTGGGGTAGTGGATGCGCAGATGCGGCATAAGGTTGAGACGCGTGGCCTCGGATACCAGCGAGAACGAGCCGGTGATAAGCGCCTGCGAGGCGATGATGGCCGCTACGGCCGATAGCACGATGGCAAAGGGGCGCAGGGGCTCGGGAAGCATCATGTAGAACGGGTTGACGATGTCCATCGCGAGCATCTGGGGATTGGAGTTGTTGGCGAGCAGCCAAGCGCCCTGACCCAGATAGTTAAGGATGAGGGCCGCCTTTACGAACGGCCAGGATGCGTAAATGTTAGCCTTGCCCACGTGACCCATGTCCGAATAGAGCGCCTCGGCGCCGGTCGTCGACAGGAAGACGAAGCCGAGCACCATGATGCCCGAGTGGTTGATGGGCGAGAACAGGAACATGATGCCGCGGATGGGGTTGAGTGCGCGCAAGATGGACAGGTTGCCGAGCATGTTGAACAGGCCGGCGCCCGCCAGGAACAGGAACCATAGCGTCATGAGCGGGCCGAAGAGCTTGCCGATTGACGAGGTGCCGGCGCGCTGCATGGCAAATAGGCCGCAGATAATGATGATGGTAATAATGATGACGTTGGTCTGGCCGTCGCCCAATAGCGCGTGGCCCCACTCGATGGTGCGCAGACCCTCGATGGCTGTGGTGACCGTGACGGCGGGGGTGAGGATGCCGTCGGCAAGCAGCGCCGCACCGCCGATCATGGCGGGAAGGATCAGCCACGGCGCCACTTTGCGCACGAGACTGAACAGGGCGAAGATACCGCCCTCGTTGTGGTTGTCGGCCCTCATGGCGATTAGCACGTACTTGACCGTGGTTACGAGCGTCATGGTCCAGATGACGAGCGAAAGCGCGCCCAGGATCATGTCCTCGCTGACGGTACCGATGCCGCCGTTGTTGGCGACGATTGATTTCATGGTGTACATAGGGCTCGTGCCGATGTCGCCATAGACGACGCCGAGCGTTACGAGCAACATACCAGCAGAAAGGGGAATGGCTCCATGCCCGCTCTGTCCGTGCTGGTCTTGGAGGTTTGCCTCCAGTTTGTTGTGTGCCACGTGGACTCCCTTAGACATCCGGTTATCTGTCTAGGGCAGATAACCTTTATGCCATCTTTATACATATAAGAGCAGTTTGGCACATCGGGGTGTTTTAGACAATAATCCCCATCTGGGGATTATTCATGTACGCAGGTAGCATTTCAAAACAGGGGCGCACCGGCTGTATGGTCTTGCTGCAATGTGATAACCACGGACGCGCCCCTGCTTTGAAACTGAAGAGGGGCTTTTAGGCGCGTGCTGCTTGGG
Organism: uncultured Collinsella sp.; assembly: GCA_900549345.1. Lineage (GTDB taxonomy): Bacteria > Actinomycetota > Coriobacteriia > Coriobacteriales > Coriobacteriaceae > Collinsella. The sequence continues at coordinate 56,925 of UROC01000004.1, forward strand.
CGATGCTTGCTTTGG